>MHXM01000085.1:16702-16920 GCA_001825565.1 Desulfuromonadaceae bacterium GWC2_58_13
TTGTGCCGCCCGAGCTGACCGTATTCGAGCATCCCTTCGGTACCCGGTTCGAGCGGTTCGGAAACGGACAGCATCACCCCGCCGGCATCGCTGTAATTGGACACCTGGCAGGACAGTTCGACGTTTCCGTCGAGGGTCAGGGTTGCCGGGGATCCGCCGAGATCCCGGCGGATCCCCTTGCGCTCATGGAACACCGCGAGAGGCAGGTCGTTGATGTG
>MHXM01000085.1:16981-17596 GCA_001825565.1 Desulfuromonadaceae bacterium GWC2_58_13
ACATTTTCGGGACGATAATTGAGATGGGGAGTAAGCAGCCGCTTGAGCACGCTCTCGTGAACCATTTCCCCCATGTTCAGAAAACGGCCAATCGGCCGGGGATAGGGGGAAACCCGCAGTGTCCGCAGGATCTTGTACCCCAGCGAGTAGGAATCTTCCAGTTGGCCGGTGGCCTGGGGAGCGACCTTGGCGCGATCGGCCAGATAGCGGGAGTCGAACACCAGTCCGTGCTCCATGGCCCGGTTGGCCATCCACAGAAAGGCGATATCCGACAGGCCGCTGTCCGGATATCCGCCGCCGATGTTGCTGTGCACCCCGGCAAACCATACTTGCTGCAATTTTTTCTGTCCGGTCCGGCGATCCCAGATGGCGGGAGCGAAAGGCTGGCGCCGCTCGTCGATGCCCAGAGCCTGGTAGGCGTTCTCGATCAGACCGGAAAGAGCGGCATTGTGGAAGCCGACCCAGTATTTTTTCGAAATTCTGCTCAGTAGCGGAGTCGGCACGCCGAGGGACCCGACCGTGTCCCAGACCCCCATGAATTTTATTTTTGGCCGGCTTCGCGGCAGGTCTCGCAGCCGCGGATGGTATTTTGAAGACTCCCGCTGTGCCGGAGGA
>MHXM01000085.1:17681-19783 GCA_001825565.1 Desulfuromonadaceae bacterium GWC2_58_13
AGCGGGCGGTGTAGGCGCCGCGACTGAATCCGAAGCAGAAGATTTCATCCCCCTCGACATAGTTGGTGGCGAGAAACTGGTAGGCATCCTGAATATTCCGGGAAATCCCCAAACCGGCGCCGCCTCCCAGGTACTTGTCGATCAGACCGAAGGTGCCGGTGCCCACCCCACGGCCGTAATAGACCACCTGGTCGATCCCCCTTTCGACATCCCGTGGCTCGATGGCCCGCACCAGCTTGAGCACGTTGGTCGGAACCCGCCTCCCTTCCTTTTCGTTTTCCGGTTCGTTCCAGGTTCCGTCACAACAGATGATGATTCTCTTGCTCATTTTGACCTCCCGCCTTTTGCGTTAAAGATATTCGTTCTCCCAGTACTGGGTCGGTTGCATTGAATTAATTCAAGACTAATGCAAAAAAATCGGAAAGCAACCGGGGAAACCTTGCCGTTATTTGTCTTGACAACTTTACATCTTGCCCTTTAGGATAGGCATCTAAACACGCCGTCAGGATGATTTGACATGCTCAATCCCCAGGCCCCCACGCCGCTTTATTACCAACTGGCCGAGAAACTCGTTGCCGGCATCCGCGCGGGTGAATACGCTTCGGGCGGTCGCATCCCCTCGGAACACCAGCTGGCGGCCCGCTACGGCATCGGCCGGCCGACGGTGCGCCAGGCCATCGATTCGCTGGTGCGCAAGGGCCTGCTCAGCCGCCGCCGCGGCTCGGGGACCTACGTCTGTGAACCCCCGCAGGAAGTCGACCTCTTTTCCCTCGACGGCACCAGCGCCTCGTTCCGCAAAAAGGGCTTGGCAACGGAAAGCCGGCTGCTCGGCCAGGCGGTGCGCCAGACCATCGACAGCGAAACGCTCCATCCCTTCGCCGGCCGCCAGGCCTACGTGCTGTCGCGCCTGACCCGCAGCGAAAAAATGCCGGTGCTGCTTGAAGAACTCTATCTCGACGCCGATCTCTTCACGGGCCTCGACCAAATCGACCTGACCGGGCAATCGTTGTCGACGGTGGCGGCGGAGCGGTTTTTCCTGCGCCCTTCCGGCGGCCGCCAGAACTTCCGCATCGGCTATCTCGACGATACCCGGGCGAAGCTGCTGGAAGTCGGCGCGGACACTCCCCTGCTGCTGGTCGAACGACTGCTGCACTTTCCGCGGAAAGAGGCCGGTTTCTTCTCGCGTCTGTTCTGCCGAACCGATCAATTCGTCTTTTCCCAAACCCTCGGAGGATTAAACCATGCATGACCGTGGCTATTTTTCGGGATTCGGCGGCGCCTTCGTCCCCGAAATCCTCAGCGCCACTTTCGACGAGCTCGAAGCCGCCTTCGATGCAGCCAAGGCCGACCCGGCCTTCTGGCAAGAATACGTGGACATCATGTCGACCTATTCCTGCCGCGCCACCCCGCTGACCTTCGCCGAAAATCTGACCCGGCATTTCGGCGGGGCAAAAATCTACATCAAGCGCGAAGACCTCAACCACACCGGCGCCCACAAAGCCAACAACGTCATGGGCCAGGGTCTTTTGGTCAAACGGATGGGCAAGAAACGGGTGATCGCCGAGACCGGCGCCGGCCAGCACGGCGTGGCCACGGCCACCATGGCCGCGCGCTTCGGGCTGGAGTGCACCATTTACATGGGCGAGGTTGACGTCGAGCGGCAGCGCCCCAACGTCTTCTGGATGGAGCGCCTGGGAGCGACCGTGGTGCCGGTCAAGGACGGTTCGCGCACCCTCAAGGACGCCATCAATGAAGCTTTCCGCGACTGGGTGTCGAACATGGACAACACCCACTACGTGCTCGGCACCGCCTGCGGCCCCCATCCCTTTCCCGAGATGGTGACCTGGTTTCAGTCGATCATCGGCCAGGAGGCGAGAAAGCAGATTCTGGAGCGGGAAGGAAAATTGCCCAAGCGGGTCTACGCCTGCGTCGGCGGCGGCAGTAACGCCATGGGGCTGTTCTCGGGATTCATGGACGATCCGGTGGAACTGGTCGGCGTGGAAGCCGGCGGCAAGGGGCTCGACTCGGGACAGCACGCCGCCCGGCTGGCCTCCAAGGACGCCAGCATCGGCGTGGCCCAGGGCTACAAGACCTATTTTCTG
>MHXM01000085.1:19816-20258 GCA_001825565.1 Desulfuromonadaceae bacterium GWC2_58_13
AGCATCGCCGCCGGCCTCGACTACGTCGGCGTATCGCCGATCCTCTCTCATCTGCACAGTTGCGGCCGGGCCCGTTTCGAAGCGGCCACCGACCGCGAGGTGATCGATGCTTTGGCCCTGACCATGCGCAAGGAGGGATTGATCCCGGCTCTCGAATCGTCCCACGCCTTCGCCCAGGCCTTCAAGGAAGCGCCGACGCTCTCCCCCGACGACATCATCATCATCAACCAGTCCGGGCGGGGCGACAAGGACATCTTCACCGTGGCCGACGCCTTCGAAGACCCGGCCTGGAGACAATTCATCCGACACAAGGCGGAGCAATATCATGATTGAGACGACCATCCGCAAGCAGCTGGAGAGCAAAGACATCCTGCTGATGACCCACATCGTCATCGGCTACCCGTCGCTGGAGGATTCGTACCGGATCGTCAAGGCGATGGTC
>MHXM01000085.1:20308-20587 GCA_001825565.1 Desulfuromonadaceae bacterium GWC2_58_13
GCCACCGGCATCACTGTCGAGCAGTGCCTCGACTTCGCCGAACGGGTCGGCCGCGAGTTCTATATTCCCTTTCTGGTCATGACCTACTACAACATCCTCTTCAAGTACGGAGTGGCCAAATTCGCGCGGGCCATGGCGCAACGGGGACTCAAAGGGGCCATCGTCCCCGACCTGCCGCCCGAGGAGGCCGCCGATTACCTGGCGGCAATGAGCAAGCACGGGCTCGACCCGATTTTCATCTTCGCCCCCAACAGCACCGAGAAGCGGCTGCAACTGATC
>MHXM01000086.1:0-7416 GCA_001825565.1 Desulfuromonadaceae bacterium GWC2_58_13
CGGTTGATGAGCGATGGTTTCCTGGAGCGGCTCGAAGAGGTGACGGTGGCATTGTTCGCCATCGACGAGGCCCATTGTGTCTCCCAGTGGGGTCACGACTTTCGTCCCGAGTACATCCAACTTGGCCAGTTGCGGAGCTACTTCCCCGAGGTGCCGGTGATCGCCCTGACTGCCACCGCCGATCCTCAGACCCTCTCCGATATCCTTGATCGTCTCGGCCTGCGCCGGGCCGCCGTTCACATCGCAGGCTTCGATCGGCCCAATATCCGTTACTCGGTGGTCGAAAAGCGAAAGCCGGCGATACAGTTGTTGACCTTTCTGCGGGAACGTCCGGACGAGGCTGGGATCGTTTATGCCCTGTCGCGCAAGCGTGTCGAAGAGGTGGCCGCTCGGTTGCTGAGCGAGGGGATCAAAGCTGCGCCGTATCACGCCGGATTGGCTGATCGCGAGCGGCAACGGGTGCAGGAGGCTTTCCAGCGTGATGAACTGCAGGTGGTGGTGGCTACCGTCGCCTTCGGCATGGGAATCGACAAGCCCAATGTCCGTTTCGTGGTCCATTACGACCTGCCCAAGAACATCGAAAGCTACTATCAGGAGACCGGACGTGCCGGCCGTGACGGGTTGCGGGCCGAAGCCCTGTTGTTGTTCGGTTATGGCGACATCGCCATTTCCCGCGGGTTGATTGAAAAGGGGGGCAACCCCGAGCAGAACCGGATCGAGCTGCACAAGCTCAATGCCATGGCCGGGTTTGCCGAGGCCCAGACCTGCCGGCGACGGGTATTGCTCGGATATTTCGGCGAGCGACTCGAACAGGATTGTGGCAATTGCGACATCTGCCTCAATCCACCGCAGACCTATGATGCCACCGAGGACGCCCGCAAGGCTCTCTCCTGCGTCTACCGAGTCGGCCAGAGGTTCGGTGTCGGCCACGTCATAGACGTTCTGCGCGGCAGCCGTAGCCAGCGCATTCTCGATCTCGGCCACGACCGACTGTCGACCCACGGTATCGGCGCCGATAAAAGCCAGGAAGACTGGGGCGCGTTGATCCGCCAACTGATCCATCTTGGTTATCTGCGACAGGACGTGGCCAGCTTTTCCGTGCTCAAGCTTACCGAACAGGCTCGTCCCCTGCTGCGCGGCGAACACCCGCTGGTGCTGGCCCGGCCACGGATAAAAGTTCGCGAGCAGAAAAAGCCGGGGCGTCGTAAGATCGGTGATTTCGATTATGACGAAAACCTGTTCAACGCCCTGCGGGAAGTTCGCAAGCGGCTGGCCGACCTGGCTGGGGTTCCTCCCTTCGTGGTGTTCGGCGATGCCACCCTGGCCGAGATGGCGGCCAGGCGGCCCGTTGATCTCGATGCGTTGATGCAGGTCAGCGGGGTCGGCAGGCACAAGGCAGCCCGCTACGGAGTCGATTTCATCGAAGAAATTATCGGTTACCAGTGTCGCTGAGCTTCCGACGCGGGCCGCCGGGGAGCGATCCTCCAGGGCGAAGCCCTTGATTTATTGGCACAATAGATGCTATAAAAATTGGGCCAGAAAACCCCAGCAAGGAGCAAACCTATGTTCGGCTCTCAGCCTTCATTCGTCATGTACGACGAAGAATTCAAAAAAATCAACGTTGTCATCGAGCGACTGTTGCGCGAGTCCAATTCCAAGGTTATCTTCCTGGTGGATAAAAACGGTCAACTGATTTCTTCTGTCGGCGCCACCGAGCACCTGGATACCACCAGCCTCGCGTCGCTGACTGCCGGCAACATCGCCGCAACCGGTGGTTTAGCCAAGCTGATTGGCGAAAAAGAGTTCTCCATCCTCTTTCACGAAGGGGAGAAGGACAACCTGCATATTTCCATCATCGCCGGCCGGGTCATTTTGGTCGTTATTTTTGACCAGCGCAGTTCCCTGGGCCTGGTTCGGCTGCGTGTCAAAAAAGCCAGCGACGAATTAGGGCGAATTTTTGACGATCTGGCGAAAAAAGCTGAGGAGACGGAGAGGGGAAACAAAATGAGTCCTTTTGCCGAAATCACCGACGACGATATAGACAATCTCTTCAGGTAATGGGATAAGCCATGTCATTCATCAATTACGCTTCGCGTGAAATAAACTGCAAGATCGTCTATTACGGTCCCGGTCTCTGCGGTAAAACGACCAATCTGCAGTATATCTATCAGAAGACCGCTCCCGACGCCAAGGGTAAGATGATCTCTCTGGCCACCGAGACCGAGCGGACCCTGTTCTTCGATTTTCTTCCCCTCGCACTTGGCGAAATCCGCGGCTTCAAAACCCGGTTTCACCTCTACACCGTCCCCGGCCAGGTTTTTTACGACGCCTCCCGCAAATTGATTCTTAAGGGGGTCGACGGTGTGGTGTTTGTAGCCGATGCCCAGGAAGAACGCCTTGATGCGAACATCGAAAGCCTCGAAAACCTCAAGGACAACCTTGAAGAGCAGGGGTACCAGCTTGAAAACCTTCCCTTCATCATCCAGTACAACAAAATCGATCTTCCCAACATCACCCCGGTCGAAGAGCTGAGAAAGCTGATTAATCCCGATAACGTACCCGATTTTACCGCCTGCGCAGTGACTGGTGAGGGAGTTTTCGAGACGCTCAAGGCCGTCGCCAAGCAGATCCTGGTCGATCTTAAAAAAGGGGCACGATAAAAACCTTGGGGTGTCGAAAATATTCTTGACACACCTGGGACAATCTCGTATATTCCGTCCCTGTCACAACATTCCCCGGTAGCTCAGTCGGTAGAGCAGGTGGCTGTTAACCACCCTGTCGCTGGTTCGAATCCGGCCCGGGGAGCCAAAAAAAATTAAGGGCTCACAGCATTAGCTGTGGGCCTTTTTTCATATCCGCTTTTTCTGATGTTTCCTTTGAATTACCTCAATTTTCTTCCTCCGTTTGTCATCTTCAGTAAATTTCGGCCCGCATAAGCCCGATTAAAATATTCATACGTATCACAGCTGAAGCCCTTTGCAGATTTGCCCAATTATTTCCCAGGCAAAACTGAACCGAAAAATCTTCAGCCGCATGGGACCGTTGAATTCAAACAGGTTCATCTCGGAAATTTTGACTTGTTAAAATAATTAGATTACGCTCATTGCTTCCATGAGTTCCAAGGTAACATAATTAAAGGAGGGTTCTGCAGAACGATCCTAGCCTGACCATCTTGTCCGCAAATGGGGAACGGCTGTCTTGGGTAGGGGGGGTAGAATTATGAATATGCGCAAAATTATATGTATTTATCTGACCCGTAAGCTATAGATATCTTATGAAAACAATAAATTTTTTCAAGCCAGGATATATGTTGGTCATCGGGCTTATTATTGCCTTATTAATGATCTCCTCTGCCTATTTTGAATTGCGGCAAAGTCGTATTGATTTGATACAAATGCACGAATATGAAGGTTTGGCACTGCTTGAAATAATTAAACAAAGTGCGGCGAATTCCATTTTGTCCCAATCGGAAATAAAAAATCAAATCGCCGAGAGACTTTTTAATAACGCACGATTGTTGCGTGAAATTGAAAAGTATCAACCACTGACCGATGCTTTATTGGAAGATGTTGCAGACAAAAACGATTTATACCGGATCAACGTTTTTGACGCGGAAGGGATCAAGGTTGCATCCAGCGTTCGCGATTTTCATGATGGCGTGAGTAAATACCGGCCCAAGGTCTTTTTTCAACCCATCCTCGATGGCGAAGCGGAAGAAATAAATATTGGGATGAAGGAAGCCCGTCAAATTGAAGGTCAACGATATGCCGTGGCGGTAAAACGGTACAAAGGCGGGGTTATTGTGATCAATGTCGACGCGGCGGACATGCTGGCGTTTGGCACCCGGATCGGGCTCGACAAGCTGCTCGAAGACATCGGCAACCAGCAGGAGCTGGTTTATGTCGTGCTTCAGGACGCGGAAGGAATCCTGGCCGCCACGCCCGCGATTAAGGAAATGACGTCGATTGCGGCCGATGATTTTTTGCGGGGAGATTCAGTCCGCACCCGAACCGCCCGTTTCAATGATCAGGAAATACTGGAACTTGTTACTCCCTTTGCGGTGAACGACGGATTCAAGGGGAGATTACGCATCGGTCTGCACCTGAATGAAGTTCGATCATTGGAAAAGAGCATGGTTCAACGGACCATGGTTACTTCGATCGGGGTCATTTTCATCGGATTTATTTTGATCAGCATCGTTATCATCAGCCAAAACTATCGTTTCCTGAAACAGGAACACGCGCGAATCCAAACCTACACCGGCAATATTCTGCATTCCATGAGTGACGCCGTCATCGGGGTCGATGGTCAGTGCTCGATCAGGTTTGCCAACACCGCCGCTCGCCGCATCTTTCACATGGATCAAAACCAGCTGACCGACCGGCGGATCGCCGATTTTATTGTCGACAGCCAGTCCATCATGGAGGTATTGGAAAAGAAGCAACAACTGGATAATGTTGAGCAGAGCCTGCATATTAAATGGCTGAACCGTCCGATTTCCGTCGCTGTCAGCATCTCTTATGTTTTTGATGAAACCGGCGAAATGGACACCGGTGTAATTTTATTGCGTGACCAGACCAGGCGAAAGCAGCTGGAGGAACAGGTCCACCGCAAGGAAAAGTTAACCGCCATGGGCCAGTTGGCCTCGGGAGTTGCCCATGAGATTCTCAATCCGCTCAATGCCATCAGCATGATCGTGCAACGCTTTCAAAAAGAGTTTGAGCCGACAACGGACAAGGATGAGTACGCTGGGCTGACCCGAACCGTGCGCTCTGAAATCGAACGCATCGGTTTGATAGTCCGCCAGTTTTTAGAGCTTGCCCGTCCTCCGGCGTTGATCATGACGCCGGTTTCAGTTGATGAACTGATTAAGCAAAGCGTCGAGGTGGTTTCAGCGCAGGCGGGCGCGAAACACATCCGCCTGGTGACCGGTGGTGATGTGAAAACCATTATTAACGTTGACAAAAATCAGTTTCATCAGGCGTTGTTGAATCTTTTGCAGAATGGCATGGATGCCATTGCGGAGGGTGGCTCGATTTCGATAAATGCCAAAAATACCGATAAACACCTTTGTATTGATGTTACCGACGATGGCGCGGGTATTTTGCCGGAGCATCAAAAAAGAGTATTTGATCTCTATTTCACCACCAAACCGACCGGCACGGGCTTGGGTCTGGCGCTGGTCCATCGTATCATAACCGAGCACGGCGGCGAGGTTTCGGTGCACAGTAAACCGGGACAAGGGACAACGTTTACCCTCTCCCTGCCGGCGGAAAGTGTTGGATGATACCCAGGTTGAGGATATGAATATTCTGATCATCGATGATGAAAAGCCCCAACGGGATTCTTTGGCGGGTTTCTTGAAAAAAAGAGGGCATGCAACGGCTTCCGCTGCCTCGGGATCGGCCGGCATCGCTCATGTCGAAAAGCATCAGGTCGATGTGGTATTGACGGATTTTCGGATGCCGGACCAAAGCGGATTGGACGTTTTAACGGCAATCAAGGCCCTTAACCCCACAATCGAGGTGGTATTGATGACGGCCTATGGCGCAGTCGATATTGCCGTTGACGCCATGAAAGCCAGCGCCTTTGACTATTTGATCAAGCCGATTGATCTGGATGAGCTGGAACTGGTTCTGGGAAAGATCCAGGAGCGCCATTATTTAATTTCCGAAAATATGCTACTGCGCGACCAGCTTGCCGAACGTTGCAAGCTCCCCAATCTGATTTACCAGAGCCGGGCGATGGGTGAAGTTGCCAGCACCGTGGCGCGGATTGCTCCCACCCGGGCAACCGTATTGCTCTGTGGCGAGAGCGGCACCGGCAAGGAAGTTCTGGCCAAAGCGATTCATTACGCCAGCCCCCGCAAGGATCGACCGATGGTGACGGTCAATTGTGCCGCTCTTTCCAGCACCCTGCTCGAAAGCGAACTCTTCGGGCATGAAAAGGGGAGTTTCACCGGCGCCGAACGTCAGCGTATCGCCAGGTTTGAGCAGGCGCACCAGGGCACCCTGTTTTTGGATGAAGTTGGCGACATTCCTCTGGCGACACAGACTAAATTATTGCGCATGCTCCAGGAACGAACCATCGAGCGGGTCGGCGGTAGCGAGCCCATTGAGATTGATGTTCGCTTGATCGCGGCCACGAATCGTCCGCTGGAACAGATGATCAAGGATGGGGCCTTTCGAGAGGACTTTTTCTTCCGGCTGAATGTCGTCAGTATCACCATCCCACCCCTCCGAGACCGGCGCGAGGATATCCCGCTCTTGATGGATCATTTTTTAAATCGGTTCAGCGAAGAAAATATTCGCGGCAAGATGGAATTTTCCAAAGAAGCCCAGGATCTCTTGATGAAATACAACTATCCGGGCAATATCCGGGAACTTGAAAATGTCGTCGAACAATCGGTCGTTTTAGCCCGGGGCACGATGATCACCACCGCCGATCTGCCCTCGGCGGTTCGACAATTGCCCGCGGAGGGCAAGCCTGAATGGCCGACGTTCAGTGGCTCGTTTGTCAACCAGGTGGCGGCCTTCGAGCAGGACCTGATCCAGAAGGCTTTGGATAAAACCAACGGCGTGCAACGGCGCGCTGCCGTCTTGCTCGGCATGACCGAGCGGCATCTGCGGTATAAATTGCAGAAATATGGAATGAAAAACTGAAGCGATTCACCTCTGGTCATATCCTTTGAGTGCTTGTGGGCGAGAGGTACTTGCGCCCGTTTCGTCGCACCTGTTGCGCCCATTTCGTCCTTTCAGAACGCCCCATCCCCTTGGGTTTTGGTCTCACAACGACCGATGCCGTCGTAAGGTATTAATATTCCAACGGTCCGTTCCCTTTCGATCCGTGAGCTGATTTTTGGCGCACCTTCTGCAACATCAATAATTTAGTTAAAAATTATTAAAAAAACCAGCAACACTTTGCTCGACGACTCGAACCTGGGAGTCTTGCCCGTTGGTGGGCGGAACGAAAGCCGAGAGTACAACAACAGGCTAAAGGAGGTTCAAAAATGAAAAAACTGGTCGGAAGAACTTTCACCACTGGCATCATCCTCGCCCTTTTCACCTTGGTCATGGCCGGATCATCCTGGGCTGGTAAGGGAGTTAAAGATGGGACTGGCCCGCAGACTGATATTGTGGTTGGCGAAACCTTCTCGGTAAATGGGGTTGTGGCGGCGATTGGCACTCCCACGGCACCAGCCTATAAGATCGATACCGGTGATGACATTGTCGCGGTGTACGGGTTCGGTCCCACCAGTTATTGGGACAGTTTGAACGTGGCCCGTCCCGATCTGGGAGAGTATGTCGAAATCCTGGCCTTCGAGATGACCTTTACCGATGGCACCATCGAAACTATCGCTTTGACTGTCACAGTGTTTGATGTAGATGGCACAGCAACGACAGTGCCTTTGCGCGA
>MHXM01000086.1:7472-7628 GCA_001825565.1 Desulfuromonadaceae bacterium GWC2_58_13
AAGCTGACCGCATAATCCACTCGAACACAAGAAAGCCCGCATTCGCGGGCTTTCTTGTGTCTACCGAAGTAAAAACCAACTACACCTTACCCAGAAGCCGGACAAAATCCTCCGGCATTTCGGTTTCAAAGGTCATCTGCTTTTTGCTGAAAGGGT
>MHXM01000086.1:7711-7853 GCA_001825565.1 Desulfuromonadaceae bacterium GWC2_58_13
GGATGGCCTTTTTCCGCAAAATGCACCCGGATCTGGTGCTTGCGGCCGGTGAGGAGATGGATCTCCACCAGACTTAATCCTTTGGCCTCTTTCAAAACGGTGTATTCCGTAAGAGAAAGTTTTCCCCTGGCGGGGTCAAGGG
>MHXM01000087.1:0-219 GCA_001825565.1 Desulfuromonadaceae bacterium GWC2_58_13
TTCAGGCCATCTTTGCCGCCCCTTCAATCACAAAATCCTCAACTTAGCCCTGCTAGGTCTGCGGTTTTGTTCAATAAGGGACGACAAATCTAACCTAAATCTGAGCGTAAAACCTGGTACATCAGTATTTACCAAGTCCCTGAGGCGCTGCCCGGTTCCCGGAACAGCGCCTCTTTTTTGAAACACGGGGATGGGACCTGCCGGTGCCCCGACCGGCGG
>MHXM01000087.1:313-8702 GCA_001825565.1 Desulfuromonadaceae bacterium GWC2_58_13
TCTTGAACCGTTCGACCACGTAGGTGAGGCCGTTGCTCGACGCATCGACGTAGGGGTTGTCGATCTGTTCCGGATCGCCGGTCAGAACGATTTTGGTCCCTTCGCCGGCCCGGGTGACGATGGTTTTGACTTCGTGCGGCGTCAGGTTCTGGGCCTCGTCGACGATCATGTAGCTGCGGGGGATCGACCGGCCGCGGATGTAGGTCAGCGGTTCGATTTCCAACAGCCCCAGGTCCTTGAATTCCTGATATCCCCGCTTCTTCTTGTCCCTGCCGCCGATGCCGTTGAGCAGCAGGTCGATGTTGTCGTGAATCGGCTGCATCCAGGGCGCGAGTTTTTCCTCCACGTCTCCAGGCAGAAACCCGAGATCCCTGCCCATGGGAAAAACGGGCCGGGAAACCAGCAGCCGGCCATAGAGTTCTTTTTCGGTGATGGCGTGCATGCCGGCGGCGATGGCCATCAGCGTTTTGCCGGTCCCGGCCCGGCCGATCATGGTTACCAGGGCGATGGCCGGATTGAGCAGAAGTTCAAGGGCGAATTTCTGTTCCCGGTTGCGGGGCAAGATTCCCCAACACCCATCCTTGGGCAGTTCCATGAGCGGAACGACGCTGTCCGTCTCCCGATCGAAGCGACCGATGGCCGAGCGAGTCTCGCTGTGCGGGGCCTTGAGGGTGACGCAGTGGTTGGGGTAGAGTTCCTCCGCCGGCAGGTGTAGACGGCGCTCCCGGAAAAACCGGTCGATCTGTTCCGAGTCGGTCTCTACCTGAAGGGAGCCGGAATAGAGATGCCCATAGGAAATTTTGTCGGTTTCGTAATCTTCGGCCGTCAAGCCCACGGCATGGGCTTTGATGCGCAGGTTGATATCCTTGGTCACCAGCACCACCGGGCAGCGGTGGTGCGAGATTTCATTGAGGCAAAGGGCCAGAATCTGATTGTCGACGGTGGGCGTTTTCAGCTCGGGAGGGAGTCGTTCCATGTCGGTCGAACCGGAGAAGATCACCCGCAGCCGCCCCCCGTTGTCCAATGGGGCGCCGCCGTTGGTCAGGGTTCCCTTTTGGCGCAGTTGATCGAGAAGACGGGATACCTGGCGGGCGTTGCGGCCGGTTTCGCCGCCGTCTTTCTTGAATTTATCCAACTCTTCGACTACGGCCAGGGGCAGAATCACTTCGTTGTCTTCGAAAGAGAGGATGGAACATGCGTCGTGAAGTAAAACGTTGGTGTCGAGAACGTAGCTTTTGTGGGCCAAGGAAGACTCCTTTCAGGGGAAGGTCGGTCGCCGGAAATTTTGCTGTTCCGGCGATGGTAGCGGCCCAATGTTAAGATTTGATTTCCTGAAGGAGTCGTTTTTTCAGCGACGGACGATTTCACTCATGGGGCCGGAAGATGTCCTTTGATTTCCGCCCAGAGATCGGAAAAAGCGCGCGATGCCCGGCTGTTTGAGGAATAAGCTCCCAAGGGCTGCCGATGGATTCCCATTTGTTCGACCTCGCTGGCGTAGGGAATCTGGGTTCTGAGAATTTGCGGATGCCGCTCGGGCAAGGTCTCCACGATCTGCCGGTGCAATCCTTTGCGGCGGTCCACCATGGAGAAAAATGGCAGGATTTTGATGCCTTCCATCTGCTCCTTACGTTCAAAATCGAACAGCTGTTCAAGGGTTCTTAGCGACAGAGTCGTGGGAATGATCGGCACCAATAATACCTCTGCCGCTTTGAACACCGCTTCGGAAACCAGAGAAATGCTTGGCGGACAGTCCAGAAAAACGTAATCGTAGTCGTTCTCTAAGGGGGCCAGCAGCTTTTTCAGGCGTTTGGTCGGTTTTTTGGCCGAGTCGAGTACGATATCCATGTGGCGGTAGGAAAAATCCGCGGGCAGCAGATCGAGATTGGGGTAATCGGTGCCTTTGATGGCCTCGGTCAAGTCTTTCTGGCCGCCGACCAGCTGTTTTCCGCCCCCCTTGATTTTGGCTTTGATTCGAAAATAGAAGGTCGTCGCTCCCTGGGGATCGAGATCCCAGACCAGGGTGCGGGCGCCTTCCTGGGCAGCCAGCCAGGCGAGATTGATGGCGGCCGCGGTTTTTCCGACCCCACCTTTAATATTGTAGGTGGCAAGGATTTTCATAATATTTTTCCCTTCCCGAACAGGTCGCGAGCCAGGTGGATGTTCCGGTTGCCGGTGAACTCGGAAAAGCGGACGGAGAAATCGCTTCGAACCTTTTTTTGCCGTATCTGTAAACTTTCTATCAGCATCCCCATGGCCAGCAGGGTTTCCGGTGGCGGCGCTGGTTCGCTCATCCGGCGGCTGAAATCCCGAAGGGCCCGCGACTGCACTTCGAGATCCTGAAAGTCGCCGAGGTTTTCCTGTAACACCTTCAGAGCCTTGATCAGACTGCCTATTTTATGGGCCGGGTAAAGGCTCTGAAAAAATTCGAGCAGGTAGCGAAGCTTTTTACAGGTTTTGCGCAGTTCGTGCAGATCCGTAGCCGGGGATTGGTCGGTAATCCGGTTGCCTTCCCTAAGAGCCCGTTCGAATATCCCGCGGATGTGTTTGCTGGCTACTTCAATGACCGGGTGGCCTGCGTCCGAGGGCAAATCGTGGATTTCGGCCATGGGGGATCCGAGCCACCTTCGCCATTCCTCAATCAAATGCCGGTAACGGCGTGAGGCGAGGTCGCCGGCCAGAGTGCGTTGGGCTTTTCGCTGTTCTTCGTGCAGAAAATCCTGTAGCGGGGAGAGGTCTTCCCGTATTTGGGGAGGCAGGTCGTCGCGGTAAGTTTCGAACTTGAGCAGATGGACGTCGAGATCGCGGATGGGCCCGGTAATGGCTCCGAGCCAGGCGAACTCGGGTTTGTACCGCGCAAGAACCGTCGGTGGCAAAACGTCTTTGATCTGGCCGAGGGCCGAACGGGTCCGGCGCACCGCCACCCGGAAATCGTGCAGGAATTCGGAGTCGAGACCCCGTCGGATTCCGTCCCGGTTGCGTTCCATGGTGTCGAGCAGGAGCAGCAGGATCTTGCGGGTCGCCACAATCGCCGGCTGATCGGGGAGGAGCTGCACATCCAGTTTCGACCTGTAATCGCCCGGGCGCCGTCCCGCCGCATCCATCGCCTGGTACCAGATGTCGAGCGCGGCGGGCTCCAGTCCCATCCGCTTCCGCAGATAACCATCCATCTTCCACAGGGGTTTCCGGTAGCCCTGCAACGGGATCAGACGGACCCTGGTCGAAAGCCGCCGTTCCGGCTCCCCTGCCGCCGGCCCGCCCCGGTGATCCTCGATTTCGAGTCGGAGGACCGTCTTCAGATCCTTGTTCAGAACGGCCAGGGAGTGCGTTGTGGTGAGGGTTTGGGCGAGCGGGAGCAGGCAGCGCATTTCCAGTATTTCCGCGAGGGTATCCGTCAGCGGTCCCGGCGGAAGCTCGGCGGCGAAGCGGGGGGCTTCCGCCGTTGTCTGTTGCATTGGCGACCAGATGCCGATTTTTCGCAGATGCAGGCGGGTGCCGTTGTCATCGGTGACCTCCGCCAGTACCCGTTGCCGGCGGAATAGCCGCCAGTCGAAGCTGTCGAGAAATATTCTGCGGGTTTGCGTACTCGGGCCGGACCGCAGGGGCACGAACGCCGCCAGTTGCTCCCGGAACGATTCCAGCGAAAGATTTTCGGGTAGCAGATATTCCAAGGGGCGAGCTCCTGTCGAAGTCAGCGCAGGTTGCGGCCCGGGAAGTTTTTGGACTTGCGTTTCTTCAGGCGGGTAACGTCCCGGTTGCGTTTTTCAGCCAGTTCGATGAGCAGTTCCTGGCAGTTGCGGGATTCCTCGCCCTCGGCCGGCCGCCGCTGCAGGTAGCTGCCGTCGGAACGCATGTCCCAGGCGCTGCGCCGGTCGTTGAGCTGAAGGTTGAGCATGGAGCGGAGGTCGTCCTGCAATTCGGCGGATTCGACGGGGACCAGGATTTCGACCCGGTGTTCCAGGTTGCGTTTCATGGCGTCGGCCGAGCCGATGAACATTTCGTTGTGGCCGTCGTTGGCGAAGAAATAAACCCGGGAATGTTCCAGAAAACGGCCGATGATGGCGATGACCCGGATGTTGTCCGACAGCCCGGGAACTTCGGGGCGCAGGCAGCAGCCGTCCCGGACGATGAGCTCGATCTTCACCCCGGCCATGGAGGCTTCGTAGAGGGCGCGAATGATGTCGACGTCGTCGAGCGCATTGGTTTTGAAAATGATGTGTCCGGTCTTGCCGTTCAGGCAATGGTTGACCTCCCGGGTGATTTTTTCGATCAGGCCGGGCTTGAGCATTTTGGGCGCCACCAGCAGTTTCTGGTAGTGACGTTTCGGCGTGTAGCCGGTGGTCAGGTAGTTGAACAGTTCGGTTGCGTCCTGACCGATGGCCTTGTCGTAGATCAGCAGGCCCAGATCGCTGTAGATCCGGGAGGTCTCCGGATGGTAGTTGCCGGTGCTGATGTGCACGTAGCGGCGGATTCCTTTGTAGTCCTGGCGGACCACCAGAATGATCTTGGTGTGGGTTTTCAGATCGACCACGCCGTAGGTCACGTGGATGCCCGCCTCTTCCAGCCGTGAGGCGAGGCGGATGTTGGCGGCCTCGTCGAAACGGGCCTTGAGCTCGACCACCACGGCTACCTGTTTGCCATTCTGCGCCGCCTGGACCAGGTAGTCGAGAACCGGGCTGCGGCTGGAGGTCCGATACAGGGTCATTTTGATGCCCCGGACCTTGGGATCGGTGGAGGCTTCCTGGAGAAACCGCTCGACCGATGAGGTAAAGGATTCATAGGGGCGTTGCAGCAGAATCGAGCCGGCATCCCGGATGATGTGGAAGATGTTGCGGCTGCTCTGCAGAGCCGGATGGACGATCGGATGGTGGGGGGGGTCTTTCAGCGCGGGGATGTTGAGCGCGGCCAGTTGGAAGAAATCCCGGGTTCCGAGAATGCCCTCGACCTCGAAGACATCCTCCTCTTCGTCCAGGCCCAGCTCGGCGGCCAGCCGGCCGCGATGCGCCGGGTCCATCCCCGGCAGGATCTCAAGGCGAACGATCGGGGCGAACTTACGTTTCTGCAGGGCCGATTCGATCAGGGCCAGGAGGTCGTCCGCGTGCTCTTCGGCTTTTTCGGTATTGGCGTTGCGGGTGACCCGGAACATTTCGCAGCCGAGCACCTCCATCCCGGGGAACAGCATGTCGAGGTTGTTGGCCATGACCTGTTCCAAAAGGATGAAGCGGTTGTCGGTACCTATGCGCACGAAACGGGGGGCTCCCGCACTGATCGGAACCTTGACCCGGGCCAGCGACAGTTCCTTTTCGCGGGGGTAACGCAGGGTGACCAGCAGGTTGAGGGAGAGGTTCGAAATAAAGGGAAACGGGTGGGCCGGATCAATGGACTGGGGGGTAACCAGGGGGAAGATGTTGTTGAAATAGTCCTGGCGAAGCTCCCCCTTCTCCTTGGCCGAAAGGGCCGTGAAATCGACAATGGAAATTCCGTTGTGGGCTAATTCCTTGGTCAGCTGCTTGATGATCTGCTGTTTCTCCATCTGGTGACGGCGAATGAAGGTGTAGCTGTCCCGGATCTGCTCCTGGGGGATGCGGCCATCGACGGTGCGCTCCATGACCCCGGCGCCCACCTGCTGCTTGAGCCCGCCGATCCGTTTCATGAAAAACTCATCGAGGTTCGAGCCGGCAATGGCGGTAAATTTAACCCGTTCCAGCAACGGAATCCGCTTGTCGTTCGCTTCATAGAGCACCCGGTGGTTGAACTCCAGCCAGGTCAATTCGCGATTGAGGTAATTTCCCGGATGAAACAGGTCGGGAGCGGACTTGGGCTTCTTGGGGGGAGGGGCGTTTTTCATCTCGGGAACCGTTTCGTCGCAAGGGATTGCCGCCGGATTTTCGGCCGGACGATTTTCATCCCGGTCGGGGATGCTTTCAACCTGGGCTTGATCCATGGGGGACTCCTTCCCGCGCGAAGAGACACCAAAGGATCCGACACTTTTGTTAGAAAATTGTTAGTTTACCGTTAGGGCACTGGCGCATTGAGTGGTTTCTTGTTAAATTTCAAAGAATTAGGCCTGATATTTATTTAACAGGATTCTAACTATTTTCAATGGCCGGGTTGTAGCAATATAAAAGATTACATGGAAGCACGATAGAGGTTACTTACAGGGCAGGGGTTCGTTTCACCACGGGAGGTTACCATGAAAAAGAATGCGGGCAAAGAATTGCAGCGGATCAAGGGGATCGGTCAGGTCCTGTCGCAACGGATGGTTGGTTTGGGCATCGACAGTATCGCCAGGGTTATCGAGGCCGGCGCCGAAGGTCTCGGCGCCGTACCCGGACTCCATGCCCGCCTGATCCCTTCGATTCTGGTCCAGGCGGAGGACCTGGCCGGGGAAGAAGCCTGCGGAAGCGGAGAAGTCTCCGGCATGGCCGAAATCGCAGCCGCCGGTGAAAAGAAGATTAAAAAAGCCAAGAGCCAAAAGCAGTTGGCCGGTCTGCAGCTGGCTGCGGAAAAGCTGCGGGAGAGGGTGCAGGGTCTGCTTTCCGATATGCTGGTGAAAAAAGAAGGCCTGTCCGAAAAGGGGGCCGGCAAGCGGCTGCAAAAAGAAGCCGGCAAGCTTTTGCAGACCCTGGCTCGGGTCGAAGCCAAAATGGGCGGCCGGCCGAAAAATACCGGAAAGAAACTGGCCAAAACCGGGAAGAGGCTCGATGCCCTGGAGGGGATGGGTCCGAACAAACTGAGCCGTGGCCTCAAAAAGGCCAGGAAACCGCTGAAAAGAATCGCAGGCTAGCACCCGATTTCGAGGGATTGCGTAGGGCCTTGACGTGTCGGCAAGGTGCGAAAGACTATGGGTGACAGGGTACCAGACGGAAGGAGGCGGCATTTTGCCCTTGGGGAGGTTTGAATCGTGATCGACCGGCGGCTGGCGGCAATCGACATCGGCACCAATTCCATTCGCTGCATCATGGTCGAAGTTCCACCCGACAGCGAATTCAGGGTGCTGGACGATGAAAAGGCCACGGTCCGTCTCGGCGAAGGGATGTCGGCAACCGGTGAAATTTCCGCCGCCGCCTGGCAACGGGCCCGGGAGGCGTTGGCGCGCATGAAGAAGATCGCCGACGGCCTGGGGGTAAAGACGGTGGTGGCGGTGGCGACCAGTGCGGTGCGCAAGGCCGCCAATGGGCAGGCGTTTGTCGAAGCGATGGCCGCGGAAACCGGAATCCGGATCCAGATTATCGGCGGTGAAGAAGAAGCGGAACTGGCGGCGCTCAGTGCCTGGCATCACTTCGACATGGAAACCGCCCGTTATGCCCTGGTCGATATCGGCGGGGGCAGCGCCGAGGTGGTGACGGCGGTCGGCAGTCATATCGAGGACATCGGTTCCTTCGAACTCGGCGCGATTTACCTGACCGAAAAGTTTCTCGGCCAGGACCCGATTCCCGAAAACGACATCAGGCGGATGCGCGCCCACATCCGCAAGGTGTTGCAGAAAAATCTAACTGAAAACGGCCATGTCGTGCAATGCCTGATCGGTTCGGGAGGGACGCTGAATGCCATCGGCAACATGATTATGGGCATGCGCGAGGAACAGTACGGTTCGGTTCACGGCTACGAGGTATTGCGCTCGGAGGTGGTTCACCTGCTGGCGATGCTGCAGAGAAAAAACCTCAAGGAACGAAAAACCCTGGCCGGGCTCAGTCCCGAACGGGCGGAAATCATCGTTGCCGGAGTTGCCGTGGTCGATGAACTGATGCGGTTTTTCGGCACCAACATCCTTAAAATCAACGAGCGCGGCATTCGCGAAGGGCTGATCCTTAAGAGCCTCGAAAAGTACGGTTTTCTCGACCGCCGCAAGCAGGTTCGGGACTGGGAGACCGCGGTGCGCACCTTTGCCGGGTCCTGCCATGTCGATCTGGTGCATGGCGAACAGGTGAGAACCCTGGCGGTGCGGATCTTTGACGAGTTGGCCGCCTATGGCGGCAAGGGCTCCGGCCTGTCGCCCCGCAACCGGCAGATTCTCGAGGCGGCGGCCCTGCTGCACGATGTTGGGTATTTCATCGACTACGCCAAGCACCACAAGCATTCCTATCACCTGATTCGGCATGCCAATCTGTTTGACTTCTCGCCCCGCGAGACCGAGATCATCGCCAACCTGGCCCGTTATCACCGCAAGTCCCTGCCAAAGAACAAGCATGAAAACTTCGCTCGTCTGAACAGCGACGATCAGGCTCTGGTGCGGCGGCTTGGCGGCATTCTGCGTCTGGCCGACGGCCTGGACCGCCGGCGCGCCGGCCTGGTCAAAGAGCTGAAGTGTCGTATCGATAAAACCCAGATCGTGCTGGAGGTGGCTGGGGCGGATGACCTGTCGGTGGAGATCTACGGCGGGCAGTCCAAA
>MHXM01000088.1:0-4349 GCA_001825565.1 Desulfuromonadaceae bacterium GWC2_58_13
AGGACCGGTCGATTGAACAAGGTCGTGGTCATGTCGGGATCTCCAGGAAAAATGTGGCGCCCTCGCCGGGGGCGCTTTCGGCCCAGGCCCGTCCCCCCATGCGCTGCATGGCCTTGCGCACCAGGGCCAGACCGATGCCGGTGCCGGGATAATCCTCGGCCCGCTGCAGGCGTTGGAAGGTGTCGAAAATGCGGTCGTGAAATTTCATGTCGAAGCCGATGCCGTTGTCGCGGATCCAGAAAATCACCTTGTCGCCCTCCTTGCGGGCGCCGATTTCCACGGCCGGCGAGGGGGTTTTACGGCTGAATTTGACGGCGTTGTCCAGCAGGTTGCGCAGCACGATGGCGAGGCCTTCGGAATCGGCGTGCACGACGACGGGAGGAACCTTCAGATTCAGCAGAATACCGGCTTCCTTGATCTCGGCAGCCTGTCTGGCGACCACCGATTGCACCAGGGTGGGTAAAACGATCGACACGGTCTGCAGGACCCGCCGCTCCATGCGTGAATAATTCAGCAGGTCTTCGATCAACTCGTGCATCTGCGCGGCGCTGGCGCGCACATTCCGGATGAACAGCCGCCCCTCCTCGTCGAGGCGATCGTAGTAATCCTTTTCAAGCAATTGGCTGTAGCCGTCGATGCCGCGCAAGGGCGCTTTCAGGTCATGGGAAACGGAATAGGAAAAAGCTTCCAGTTCCCGATTGACCGCTTCCAGCTGGGCGGTGCGCTCGCGGACCCGCTCTTCCAGCTGTTCATTGAGCCTGAGGACCGCCTCTTCGGTCTGTTTGTGGACGGTGATGTCATCCGAATAGATAGCGATGCCTTCGGCAGTCGGCTGGATGACGAGGCGGAACCAGCCTTTGTGGCCATCGGGAAAAGTGAATTCGTTATCCAGCTGATAGGTGATCCGTTCCTCCATGCAGCTCTTTTCCAGGGCAAAGACCCGGGTCTCGGTGATGCCGGGCCAGCATTCCATCATCGTTCTGCCGAGCAATTCAGAATTAGGCCGCTCATTGTGCGTCTCGGCGGCCCTGTTGAGATAGCGGTAACGCCAGTCGAAATCGAGAATCTGGCAGCCCTCCAGCATGGAATCGAGGGTATTGCGGTATTTGGCCTCGCTTTGGCGCAGGGCGTTTTCCGAAACATCCCTCGCCGCCGCGGCCTCCTTCAGAATGCTTCGTACCCCTTCCACCTCCGTGATAGACGGGTGCGCGGCCTCCGATAACCCCGGCCGGTTGAGGGTGGCCAGCGCCCGGCCGAGCCGTCGGCCGGCCAACCGCCCGCCCAGAAAACTGACCAGGGTGACGGCGAAAATCGCCGCCGCCAGGGTCGCTCCGGTCGCGACGATCCGCGAGTGATAGGTTTGGGGAGGAATGTCGAGCACCACCGACCAGGGAGCGACCGCCATCCGGGCGACGAATCGTCCGGGACCTGCCGGGCTGGCGAAATCCGCCCGGTCCGGCGGCGCCCGGCGGGCTATCGCCTCGTCCTTGCCGTCGAACAGGGTCAGTGCCCACCCTTCGGGGAGCGCCACCTCCTCCAGTCGTTGCTGAAAGCGGTTGGTCGCGATGATGCCGAGCAGCAGGGCCAGGGTCCGGCCCTGGCGGACCACCGGTACCGCGAGGGCGACGAGCGGCTTCTCGGCCACCGGTCCGAAGAACATGTCGCCGACCGCCGGATTTCCGGTTGCCAGCGCGGCCGGGGCGGCGGCGTGCCCTTTGGGGATGGGCAGTTTCGGCAGGGTCGTTCCCAGCGGCACGCGGGTGTTGAGGAGCATCTGCATCGACGGGTCGGCGAGGATGACGTGACTGGCGAAGCTTTCGCGATAGCCCAGAGCTTGCCGATAGACCTCGTCCAGGCGGTGAAAATCGTCCAGCAGCGGAGAGGCGGCCAAAACCTGCAGGGCGGCGATTCTCGCCGAAAGGTTGCGATCGAGGGCGTTGGCGAGGTTGCGTGCCCGATCCGCGGCATCCTGGTCCCGTTCGGCCTGCAGGGTCCGGATGTGACTGCCGGCGAGGCCAATCGCTAACAGCAACAGGGGCAGTACGCACCACCAGATCAGCCGGGTCAGAAATCCCTGGAGGGAAATGGCGCGGTCGTTTTTGCCAACGGAAGGTTCCGCAACGGCAGGGTTTTCGTCCTTGTTCAGGCCAGACCTTCGATTTTCCGATCCATTCACTTAGCCCCCCTCATTCATCGCACCCGAGGGGATGAAACGCCCCTCCCCGGAATATAAAACCATCAAATGCTAAAAGATTAAACCAAAGCGGATGACTCGTCAAGGCGACCCCTGGCAACGACCATGCCCGTGGGGTTTGACCCCGATGGCCGGTCCCCCGTCCTCCGGAACCCGCCATTCGAGCGTGTCGGCCGGCAGGTGCCCCATTGGATTCGGGGCTCCTGCAATCGGCACTGGAAAATTTCCAAACTTCGAGCATAATTAACGGATCTTAAAAGACCGCATTTTCTCCGGGAGGGGGAAAATGAACAGGAGGTTCCATTATGCTGACGTGGCGAATTCCGGGGCAGCGCGAATCCCGGGTAGCTCCCTATGAAATCGAAGGCAAACGGGCCGGCGGCCTGCTGACGGTCAGGCCGGTCGACGCCTTTCGGCTGGATCTCACCCGGGCCGCCCTTGGCGAAGGAGTAACCCTTAAGGGGGTGGCCGACGATGCCCTGGTCGAGCTCGAACTCGAAGGCGGCCTGCGGCTGTGGACCTCGGTGGCGCAGCTGCGCGAGGATCTGCCCGCCTCGGCCCAGCGTGGCGCCGAAACCGGCGAATGGGTGATGCCGGCGACGCTCCCCTTCGGCACCCCGAGCCGGGGGATCGGCACCTGGGTGATCAAGGCGCTACGCATCTTCAACATCGAGCTGGCGGAGCAGACCGCCACCGCCATCGCCGGCAAGCTCGAAGACCAGTTGAAGCCCGGACCGGGCCTTTACCGCTGCGCCTATGGCGACCGTTGCGAGCTGCGGCCGCTGGCTCCCGGCGAAGTTCCTTTTGCCGGCGACCGGCCGGCCCTGCTCTTTCTGCACGGCACCGCCTCGAGCACCGAAGGGAGCTTCGGCGGCCTTTGGGAACGCCCCCAGCTGCCGGTGCTCAAGGCGCTGCACGAACGCTTTTCCGGCAACCTGTTCGGCTTTCAGCATCGCTCCCTCAGCCAGAGCCCCATCGAAAACGCCCTGATTCTGGCCCGTCAGCTGCCGGCGGGAGCGCGGCTGCACCTGGTCAGCCATTCCCGCGGCGGGCTGGTCGGCGAATTGCTCTGTCGCGGTTCCCTGGCCGCTGGAAGAGTGCCCTTCGACGCCGACGACCTGGCTCGCTTTAAAGGCGAGGATCGCCAGCGCGACCGCGAACTGCTCGTTGAGCTGGGCGAGCTGCTGCAGGCCAAGGCCTTCCGGGTCGAACGCTTCGTCCGGGTGGCCTGCCCGGCCCGGGGGACGACCCTGGCCTCGGGGCGTCTCGACCGCTACCTGTCGATCATCGTCAACGCCATCGGTCTGATCCCGGCGCTCAAGGGGAGCGCCGTTTACGATCTGGCCACCGATTTTCTGCTGGCGGTGATCAAGACGCGGACCAAGCCCGACGAACTGCCGGGGATCGAGGCGATGATGCCCGAATCGCCGCTGGTGGCCGTGCTCAACCGGCCCGGGGTCCAGGCCGAAGCCGACCTGTCGGTGATCGCCGGCGATATCGAAGGGGGAGGGTTGTGGGGGCGGCTGAAGGTGCTGGCCACCGACCTGTTCTACCGCGAGGACCACGATCTGGTGGTCAACACCAGTGCCATGTACGGCGGCGCGGCGCGGTCGCAGGGGGCCCGTTACGTATTCGACCAGGGGCCGTCGGTCAGCCATTTCAATTATTTTCGCAACGAGCGGACCACCCGCTGCCTGCAACTGGCCCTGACCGGCGATCCCGACCAGGGCTTCAAGCCGCTGGCGCCGCCCCGGGAAATCAGCCGCGGCGTCTACCGCGGCCCGGCCGGCACGCCGCAGCCGCTGGTCATCCTCATCCCCGGGATCATGGGAAGTCATCTGGCGGTGGATGGCGACCGGGTCTGGCTCGATCCGGTCGATATTGCCGCCGGCGGTTTTCGCAAGCTCGCCCTCGGCGCTTCCGGGGTGGTGGCCCAGGCGCCGGTGGCCCGCGCCTATCTCGACCTGATCGAGTATCTGCAGGCTTCCCACGAAGTCATCCCGTTTCCCTTCGACTGGCGCCGCTCGATTCTGCAGGAGGCTCGCCGGCTGGCCGATACCCTGGCCGCCGCTCTCGATCGCGCCGAAGCGGTCGGGCAGCCGGTGCGGCTGCTGGCGCATTCCATGGGCGGGCTGGTGGCGCGGGCGATGATCGC
>MHXM01000088.1:4378-9074 GCA_001825565.1 Desulfuromonadaceae bacterium GWC2_58_13
TCCTACATCATTCCCCGGCTGCTGCTCGGCCGGGAGAAGATCGTCCGCCTGCTGGCCCTGCTCGACTTCCGCCATCCCCAGCAGGAGTTGCTGAAGCAGATCGCCGCTTTCCCCGGGGTCCTGGAGATGTTGCCGGGCGGCGGCGAGCAGGACTTTTTCGGCAAGGAAATCTGGCAGCAGCTGCGCGCGGTCGATGCCGACGGCTGGGTGATGCCCGACGCGGCCGCGCTGGCCGGGGCCAAGGCCTGCCGCCAGGTCTTGGATGCCAGCCCCATCGATCCGCAGCGGATGCTCTACGTGGCCGGTCAGGCCCCGGCCACTCCGGTGGGACTGGTTCTCGACGGCGCCGGCAAGGGGGGAAAGATCCGCATCCTCGCCAGCGCTCGCGGCGACGGCCGGGTGCCCTGGGCCACCGGCATCCCGGCCGGGGTGCCGGTCTGGTACCTGCCGGCCGAGCACGGCAGTCTGGCCGATCATGCGCCGTCCTTCCCGGCTCTGCTCGAACTGCTGCAGAGCGGCTACAGCTCGCGTCTGCCGCAGACGCCGCCGGTGGCCCTGCGCGGGATCGAAGAGCATTTCGAATTGCCGGACGAGGAGCTGACCATGTTCCCCGACGACAAGGAGCTGGCTTCAGCGGCCCTCGGCGCTTTCCGACACAAGGCGGAAAGCACCGAAAAACACCGGGTGCGGGTGTCGGTCAGCCATGGCAACCTGCGCTACGCCCGCCATCCGGTGGCGGTCGGCCATTACCAGGGCGACACCATCATCAGCGCCGAGGACTACCTCGACCGGGTTCTCGACGGTCGGTTGCGGGTCCGGCACCGGCTCGGGCTCTATCCCGGTCAGGCCGACACGGCCGAGGTGTTTCTCAATCCCCAAGGCAAACCGGGCGGGGCGATCGTGGTTGGCCTCGGCAAGGCCGGTGAGCTCACCCCCGGCAAGTTGAGTTCCAGTTTTGCCAGGGCCGTGCTGATGTATTCCGCGGCGGTGGCCGAATGCGAACTCTATCCCGTCGAAGGCACGGGCCAGGGGCGTCGGTCGGCGACCTTGACCACCCTGTTGATCGGCACCGGCGCCGGTGGTTTGTCGGTGCCGGATTCGGTGTCGGCGATTCTGCGGGGGGTGGCCCAAGCCAACCGGGTGTTGGTCGAATCGCGATACGGCGACCGGGTGCTGATCGACGAGGTGGAATTTCTCGAATTGTATGAAGACCTGGCCATCCAGATCGCGCGATCCATTGCCGCTATCGGCGCCGAAGGCGATCTCGCCGACCAGTTTGCCTTTGAAGATCGAATCGTCGACGTCCCCGGCGGTCGCCAGCGGGTGACCTTTGCCGAGGCTCCGGGCTGGTGGCGGCGGTTGCAGATCCTGGCCGATGACGACGGAGCTCTGCGGTTCAGCGCCCTGACCGATCGGGCCCGGGCCGAGGTGTCCCTGCAGCCGACCCAGCGGGCCCTGGTCGACCGCTTTGTCGAACAGTCGATCACCCGTACCGCGACCGATCGTCAATTGTCCACTACCCTGTTCGAATTGCTGCTGCCCAATCGGCTCAAGGAACAGACGCCGGATCGGCAGCATCTGGTGTTGGTGCTCAACGAAGACGCGGCCCGCTACCCCTGGGAGTTGCTGCAGGATCGGGAACGGCCGCTGGCGGTGGAGGCCGGCATCGTGCGTCAACTGGAAACCGAGGTGTTTCGCGAAAAAATCAACCTGACCGCCCGCAAGACCGCCCTGGTCGTGGGTGATCCCCCGAGCGACCAGATCGAGCTGCCCGGAGCCCAGAAGGAAGCCCGGATGGTGGCCGAAACCCTGGCCGGGCACGAGTACAAGGTGACCTCGCGGATCGGGCGCGAAGCGGATGCCGATGCGGTGATCAAAGCCCTGTTCGCCGACGGCTACCGGGTGCTGCATCTGGCCGGGCACGGGGTCTACGACCAGGTGGTGGCGGCGCACCGGCAGTTCTGCGACGACTGCGGCACCGTTCATCAGTGCCCCGGGCACCGGGTCACCGGCATGGTGCTGGGGACGGGGCTGTTTCTGACCCCCACCGAGATCGGGCAGATGCGCCAGGTGCCGGAACTGGTCTTTATCAACTGCTGTCATCTCGGCCGCATCGAGGGCTTCGAGACCCGGCACAAATTGGCGGCCAACCTGGCGACCCAGCTGATTCGCATGGGCGTGCGGGCGGTGGTGGCGGCCGGCTGGGCCGTCGACGACGAGGCGGCTTCGGTGTTCGCCCGGGAGTTCTACCAACAGATGCTGTCCGGGGCCATGTTCGGTCAGGCGGTCCTGACCGCCCGCCGCCGGATTTATGAGGAGTATCCCGAGGTCAACACCTGGGGAGCTTATCAGTGTTACGGCGATCCCGACTTTGCCCTGGTTTCCCGGGAAGGGACGGTGGAGCCAACCTCTCAATGCAAGACATTTTACGCGGCGACCGAAGTCGTCAGCGAACTGCGGAACATCGCCAGTGACGCCTACTCGGTGTCGACCGATGAGGTGGAGGGACTGCTGAAGCAGGTGCGCCTGATCGAAGAACGCCTTCCCGCCCCGTGGCTGGAAATGGCCTCGGTCCGCAGCGCCCTGGGCCGAGCCTACGGTCAACTCGACGACTTCGAACCGGCGATCCGCCATTACCGCGCGGTGTTGGCCGCCGATCCGGCCGATTTTCCGGTAAAGTCGATCGAACAGCTGGCCAACCTGCAGATCCGCTGGGGGACCGCCCTGCTGAGAAGCGAAGCAAAGCCGGTCGGCGATCAACCCAAACCGGCCGACCTGATCGATGAAGGAAGGCGTCAGCTCGAACTGTTGCTTCAGTTGGGGGTGACGGTGGAGCGGCTCAGCCTGATGGGGAGCGCCTGCAAGCGGGCGGCCATGGTATCCACGGAAGATGAACGCAATTCGGCTCTGGCGGCGATGATCGATTATTACCGGCAGGCCCATGAGCTGGCCCGGAAACAGACCGGATCGGTGGACCCCTATCCATTGCTCAATTGGCTGGTCGGGCTGCAACTGGCCGATCTGCGGAACAAGAGCCGCAAGGCCAAGGCGGCTCTGGGAGCCTGGCTGGGCGAGGTGGAGAAGGTCGCCGACGAACGGGACGATCGGGAACCGGATTTCTGGAACGGGGTCGTCCGTACCGAATGCCTGCTGGTGCGGCATCTGGCCGCCGGGGATCTCGCCGATCACCGGCAGGAAATCATCGACGGCTACCTCGGGGTGTTTCGGCGCGGCGCGACGCCCAAAGAATTGCGCTCGGTGGTTGAGCACCTTGAGTTTCTCATCGCTCTGCTCGATGGCGAGGCGCAGCAGCCCTTGCGCAGTGTCCTGTCGGAGGTGCGCGATCAGATCGTCTCACCCTTGAAATAGGGTCTGGAGGTACCGATGGAAGACATCCATGTCTGTTACCGGCGCAACGATGCCGAGGAGTCGGCCCAGCGTCTGGTCCGGTTCCTCAAGAATCGACTGGGGGATCGGCAGGTGACCGCAGCGGCGGATGCCCTGGCCGGACCGCTGCGCGACGGCGACTGGCTGCTGGTGGTGATCGGGCCGCGCTGGATCGCGCCGGCTGATGCCGACGATCTCCTGTCCAGACAACTCGCCGCGGCGTTGGCGCAGGCGCTGAACGTGGTTCCCTTGCTGGTCGACGGCGCGGCCATGCCGGCCGCGACTGAGTTGCCGGAGCCGTTGCACGGGTTGTTGCGACGGCAGTCGCTGGAACTCACCCACGAAAACTGGGAATCCGATCTCAGGAAACTGCTGGAAGTCATTCTGGGGCCGGTGGCCGGCGGCGGTTCGCTACCGGTCAAGGCGGCGCCGAAAATCCGCAAGGGGATATTGACCAGAGCCAAAGAGGTCATCCGGTTTTTCCGGCATCCGATCCTGGCCGGACCGCCTCTCGACGAGTTTCCCAAAATGGAGGGGGGAGACGAACAAGCACCCGGGGCGGCGTCTCCTGAACCGGAGCCGGTGCTGCTCGGGGCGGCGGCGCCGGGGGCGGTCAAGCCGGGATCCGAGTTTACCGCCCATTTCGTGGCCTATGTAGCGGAACAGGAGGACGAAGTCCGGCGGATTCTGGCCAAGCGCAGCCCGCGTAGTGAATCGCATCTCGGCGAGGCACTCTGTCGCTGGCGTCACGGCACCCATATCAGGGTCCGGCTGCGGGCCCGCGCCCTGAGGATCGATCCCGAGGAGCAGGACTTCGTCTGGGTCGGCGGCCGCAATCTGCTGGCTTTCGACGTGGAGGTTCCCGAGGACGCCCCGGAGGAAACGGTCGTTCTCAAATTCGATGTGCTGATCGACGATCTGGTGGTGGCGCGGCTGCGAATGGATCTCGACATCCGGGCTGCAGCGGATGAGCGGATTCGCCATGCTCCGACCGTCGAACCGGCCCGCACCGCTTTTGCCTCCTATTCGTCTGCCGACCGTTCCCGGGTGCTCGATCGGGTCGACGCCCTGACCACCGATACGGGCATCCGCTTCTTCATGGATTGTCTCGATCTGCATCAGGGCGAGGAGTGGAAACCCGAACTGGCCGAAGCCATCTCCCGGCAGGAGCTGTTCGTGCTGTTCTGGTCCCGGCACTCCGCGTCTTCGCCCTGGGTCGGCTGGGAGCTGGATGTCGCCAAGGCGAAAAAATCCCGTGATTTCATTCAGGTCCAGGCACTCCAGCCGGACCTGCCGCCGCCTTCCGGGT
>MHXM01000089.1 GCA_001825565.1 Desulfuromonadaceae bacterium GWC2_58_13
TCAAAACCACCCGCCCCTGTCAATCTCTTTTTTTATTTTTTTCTACTGCCACCGATCTACTCAACTGCCGCTCGGCACCTTTCGACAACGGAGCGTGTTTATAACCAATTTCGATTTTTATGTCAAGAAGGATTCAATTTTTTGTCGATTTTTTCTACCATCGGCTTTGTACCCCCGACGATGGCATTTCTCAGGCACTACACGAACCGGATCCGGACAAATCGGCGCTTGCCGGCCTGGAACACCATTTCGCCGCTTGGATTGACCTCAAAAGCGGGATTATCGATCTTTTCGCCATTTATTTTCACGCCCCCCTGCTCAATCAAACGACGCGCTTCACCGTTGGATTTGGTCACCCCGGCATCGGTCAAAAGGCGACAAACCCACAAAGGCTCCGTCGCCGCGATCGTGATCAGATCGATATCGTCAGGAATTTCTTTCTGCTTGAACTGTTGAACAAAATCGTCTTCGGCCTGACAAGCCTGTTCTTCGTCGTAGAATCGAGCGACCAATTCCCTGGCCAGCGCTTTTTTACTTTCCATCGGGTGCGCACCGCCGGCCGTTCCGGCAACGCCATCCTTTATCTTTTCAAAAGTCGCCAGATCGACATCGGAGAGCAGTTCATAATAGCGCACCATCAACTCATCGGTGATGCTCATAACCTTGCCGAAGATCTCCCTGGGCGGCTCGGTGATGCCGATGTAGTTATGCAAAGACTTACTCATCTTGTTGACGCCGTCCAATCCTTCGAGCAGGGGCATGGTCAGCACCGACTGTGGACGCTGCCCTTCCTGCCGCTGCAATTCACGGCCGACCAGCAGGTTGAATTTCTGGTCAGTACCACCCAACTCGACATCGGATTTAAGGGCGACGGAGTCAAAACCCTGCACAAGGGGGTAAAGGAATTCGTGAATGGCGATGGGCTGGTGCCCGGCAAAGCGCTTGTGAAAATCGTCGCGCTCAAGCATCCGGGCCACGGTGTAACGAGCGGCGAGCCCGATCAGATCGGCAGCGGACATCGACCCCATCCAACTGCTATTAAAAACAACCTCGGTTTTCACCGGGTCAAGAATCTTGAACACCTGCTCTTTGTAGGTCTGGGCGTTCTGCAAAACTTGCTCGCGGGTCAGCGCCTTGCGGGTTTCGCTTTTGCCGGTCGGATCGCCGATCATGCCGGTAAAATCCCCGATCAGGAAGCAGACATGATGGCCGAGATCCTGAAACTGCTTGAGTTTCTGGATCAGGACGGTATGGCCGACGTGCAGGTCGGGGGCCGTCGGGTCAAACCCGGCCTTAATTCGCAGGGGAACCCCGGTTTTGATCGATTGGGTAAGTTTTTCTTCCAGTTCCGCCTCGACGAGAATTTCCACTGCACCGCGACGAATGATGGCCATCTGTTCCTGTACCGACTTCATATTCAACTCGTCCTTCAATGGTTAGTCTTTGATTTCTTCAAGTACCCGCTCGATACCGGACGCCCGCCCGGTTTTTTCATCGATAGTCAGCACGACGCCACACACCACCGCATCTTTTTTGGCGATCTCGAAACGAACCGGCAACAGCGAGAGAAACTTTTCGATCGCAAGATCCTTGCGGATACCGATGACGGAATCGCGGCTGCCGGTCATACCGACATCGGTGATATAGGCGGTTCCACCCGGCAAAATCCGCTCATCGGCAGTCGGCACGTGAGTGTGGGTGCCGACCAGAGCGGAAATCCGACCATCCAGATAGCAGCCTAATGCCGCCTTTTCGCTGGTGGCCTCGGCATGGAAATCGACCAGTATCACCGCGGTTTGCTGGCGCAGCTCAGCAACCAAGGCATCGGCGGTGCGAAAAGGGCACTCCAGATTATTCATGAAAACCCGCCCCTCAAGATTGAGGATCCCGACTTTGATGCCGGCACTGGTAGAAAACACCCCATGTCCGCGGCCGGGCAAACCGGCTGGATAATTCGCGGGGCGCAGCAGGCGTTTCTGACTGCCGAGATAATCATAAATCTCGCGTTTATCCCAGATATGATTGCCAGAAGTCAACACATCGACCCCGAGATCGTAAAATTCTCTCGCTAAATCCGCGGTCAGCCCGAAACCGGCCGCGGCATTTTCGCCATTGACCACGACCAGGTCGATATCGTTACGATCGATCAGCCGTCCCAATCGGCTGGCCAGAGCAAGCCGCCCGGGGCGACCGACAACATCACCGACAAAAAGAATTTTCAAGACTACTGCCTTTGGCAAAAGAGACCAAAGGAGAAAGGCGTAAGGGCGGAAGACACCTTCGATGATTACCGAGGCACTTCTTTTTCCCTTTTCCTTTTTCCTTTTTCCTCCCGCTGGTTATTTTGCGTATTCAGTGGCCCGGGTTTCGCGGATGACATTCACCTTGATCTGCCCGGGATAGGTCATTTCGGCTTCGATCTTGCGGGCGATATCCTTGGCCAGGATATGCGACTGGACATCGGAGACTTCTTCGCTGGAAACCAGAACTCGAATCTCCCGGCCGGCCTGAATCGCATAGCAGCTGTAAACCCCCTGAAACGAGGTACCGATACGCTCCAGGTCTTCGAGACGCTTAACGTAGGTTTCAAGCATTTCGCGCCGGGCACCGGGACGGGCACCGGACAGGGCATCGGCGGCCTGAACCAGAACCGCGAGAACGGTTTCTGGCTTTTCGTCTTCATGGTGAGCAGCCAGGGCATGGACAATTTTGGGTGATTCTCCGTATTTCCGGGCAAGATCGGCACCGATAACAGCATGCGACCCCTCGATCTCGTGGTCGACCGCCTTGCCGATATCGTGCAGCAGGCCGGCCCGCTTGGCCTGCTTGACATTGATACCGAGCTCGCTGGCCATGATGCCACAGAGGAAAGCGACTTCGAGGGAATGCTGCAGTACGTTCTGGCCATAGGAGGTCCGGTAGCGAAGCCGGCCGATCAGCTTGATGATCTCCGGATGGATGCCATGCACGCCAACATCGAAGGTTGCCTGCTCGCCAGCTTCGCGGATCGCTTCATCGACCTCCAGGGTGGCCTTGGCAACGACTTCCTCGATGCGGGCCGGATGAATCCTGCCGTCAGCCACCAGGCGCTCGAGGGTCAATCGCGCCACTTCTCGGCGAACCGGGTTGAATCCAGAAATAATGACCGCCTCGGGCGTGTCGTCGATGATCAGGTCAATGCCGGTGGCTGCTTCGATCGCGCGGATATTGCGTCCTTCGCGCCCGATGATCCGACCCTTCATTTCATCGGACGGCAGGGGCACAACACTCACGGCCTTTTCGGCGACGTAATCTCCGGCATAGCGCTGGATAGCCAGGGCCAAAATTTCTTTGGCTTTTTTGTCGGCGGTTTCCTTGGCCTCATCCTCGATCTGCTTGATCCGTTTGGCCCCGTCGTGACGGGCTTCACTCTCCATGCTGGCAATGAGGAAATTTTTTGCCTCCTCGGCCGTCATTCCGGAGATTTTTTCCAACTTTTCGGCCTGCTGGCTAACCAGGGTCTCCGCCTCTTTTTCGCGATGACGAATTTTCTCTTCAAGCTGCGGCAGAACCCGTTCCCGTTGCGCAAGCTCTTCCTCGCGGCCATCGACCTGAAGGGCTTTGCGGTCCAGGTGCTCTTCACGCTGCAGCAGACGTTTTTCCTGGGACTGGATTTCCCGACGCAATTCACGGGATTCCTTCTCCCACTCGGATTTAGCTTCGAGTACCACATCCTTGGCCTGGATGACAGCCTCTTTGCGAATGGTGTCCCCTTCTCTTTTAGCATCTTCGACGATCTGGGCCGCGACCATTTCGGCACTGGCAATCTGCGATTCGGCCAGTTTGCGCCGCAGGAAAATGCCGACGAATCCACCGGCAGCCAGGGCTCCAACTATTAACAGCAGTACGTTTTCTATTTGCAAAGCGGAATCCTCCTATATCTATTTATAAAGTCGAGCTTATTCCGGACAAAGTTCCGGCGTGGTAAAGAAACGCAACGTGCGAGATTCGGTGACCAGCATGTTCATGCCGATATCGTGGGCCTCCATCGGTAAGTCGGCAACCAGTTGAAAATCAAAGCAGAAACCGACAAGGCACGGGCAGCGGTCGGCAGTATGCAGAAAACGGTCATAATAACCTTTGCCGTACCCAAGGCGAAACCCTGCCTGATCGAAGGAGATCCCCGGAACCAGAATGAGATCCAAAACGCTGGCCGGCAGCACCGAAGTCCCTGAGGGTTCAAGCACCCCGAAAACCCCAGGCTTCAGCTCTTCCAGACCGGTCACCTCAACAAATTCGAGAGACTCATCGTAAACCCTCGGATAAACAACCCGTTTGCCAATCCGACGGGCGGCGTGAAACAATTCTTCCGTAAACACCTCATTTAGTATGGGGCTGTACAGGGCCAAGATCGCGGCCCGGGAAAATTCCGGGGTTTCAAGCAAGCGAACTTGGGCCGCATGGCTCAAGGCAGCGCAGGTAACGGCCGCCAGATGCCTGCGCTGCGCCAGCATGGCAGATCGGATGGATTTCTTGGGCATGACCAGAGATCCTTGAAGGCGATCTCTGAATGAAGGAAGTAGAAGGAAAGCAGGCGGGTTAAGGCCGGTAACGACTGAAAATCTTTAGCCAGCTGATGAGAACGGCAATGCACAAATTACAATATTGAATAGGGCAAGGCCTTATCAGCAATGCACCTGACGCAAGAGCCAGGCTTCATTGTCACAACCGCGACACAAAATGACAACATGCACACCAAAACAGCTAAACGATTTATACAGCCCAGGTTAAAAACCGAACCTGTTAAATGCCCTCCAAAAGGGCACGGTTGCTCTGCCAATCTATCTAAAATCTCCATACAGAGACGGTTACCGCGGCAGCCAGCCTTGCGGACCAGACGCCGGACCTACCTATGCTATCAAACCTTTATCCGAGGGAGCCTCCCCGTCAGGGCGCGCTCGTTCTATGCGATCCAACAATGCCTGCAGCCGACCCCGAACATCATGACTGTCCCCCTCGACGACCTGATCTTGCAATCGCAGGAAAGCGCCGGATACATTCATCAGGGCGAGGATGGCGCAGTTGAGGGAATCAGCCGACTTGCTGACTGACATCACTTCAGAAATCTTACCGTTGACAAACTCGGCCACGCGCCGTACTTCAGCGGAGGACGCCTCGCTTTTTACCGTGAACTGCTGACCAAGAATGGTTACCGCTACCGCCTGCTTCAAGGCGTCTCCCCGTCTATCCCGTCCAATTTGCCAAGAATCCGGTCCAGTTCGGAGAAAACCCCTTCCCGCTCCTTGAGCAGATCCCGGTTTTCTTCCCGCAACTGCTTAAGTTCACGGGTCAGCGTCTGACAGAGGTCGAGCAGGGAGTCGACTTTCTGTTCAAGTTTAAGAACCAGTTCCAGGTTATCAAGCGCCATTATCTCATTACTCCAGCTCAATTGAAAATCTTAGGAAAATACGGCTTTAAAGTCAAGTATATTCAGCTTCTTTGAAACAAGGCATCAACAAACAGGTCGGGATCGAACGGCCGCAGGTCCTCGACTCCCTCACCGATCCCAACGTAACGCACCGGCAGTCCCAGTTCCGCTCCGATAGCTACCACCATCCCCCCCTTGGCCGTCCCATCGAGCTTGGTCAGGGCAAGCCCTGAAACTTTGACCTTTTCCTTAAACAAGCGCGCCTGGGTCAGGGCATTCTGACCGGTGGTGGCATCGAGAACAAGCAGCGTTTCATGAGGGGCATCGGGGATCTCCCGAGCCAATACCCGGTGAATCTTTTTCATTTCCTCCATCAGGTTGGCCTTGGTGTGCAATCTCCCCGCGGTATCGAGAATCAGGATATCCGCCTTTCTGGCCACCGCGGCCCTGGCCGCGTCAAATGCCACCGCCGCGGGATCGGCACCTTCGGCGTGGCGAATCACATCGACACCGGATCGCTCGCCCCAGATTGCCAACTGTTCAGCGGCGGCGGCCCTAAAGGTATCACCGGCACCGAGCACCACCTTCTTCCCTTGGCTGACGAACTGGCGGGCCATCTTGCCGATGGTGGTGGTTTTGCCAACCCCATTGACGCCGACCACCAAGATCACGAACGGCTTGGCGCGCTCCAGATCCAGGGGAGCCGCTTCCAGCTTCAGCCGCTGACGGATCTCCTCCTGCAGAGCATGGCGCAGCGCATCGGCGGAGATATCGTCCCTGGCGACGCGCTGCTGAAGCGACTGGATCAGCTCCTGGGTGGTCTGCATGCCGAAATCGGCGGTGATCAGAATTTCTTCGAGGCTTTCAAGCAGGTCGGCATCGATCTTTTTGCTCCCCCGCAGCAGAGCATCGATGCGCCCGACCAAGGCATTCTGGGTTTTGGACAGCCCGGCGCGCATCCGTTCGAACAGACTGAGCGGGACTTCTTCCATGACCTCGGGGATTTCGACAATTCCCGGTTCGGCAATGGTCGCCGGCGATATCGGTCCCGGTTCTTCCTCGACCACGACAGGTGCTTCCATCGTTGCCGGCGATGTCGGCTTGGTTTCGAGGGGTTTCTTTTTCCGGCCCAGCCGCAACAGCAACAGGATAAACAGAAAGACCGCCAGGGTTACCAGCAGAAAAAGAGCCCCCATGGCCCCAACCTCGCGGTAGACCTCGGGGACACCCAACTCGCCCAGCAGGGCGGCAACAAGCCGCAGCCATTGAGACACCAGTTCTATAAAAAGGGCAAAATATTCATTCAAGGTTCTGGAAAATTCTTCCATTTGTTTTCAACTCCTGGATATTCCGGGCCGCCCGCCTATCCGCGGCCCTGATCAGAGAATTTCATCCCGCAGCGACACAACGCACCGTCGAGCCTCGAACAGAGCCCGCCCGAGGGCGTCACTGCGATCGAGAGTCAATACCAGAAAATATTCGGGGGTCACTGGCATAATAATGATCTGCATGCCGGCCGAAGTCACGACGATTTCTTTCAGGTCGCTCCCTTCAAGGCGACGGACCACATCCCGCAGGTTGGCCAAAATCACCCCCTTATGGGCCCCGATGACCTTGAGTTCGTAGTCGTCCATGCGGGCCACCTGATCGACCGATTCCCCTTCCCAATCCGCCAGGATGGCGCCCTTGGCCCCGGGAACAGACTCAACCAGCCTTCCCAATATTTTTTTAAACGCCATGTTCCCCCTGAAATTCGTTGAACCGGACCGAAACCAGTTTGGAAACGCCGGGTTCCTCCATGGTCACCCCGTACAGGGTATCGGCAACCTCCATGGTCCGCTTGCTGTGGGTAATGATGATAAATTGGGAGAATTCCGCCATCTCCCGGACCATTTCGTTGAACCTCCCGATATTGGCATCGTCGAGCGGCGCATCGACCTCATCGAGCATGCAAAACGGTGACGGCTTGATAAGAAAAATCGAGAAAATCAGCGCGACCGCCGTCAATGCCTTTTCTCCTCCGGACAACAGGGTAACATTCTGCAGTTTTTTGCCCGGAGGCTGCACCACGATCTCGATTCCCGTCTCCAGCAGGTCTTCCTCGTCGGTCAGCTTCAATTCGCCCTGACCACCACGGAACAAGCGGGGGAAAATTTCCCGGAACTTCTCATTGACCAGGTCGAAGGTTTCGCGAAACCTTTTCCGGGTGGTCCGATTGATCTTGCTGATCGCCGTCTGCAAACCGTCGAGGGACTGGCGAAGATCCTCCTGCTGGGTGACGAGAAACCGACCCCGCTCCTCCAATTCCCGATATTCGTCGATGGCTGTCAGATTAACCTCGCCGATGCCATCGATGGCCTGCTGCAACTCCCGCTGACGTCCTTCGGCCGTCAGCGGGTCGAAATCATCGTCGGACATTCCCCCTTCAGCCATCAGCTCGACGCGGTAACGTTCAACGATGGTCGCTTGCAGGTGTTCCGATTCGAGGACCAGTTCCCGTAATTGCAGCTGGCGGGCCGCCAGTTCTTCGCGCATTTTGGCCAGCCGGACCCGCTGTTCCTTGAGCGACAACTCCTGGGCATCGATCAGGCCCTGTCCCGCTTCGAAGCGGGCACGGACTGTTTCGAGCTTGACCTTTTCTTCTTCGTGGCGACGAAACAGCACGTCAAGCTCTACCCGCAGACGCTCTTTCTCGTCGTTCAGGCGCTCCCGTTCGTCAACGGATTCCTCCCGCCGACTGGCAATCAGCGCCCGACGGCCAAGCAACTCTTGACCGAGGCGGCCGAGCCGTTCCAGTTCGCTACGGCTGCCGTCCTCGCGTTCGCGGAGGCTGGCCACCGATACTTTCAGCGCGGTCACCTGCTCTCGCACGATGCTCACTTCGCGGCGCAGGACCAGCAGCTCTTCCTGCAAATGGAGCACCGCCTCTTCCTGATCGACTTTCTTCTCCTCCAGGGTTCCGCGCCGCTGGCGGTCCAGGTCCATCTGCCGGTCAAGCTCGCCGCCCTCTTCGTGCAACTGTTCTTCTTCGAAGCAGAGAACTTCGAGGCGATCCTGCAGTCGGGCCTGATTTTCCCGAAGCCGGGCAAGATCCTTTTCGCTGTCCACCACTTTCAGTGCCTGGCGGTGCAGGCCGGCATCGACCTCGCGCAATCGCTCTTCGGCCTCGCGTTGGTCGTCCCTGAGCCGCAGACGCAGTTCATCGAGCGTTGCCACCTCACCGGATTGACGCTCGACCAGCACCGACAGTTCTTTCATTTCGCGTTTCTTGTGCAGCAGCCCCTGTCCCAGCCCTTGGCAACCGCCACCGGTGAATTCGCCGCGGCCGGTCAGGATATCCCCCCCCTCGGTCACCAGAACGACGCCGGCGGGAAGCAAAGCCTGCCAGAACGGTTCGAAGCTGTCGACCTGGTAACAGTCTTGCAGTAGGGTGGCAACCAACGCTTCGTGCCCCGCGCGGGCCTGGACCAGGCTGCCCAACGGTGTCGCCCCCGCCAGCGCCCCGGCGGACGAGGTTTTGGAACAGGGCAGGACGAAGGTACACCGACCGTCGCGGCCGCGCAGAAATTCGACGGCCGACAACACATCGTCGCGGCTGGCAGCGGGGAGAGCCTGTAACCGTTCGCCCAGTACCGACTCGAGCGCCACCTCAAAACGGGAGGATACCTCGAACAGATCGGCGACGGTCCCCGGGAAACGTTCACGGAACCCGTTGTCGGCCAGCAGGGCCTTGACCCCGCTGCCGAACCCCTCCAGATCCCGCTCGAGCTGACGCAGGGATTCAAGCCGGGAGCGGCTGCGATTAAGCTCTTCGCGCCGCTGCAACAGCAGCTTTTCGGTTTCATCGATGCGCTGCCTCAGACTGGCCACGGCCTCCCTGAGCCTTTCCTGCTCTTCGGCCAGCAGCTGCCTGGAATCGCGAAAGACATCGAGGTCGACCTGCAGGGAGGCTGCGAGTTCGGACGCCTCTTCAACCTGCTCGCGAACCTTGACCGCCTCGTTGCGGTTACGAACCTTGCGCTCTTCGAGCTGCTGCCTGCGCCGACTCGATTCCTCGTAACGAGCGCCGATCCGCGACAGTTCGGTCAAGAGCCGATAAAGTGCCTGCCGCGACTCTTCCAGGCAGGCCCCCAGGTTCTGTTCCCGCAGTGTCAGTTCTTCGAGCGCCGACTCCCCTTCGGCCAACCGCCGCAGTTCCTTGTCAAGATCGGCGCCGAGGTTGCTGCGGTTTTCCGAAAGCCGTTTCTCGTCGGCAACGACTTCGAGCAGGCGGCGGGCCACTTCTTCATGTTCAACGGCCAACTGCTCCTGGCGCCGCCCAAGCCCTTCCAGCTCCCTGGTGGCAAAACCGATGCGTCCTTCGACTTTCTGGATTTCACCTGCCAGGTGAAAAACCTGTTCCTGCACCCGGGCCACGTCCTTTTCGGCAACGGCCTGCAGCAGGCGCAACTCTTCCAGGCGCAGCTCGCCCTGATCCTGCTGGGCCGACAGCCCGGCTACCGACAACCGTTGGTTGTCCTCGTCGCGGGTCAGGGTCGCCATCTGGTTCCGCAGAGCCGTAAAACGCTGGCGGGCGAAACGTACCTCGATCCCCTTGAGTTCCTCGCGCAGGATCTTGAAGCGTTCGGCTTTCTGGGCCTGGCGTTTGAGGCTGCCGGCCTGGCGGCGCACCTCGCCGATGATGTCTCCCAGGCGTAGCAGATTCTGCCGGGTTGCCTCGATTTTGCGCAGGGCGGTTTTCTTGCGCGCCTTGTACTTGGTGACCCCGGCCGCCTCTTCGATGAGAAAGCGCCGGTCTTCGGGCTTGGCATTGAGGATCATGCCGATCTTGCCCTGTTCGATGATCGAATAGGCCCGCGCCCCGATCCCGGTGTCCATGAACAGCTCGGTGATGTCGAGCAGTCGACAGGGGGTCTTGTTGATCAGGTATTCGCTGTCGCCGTTACGGAACAGCCGACGGGTGACCATGATTTCGGAATATTCACGAAACGCGGCCGGGGCCAATCCATCCTCATTGGAAAAAACCATGGTGACCTCGGCCATGCCGAGGGGCTTGCGGGTTTCGCTGCCGCCGAAGATCACGTCCTCCATGAAACGGCCACGGAGATTCTTGGCATTCTGTTCGCCCATCGCCCAACGGATGGCGTCGACGATGTTGCTTTTGCCGCAACCATTGGGACCCAGAATGGCGGTGATCCCTGGCTCGAAATCGAGGGAAACACGGTCCACAAATGACTTGAAGCCGTGGATTTCTACTCGTTTAATCTTCATTGATAACGGAAATCTTACTCCAGGGGCAAACTGCCGGGACAAAAAACACAGCGTGGCATGTTAGCAAGGTAGACAGGTCCGTGTAAAGAACTTAAAACCCCCATTTGCCGGCCTCACGGGGTTGCCTTAATCCCAATCCGGGAGTATCATTCCGCCATGATCGAATGGACCGTTACCGAACTCAATTCCGGCCCTGCGCTGGCCTTCCTGGAACAAAAAATCCCGGAAGCGCCCCGGGGCTACCTGCGCCAGCTGTTGCGCAAGGGAAAGATTCAACGCAATCATGCCTCGCTGGCCGATGATGGAACGCTGTTGCCGGGGGATCGGATCACCCTGACGGAAAGCTCCCGGCTGAGGGAACTGCTCGCGGCAACGTCGAGTCCGCAACTCGTCATCCTTTACGAAACCAGAGAACTGCTGATCGTCAACAAACCTGCCGGGCTGGCGGTGCACAATAGCAAGGGGCATGAAACCGACAACCTGCAGGCGCGGGTGGCGTTGCTGATGAAATCGAGGAAGGCTGACTTTTCCGTCGCCCCGGTGCATCGCCTCGACCTCGAGACTTCCGGGCCGGTACTGTTCGCCAAGGGCCGGCAGGCGGCATCCCGCCTTGGCCAGCTGTTCATGGCGGGACTGGCCGGCAAGCGCTACCTGACCCTGGTCGCCGGTGAAATGACCGGCAAGGGGTCGATCACTACCCCTGTTGCAGCCAAGGGCAAGCTCAAGGAGGCCGCCACCGGATTCCGGAGCATCGCCGGCGACCGAGGGCTGTCGCTGCTTGAACTCGAACTGCACACCGGGCGTACCCACCAGATCCGTCAGCACCTGGCCGCCGCCGGACATCCCCTCGCCGGCGACCGGCGCTACCACGGCCCGCTGCTTGAGGGGTTATCCCGAACGTTTCTGCACTGCAGCCGTCTGACGCTGCCGGATCCTTGGGGTGGGCCACCGATAACGGTCGATTGTCCTCTGCCCGAAGAATTGGCGGAGTTTCTCAAGCAAAGGCTTCCGAAAATATCGGATGCACTCCTGAATTAAACACCGACAAGTCCAATTCTTACGGAAATACTCATTTAATACCGAATCGATGCTATGATTTTGATGTTTGGCTGAGATTTCCATTAACCAGGGACAAGTACAAGATAGCCACCATGGGCAGAATCCGAAATTCAACACAATATATTCCCCTCAAAATCGCCAGCCTCTATGCGCTCCTCGGGGCGGTGTGGATTCTCCTTTCCGATCGCATTCTGGCCGTGCTGGTGAGAGATCCGGACCTGATGTCCCAGCTGCAGACCTACAAGGGCTGGTTCTATGTGCTGATCACCGCCGCCATTCTTTATCTGCTGATACGTCGGCACACCGTCTCGCTCAAATCCCAGTTCGACGAAATCCGTACCATTTTCGATGCTCTTAACGCCATCGTCTACGTGGCGGATTTCAAAACCTACGAAATGCTCTACCTCAATCACCAGGCGGAACTCCTGTTTGGCCCATGGGCTGGCAGGCGATGTTATGAAATTCTGCAATCCGGCCAGAGCAGTCCCTGCGACTTCTGCACAAACGATCGATTGGTGGTCGACGGAGAGCCCCAGCCCCCGTATATATGGGAATGCCAGAACACGGTAAATCAGCGCTGGTACCAGTGCATCGACAAGGCAATCCGCTGGCCGGACGGCCGTCAGGTCAGACTGGAAATCGCCATTGACATCACCGAAACCAAGGAAATGGAGCGTCTTAAGGACGAAATGCTCTCATCGGTCAACCACGAAATGCGCACCCCGCTGACCGCCATCCTCGGGTTTGCCGAATATCTGGTGGATAACGATCCCCCGGCTGAAGAGCGACGGGGATATATGCAGATTCTGCTCACGGAGAGCATTCGCCTGAACCAGCTGATCGACAACTTCCTGCACCTGAACCGGATCAAGGCACGCCGCGAAAGCTACCGCATGGTTCCCCTGCACCCCTCCGTACCGCTGCGCTCCCTGGAGAATAAATTCGCCGCCACCTCTTCCCGTCATCATCTTCGCGTCGAAGCAGACCAGGACCTGCCAGCCTTTTGGGGCGATCTTGACGGAATCCTGCTGGTTCTGGACAACCTGATTTCCAACGCGGTCAAATACTCGCCGCAGGGGAGCGACATCACGATCGGCGCCGACGTCGAAAATGGCGAGGTCCGTCTCTGGGTCAAAGACCAGGGGATCGGCATGCCTCCCGGTGAACTGGAGCGAATTTTCGACGATTTCTACCGCGTCGACAACACCGACCGCCGCCAGACCGGCGGTGCCGGGCTGGGACTGGCCCTGGCCCGGGAAATCGTAAACCTCCACCACGGCCGCATTTGGGCCCAAAGCGTTCCCGGCCAGGGCAGCACCTTTTTCCTCTCCCTGCCGGCCGTCCCGGAACCGCAGCCAGTGGAGCAAGAAAAGGCAAATTAACGGTTCTCATCTCCTGCAAAGAGATATAAACTGCCGTTTCATCATCAGTAAACTCGAACGACCGAGCCCGGATCAGCCCATATGTTTCGCCGTCATCCCTTGCTCACCATTTTTTTCGGCCTGCTGCTGTCGGCAACCATCGCCCTGGCGATTTTTCTCGGCACCTTCGACCTGGACCGCTACCGAGCGGAACTGCAGCAGACCCTGGCGGCCGTCCTGAAGCGACCGGTGTCTTTGGGCAAGGCCCGTCTCTCCTTTGCCAGAGGCCCCGCCTTCGACTTTTCCGACATCGCCATCGGAACCGCTGCCGGCGACAACGACGGGTTACAGGCGGCCCACCTGCTGCTCAAGCTGGAATGGGACGACCTGCTGCGTGGCCAAATCACATTTTCGGAAATTGTTCTGGAGCAACCGCAGCTGACCATCGACCTGCCTCCGGTCACCTCCATCGCGGAACCCGCTTCCGATTTACCGCAAACGCAGATCGACCTGGAGAAAATCCTGGTTCGTACCCTGACCATCAACAACGGCTCCCTGTTGCTGACCGACCGCCGCCATCCGGCATCCCCCCGTTCGCTGGTTTTCGCCGGGTTAAATGTTCGGCTGGGCGAGTTAGCCCCGGCACGGGCCATTCCCCTCGAAATTCACGGTTCGTATCGGCAGGACGGCCAGAATGTTCCGTTTTCGGCAGCGGGGCGCATCACTCCGGCCGATGACCTGAACCACTGGCAGGACTATGCCCTCGAACTGTTCCTGGATCTAAAACACTTCGCCCCCGGACCTCTCCTCGCCAGCCTGAGCCCCGACTCCTGGCCGATGGCCGCCACCGGTCGGTTGTCTCTGCACGTCGAGCTCAAGGGCGCTCCGGCCACCGGACTTGACGCCCGGATCGACGCAAGCGGCGACAACTTAAATCTACAGTTGCCCAGGCTCTGGCCAACTCCCCGGGCGCTGAAACGGCTGCGGCTACAGGGAACCGTCACCCGAACCGGCGACGCATGGGCGCTCGGCGGCTTCAATCTGACAGCCGACGACCTGGCCCTGAAGGGGCAACTGACGCTCGAATCCCGGGACGGGGTTCCCTGGATTTCAGCCGCCCTCGCCAGTTCCGCCATACCCCTGCGGGAGCTATTGGAAACCCAGCCGCTGCGAGCTGCCATTCCGCAAGTCAACCGCCTGCGTGCCGGTTTTCTGCAAATCAAGTCGGCAACACTGGACTGCGCGCAAGCCGATTTGCAGGATTCACAAAAACTTCTGAAGGCCCTGCAACTCCACCTGTCGTTGTACAAAGCCAGCTATCGACTCGAACTGCCGGCCGATATCGAGGATATTTCCGTCACCGCCACCTGGGACAAGGGGCGCCTCGCCCTGACGGACGGCCAGGCCATGCTCGAAAACCTGCCCCTGAGGTATTCCGGAACACTGGAAAATCCTTGGGAACCTGATTTTCCGCTCAGCCTGGCCGTGAAAGGCTCTCTCCAGGGCCACACCTTGCTGACCCTGGCGGCAAAGAAGCCCATCGAGGGATTGACGGTTGTCGGCCCGCTCCCCTTCCAACTGCAGGCCGTTGGAACCCGACAGACACTTCGGGCCAATCTGCAGGCCGACCTGACCGGCATCGGCGTCCACTTCCGCGATGCCGCAAGCAAACCGTCCAGCCTCCCCGGACATCTCGAAATACAGGCTGAATTCACCCCGGAACAGATCCGGCTGCAACAAGGAATACTGCAAATGGGTCCGGTTGAGGTGGTGGCCGTTGGCCAGCTTTCAGCACGGGAACGGCACCCATTCATCCTGGATTTAACCCTGAAAAACCTGGACCTGCAGGCATGCCGTCCCTACCTCCCCCGGCTTGAACAACTCAAGGCCCGGGGCATGATCGACCTGGGCTATCGCCTGACGGGCGCAGCCGGTTCTCTCGATCACTTTGAAGGGGTGGCGCGCCTGAACAACGTCGGCGTCCATCTGACCCCGGTCATCGCCGACATTAACTCCGCCCGTGGCGAAATTCTGCTCTACCCGGACCATGCCGAATCGCGGAACCTGACCCTGAAGCTGGGTGGTTCGCCTCTCGACATCCGGGCGCGGGTCGCCAGTTTCAAGAACCCGTCGGTCGATATCCTGGTCAAAGGCGAGTCGGTACGTTCCGACGATGTGATCTTTCATAATGACCGGTCCTATCTTCGCCAGGTGGACGGGCATCTGATCATCGATCGCCGCGGCATCTTCTTCGATCCGGTCAAGGTCAAACTGGATGGTGGCACCGAGGCCACCGTGCGGGGGGCGGTCACCAACTTTTCCGCTCCGGAAGTGGTTCTGGACATCGAAGCCGACTATGGCAACATCGACGAAGTCATCGCCCTCTGGAACCGCCCGGAGGATGCGCCCCCTCCCCCGAAGCAAAACAACGAACACGAGACCCGGATGTTCATCGCCGTCAACTCCCGCAAGGGGCAACTTGGCAACCTGCGGTTTCAGAATGCCCAGGGCAGCATCACCCTGCGCCACGGTGTACTGACCATCCTTCCCCTGCGATTCCATGTCGATACCGGCACCTGCCAGGGCCATGTCGCGGTCGACTTGACGAAGGGATCGCCGCCGCTGTTAAAAATGTCCGGGCATCTGGAAAACTTCGACGCCTCGGCCATCTATCACGAACTGCTTCAGCGCAAAGGATTGATAACGGGCACCCTTCGGGGCGATTTCTATCTGGAAGGACTGGCGGGCAAACGTTTTCTGGACACCTCGCACGGGGGAGTTTCGTTTACCGTCGACCAAGGGGTTCTGCGTAAATTCCAGTTTCTCTCCAAGGTGTTTTCGATTTTCAACGTCTCCCAGATTCTTACCCTGCAGCTTCCCGACATGGACAAAACCGGCATGCCCTTCACCACCCTGAAAGCGACGGCAACGCTCGACCAGGGGGTTCTTTCGACCAGCGACTTGTTCATCGAAAGCACCTCGATGAACCTCTCGCTGATCGGCGACCTCAATCTCAAACAGGACACCGTCGACATGGTCCTTGGGGTCAAACCGCTACGCGCCGTCGACCAGGTGGTCACCAATATACCGATTGCCGGCTGGCTGCTGGCCGGCGAAGAAAAAGCCCTGATCACAGCCTTATTTGACATCAAGGGCAAAAGTAGCGATCCCGAAGTCACCCCGGTTCCCATCACCTCGGTTTCGGAAAAAGTCCTCGGCATCTTCAAACGGGTTCTGGGATTGCCGGGAAAGGTCGCCTCCGACGTCGGCGATCTGTTCAAATGAGGCCCCTCGCTTAAATCCGGATCTCCCCCTCGAACTCGGCACGCAGTCCCAAAAAAAAACCGCCGGCGGGATCGCGGCGGTCTCAAGATTATCGATGGATCCTAAAGAATCAACTACGGTTTGATGCCGACATAGACAGTGGCAATGCCGAAGGTCAGGTCATGATGAACCACCTCGGCAAATCCCGCATCACGCATCATGGTTTTGAAGGTTTCCTGGTCGGGAAATTCAAGCACCGAATCGGGCAGGTATTGATAGGCGCTACGGGTGGAGAGCAACCCCCCGATCCAGGGGAGAACTTTGCGGAAGTAAAAGGAATAGAGTTCCTTGAACAGGCGGCTCCTGGGATTGGAAAATTCCAGGATAACGGCGCGTCCGGCCGGTTTGAGCACCCGACACATCTCCCGCAGCCCGGCGGGGCGGTCAACGACATTGCGAATACCGAAGGCAATGGTAACGCCGTCGAACTGGCCATCGGGATGGGGCATCGACTCGCAGGGAGCATTGACCAGCACGATACGGTCGCGATACGGGGAGCGGTTGACTTTCTCCTGTCCGACTCGCAGCATTCCCTGGGTCAGGTCGGCACCGACGATGGTCAGGGAAGCCGGGCTCCGAGAGGCAATCTCCAGAGCCACGTCGCCCGTGCCGGTCGCGACATCGAGAATCCGCCCGTGCTCAGGGAGATTCAACTTGCCCACGGCAAAGGTCCGCCAGCGGCGGTCGATTCCGAGGGAAAGCAGTCGGTTCAGCAGGTCGTAACGGGGGGCAATGGAATCGAACATCTCGCGGATTCCCCGCCCTTTCTCGGATAAATTGAACATATGGATGGCTCCCGCATAAAAAAAGACTGGCGCGGCACTTTTTATCACATCATTTGCCGGGCTGTCAGTAAAAAAAGCCTTTTCCGGCCATGGCGGACGGTCTATACTTCGGTTCCTTTCTTCTTCGACCCCAGGAGCATCGCATGCTGCCGATCATCGTCACCGCCGCTGTCATCCGCCGGGAAAATTGCGTGCTCATCACCAAACGGCTGGAAACCAGCAGACACGGCGGCCTGTGGGAATTCCCCGGCGGCAAGCTCGACCCCAACGAATCGCCCCAGGAAGGCCTGCGCCGGGAACTCCAGGAAGAGCTCGGCATCGACAGCGATGTCGGCGACATTTTCGAAGCCGTTTATTATCGCTACCCCCAGGGAACCGTTCTGATCCTGGTCTATGAATGCCATCAACGGAATGGGACCATCCGCAACCTCGAAGTCGCCGACCATCGCTGGGTGCCGATCAACGAACTCGAACAATTCAATCTGCTCCCCGCCGACGCCCCCATTGTGGCCAAACTGGTCCGCGACAGCTTTTCACCGCCCCATTCCTGACCCGAGCTAGCGTTTTTTCCCGCGGAATCCTTTTTATCCCATCCGTAAATCCGTTCTAAATTTTTCACAACAACCGGTCGCAGCAGACCATCCCGTTAAATTTTGCCGCGACGGATTCATTGGCAGAAACGGTTTGCCGGATAAATAAACCAATCATTCCAATCATTCCATTCTTTCAGCGCCAGCCCGGAAAATTAAAACATCATTTATCTTCATCCCATTTTTTTTGCAAGTATCCACCCTGACGAGGTCCACGAACAAGCATGTCCGCGGTTGAAAATGCCGTGCGCTAAATACAAAAAGACACGAATTAACAATGACATCGAGCGAACAAAACGACAATTCGTCTTTTTCTCCCGCCCACAATCAAATAGGGTTGACATTAATAAAACACAGTATTACTTTTGTGAAACTTAACTGAAAGATGCTTCGAAAAACGCCTCTGGAGTCTACCCCTACCTGTTTCAAGGAGTCTGCGCTTGCCCATCAGAGAGAAAGATTCTTATTCGATCCAATCCGTGGAAAATGCGTTAAATGTCCTTGAAGCGCTCTGCGACGAAGAGGAAGAAGTCCGAATATCCCGCTTGAGCGAAAAACTCGGGATGAACAAAACCAGCGTATTCCGACTGCTGGCGACATTCGAAAACCGCGGGTATGTCGAACGTGAAGCCGTCTCGGGGAAATATCGCCTGGGACTGGCGGCCTACGAAATGGCCCAGAAATTCCTTTCCCGCATGGGGCTGCTGAAAAAAGCCCATCCGGTCATGGAACGGTTGGTTCGCGCCTGTAACGAAGCGATCTACCTTGTCGTTCGCCGTAATGACGACCTGCTGTTTCTCGACGTTGTCGACACCCCTTTGCAGGTGAAGATAGTTTCCTTGGTCGGCAACCGTTATCCCCTGGCCACCTCAAGTGCCGGCAAAGTGCTTCTGGCCGGCCCCCCTCCCGGAACAGACTCCGCCGCGGATCGAAAACGCCACGCCCAACCCGAAGTGCCCCCGGAAGAACTGCAGAAAATCCGTGAAAACGGATTCTGTATCGACTTTGGAAGCTTTGGCGAAGGAGTCACCTGCCTTGCCGTGCCACTGCGAAACGGCCACGGCGAAATCATCGCCGGGCTCTGCATGATCGGACCCGAATTCCGCATGTCCCCTGCCCAGATCGAGCAGGAACTCCTCCCCCACCTGAAGGATGCCGGCGAAATCATTTCCTCCAAACTTGGATATCTCGGTCCCCGCATGAGTAAAGATCTTTACTGAACCGTCCATTCCATTTATAAGTAAGAAAAACATCATGAGGAGGAGAACATGCCCCCCGGAAAACGAGTGGACGTTAATTTTTTCAGGCCCTCGACCAGGAACATGAAGGCCGAGGTGCGCATCGCCAGGACCGTGATCGTTTTCTGGGCGATGTTGAGCTTCGGAATCCCCGTCATAATCTATCTGGCCGGGCTCGGCGACCCCTCGGGTCTGGGCGAATCGGTCTTTACCCGCACCCGGTTCCTGGGTTTTCCTTTACACTACTGGCTGATCGCCCAGGGCTGTACCATCGGCTATGTTCTGCTGTGCAAGCTCTATTGCAAGATGTGGGATAAAAAAGTAACCCGATAAAAACCCCGGAGGAACTTCCCGTGAACAGAACCTTGTTGATTTTCTGTCTGTCCCTGACGGCAATCTGCGGTTTGGCCGGCAACCTCTTTGCCGCGGCAGGAGAAGAAATCTACCAGGTCGAGCAGGGTTTCAAACTGATTCCGGCGATCATCATGGTTTCCATGCTTTGCATCTATGTCGGCGTCGGCATTCTTTCAAAAGTGTCCGACACCGCGGGGTATTGGATTGCCGGCCAGGGGATCGGCAAGTTCGGCAACGGCGCCGCC
>MHXM01000090.1:0-1317 GCA_001825565.1 Desulfuromonadaceae bacterium GWC2_58_13
CCCCTCCTGATCCAGGAGGGGGAGGGTTTTGCTTGGTTGCTTTTGCCGCTGGCGAACTCCATCAGCCCATGTGGACATGTTCCGACGTATTGACGGCCCTCTATTCAGATGTTATTGATGAACGAAGGTGGTGTCACGGCCCCGGGTTCGGGGAATAAAGAAAGATTACGACCGAAAAAGGAGTCACCCATGTCATCCGATGCACAACAGATTCTCCGCGATGCCTTGAACCTTTCGCCCATGGAACGTGCGGAACTGGTCGAGAGAATCCTTGCGAGTTTTTCTTTTCCCGAGCGGCAGGCTATCGATGCCCTCTGGGCGGCGGAGGTCGAGGACAGAATCGATGCATTCGAAACCGGCGGCCGAGGTCTTTGCGCGTATTGAACACGGCGATCTCTGATGCGAGTCGAATTTCTCGACCCGGCCGAGGCGGAACTGGTTGATGCCGTCGCCTACTACAACAATGAAAGCGAAGGTCTCGGATTCGAGTTCGCGGCGGAAGTGAACCGGACCATCGCCCGGATCCTTGCATATCCAACCGCGTGGACTGTGTTGTCGAAACGCACGCGCCGCTGCCGCACGAACAGGTTCCCTTACGGGGTTCTCTATCAGATTCGCGGGGATCTGATCCTGATTGTTGCCGTGATGCATCTCCGGCGAAACCCGACGTCATGGCGGAAACGCTTTGTCCCTGGCGAATGTTAGATAAATCGAAAGCGAGTTACTTTCCGCCTTTCTTTATCCGCCGACCTTCTCCAACTCCAAGCGCGTGGACGGCACCTTCGACTTTCGATTCGTTTGACATCCTGAACGCCAAAAGGCCCGCCTGGAAACAGGTCGGGCCTTTTTTTCGTGAACGCTTCACTTCCATCCTCAGGGCAGGGTCAATACCTCGGCGATCTCCTCGGCAAGGCGGGCCACCAGCCGGCTCTGGGCGGCCACCAGGGATTCGATCGCGCCGCCGGCCGGCTCTTCCAGGGTCGAGGTACGCGTCAGTAGCAGTTTGCCTTCGGCGTCGGCCAGCGCCCAGCGCACCCGCAGCAGGGCGGTTCCCCCGGGAACGCCGTCGAATTGAAGGATGGCCAGCGACAGCCGCCGGTCGGGGGCCGATCCCGGTTCCCAGGGGGCCGGGGCGATGCGTTGGCTGCCGGTCAGATTCACCAGATTTTCGGTCAGGGCCAGGAGAAACTGGTGGCCGAGCGGGCCGGCCCAGCGGTCCAGTTCCTGGATTTCAAGGCGATTTTCGCTGGTGCGCAACATGATCTGCGGACGGTCGAGAGCATCGGGGAACTCGGTCAGGGCGACCCCGACGGAGAG
>MHXM01000090.1:1403-5237 GCA_001825565.1 Desulfuromonadaceae bacterium GWC2_58_13
GCAGCAACGCCGGCAGGGACATTCGAAACATTCGGGTCATCATTCATCCCCTTTCTTGCCGCGCAGCAGCGACTCCGGGTGGCGTTCGAGGTAGTCGGTCAGGGTTCGCATGCTGCGCGCCGCCTTGGCGAATTCGTCGAAGGCCTGGCGCGCGTCCGAACTGAGCGGGGAATCGGCTCCGAAATTCCCCTGCAGGGCGGTCAGGGTGCGTCGCAATTCCTCGATGGCCGCCGTTGCTTCCGGCGCCATTTCGGCATCGATATTCCGCACCAGCTTCTGCATGTCCGCCAGGGTTTCGTCGAGGGTTTTGAGCGAAGCGTCCGCCGATTTCAAGGTGCTGTCGAGGGTGTTCAGGTCCCGCTCCAGGCCGCCGGCGATCCGGTCGAGGGGGAGCTGATCGATTTTTTTCAGCAGGCGGCTGACCGTGCCGGCGATTTCTTCGAGGGGGGTCGGCAGGGTCGGCATCTCCGGATACTTGCCGCCGTAGACGAGCGCCGCCTTGGGGACATCGGGGTAGATGTTGAGGCTGACCGCCAGTTGGCCGGTGAGCAGGTTGACCAGCTTGAGCTGCGCCCGCAATCCCCGTTCGACCAGCCGGGGAGCGAGCGCCTCGGCATCGAGGGCGCCTTTGCCGGTTATGCTGATTCGCTCCGGCTCGATCTCGACCACCACCGGAATGCGGAACTCCATGCGATCGAGGTCGAATTCGAGATCGACGGCGGTGACCTGTCCAATGGGGATGCCGCGGAATTCGACCGGGGCTCCGGGGGCCAGGACGCGGACCGATTCGTTGAAATACATCAGGAACCGCTGCTTGAGGCGATACTCTTTTTTCTGCGAACTGCGACGATCCGGATAGAGGGTGAAGACGGCGTTCTCCTCGGCCGGCGCGCCGGGATCGGTCTGGTCGAGGGTGGCGAAGGCGATGCCGCCGGAGAGGATGGTGGCCAGCGATTCGGTGTCGATCTTGATCCCCTCGGCGTCGAGCGACACATCGATGCCGTCGGCGTTCCAGAATCTGGACTGGGTGAACACCCGCTGGTGATGAGGAGCCTCGACGAAGATCCGCAGATCGATGTCGTCGTTCTGCTCGTTCAGCGTGTAGCTGACCACCCGCCCGACCTGGATCTGGTGATAATAGACCGGAGCGCCGATATCGAGCGAACCCAGATCCTTGGCTTTGAGGGTAAAATGACGGCCGGGAAGGTCGCTGGTCAGCACCGGCGGGGATTCCAGGCCAATGAAGTGGTCGCTGTCGGGACTGCCGTTCTTGCCCGGGGCAATGGCGATGTAGGCCCCGGAAAAGAGCGTCGTCAGGCCCGACACCTCGCCGGTGGATACTCGCGCCCGCACCACCCAGAACTGCGCCGACTCGGTGAGAAACGGCGTCGCCTGCCGGTCCATCCGCGCCCTCACCAGCACATGCGTCAGGTCCTGGTCCAGGCGCACCGTTTCGACCATCCCGATATCCACGTCACGGTAGCGGATCTTGGTTTTGCCGGCCTCAAGCCCCGCCGCCGATTCAAAGCGGATGGAGATCGTCGGTCCCCGGTCGTTCACGGTTTTGATCGCCAGCCAGCCGGCGATCAGGGCGGCGACGATGGGGATGATCCAGACCAGCGAGGGAGTGTAGCGGCGTTTCACCACCACCTCCGCTGCCGGCGGCTGTTCGTTTGCGTCAGTCACGGGGAGTCTCCATGCGATCCCAGATCAGTCGGGGATCGAAAGCCATGGCGGCGAACATGGTCAGTACCACCACCAGGGCGAAAAACGGCGCCGCCGGGCCGGCTTCGATCTCGGCCAGCGCCCCCAGTTTGACCAGCGCCACCAGAATGGTCACGACATAAATGTCGACCATCGACCAGCGGCCGATCAGTTCAGTAATGCGGTAAAGTCGGGTGCGCTCCGCCGGGCGCCAGGTTGAACGAAGCTGCACCGAAATCAGCAATCCCGACAGGATCAGCAACTTGAGCAGCGGGACGAAAACGCTGGCGATGAAAATCACCAGGGCGATCGGCCAGCTCCCGGTCGCAAAGAAATAGATCACCCCGCTCAGGATGGTGTCGTCCTGCACCTTGCCCAAGTGCGCGGTATGGGTCATCGGCAGCAGATTGGCGGGAAAATAGAAAATCACCGCCGTCACCAGAAAAGCCCAGCAGCGGCTCAGGCTGTTGCTTTTGCGCGAGTGGACCAGGCTGCCGCAGCGCGGACAGTGGCCGTGGTTTTCGGCCAGTTGCTGCAAGGGCGTCAACAGGCTACAGGTGTGGCAGTTGGCCAGCCCGGCCCGCCGCGCGGTTAACGGCGCCATGATTTCTCCAGATTGTCCCAGATCAGCTGCGGATCGATGGAATTCGAAGCCGCCGCCAGCACGAAAATCAGAGCCGCGAAAGCATACACCGACACCCCCGGCACGATGGTCGCCATCCCCGACAGCTTCACCAGCGCCACCAGAATCGCCAGCATGAACACCTCCATCATGCTCCAGGCCCGCACCTTCGACAGACAGCGCCAGGCCATGGCCATGTGGCGAGAGGTCCGGCCCACCTTCATCGGCAGAAAAATGTAGAGCAAGGCGCACAGTTCCAGCAGCGGCACCACCAGGGTCGTCGCCAGCACCAGCAGCGCCACCAGATTCATCTCCTGCCGGTGCAGCTCGGCAATGCCCGAGATCAGCGTCGTCGCCCGGGTCAGTCCGGCGCTTTTGATGGCCAGAAACGGAAAACTGTTGGCAAGGATGAACAGGATCATTCCGGTCAGCGCCAGCGCCAGGGTCCGGTCGAGGGGATTGCGCTTATGCCGGTAAAGCACCGACCCGCAGCGCGAGCAGAGCGCCACGCTGCCGGGCGGCAGCGGCCGAACCTCGTGCAGCAGATCGCAATCGTGACAGGCGATGCGGTGTTCCATCGGGCGGCTCCAGGAAAAAGACGGTTAATATATAGCTTTTCCGCCCTTGGGAGTCAACGGCAGAGCTCGGTCGGATTATTGTAATCGGTTTTCACCTGTCTTATAGTGACCCATTCAATTTAATGCGGGCGCCAGCCCGGTTCAATGTTTTGGTGACGGCAAAGGAGGGAGCCCCATGGCCGAACAGTTATTGTTCGCGCATCCCGAAGAACCATCAATCCCCCGTAGGGGCGAACCTTGTGTTCGCCCTAAGGTTGTGGGTCAGAATTGAATTTGAAAAAAGATTATTTGGTGTGACATATTTTGACGTGAGGGTTGGATAAAATTGGATGCACATGATCGCAAAAGGAGGTGGCGGATGGTTCAGTTTTACGCGCATTCGACGGAGTCGGCGGATAAATCGGATTGGCAACCGCTTGAAGATCATTTGCGGGAGGTGGCGCGGCTGGCGGAGGAATTCGCAAGTCCCTTTAATAGTGAAAATTGGGCATGGAATGCCGGAAGGCTGCATGATCTCGGGAAGGCGACTAATGCTTTTCAGGCCTATCTATTGAGAAGCAATGGTTTTGATGATTCCAGTTATGATTCTGACGGCAGTACATCTAACCATGCCAGCGCTGGTGCCGCGTGGGCTATCGAAGAAAAGGGGAAATGTATCGGCAAGGTCCTTGCCTATCTATGCGCCGGGCATCACGCGGGGTTACCGGACTGGGATACTGACAACACTGGAAACGCCGCGCTTTCATGTCGCTTGCAGGAAGGAGAGCGCAATCTTGAAACAATTCGCGAGTCTGCTAAATCCGTTGCTGCCCAGCTGAAAGATGCTTCGCGGCCTCCCCAATTTGTCGGGTACCAAGATTTCCACCTATGGATACGGATGCTCTTTTCTTGCTTGGTCGATGCCGACTACCTCGACACAGAAAGATTCAT
>MHXM01000091.1:0-605 GCA_001825565.1 Desulfuromonadaceae bacterium GWC2_58_13
TGCTGTTGCAGCGGCATCTGCCGTTATGGGGAGGATAGCGAGCCCGGATGAATTGAAATCTTAGCAAAACGATTAACCACCAAGACACCAAGACACCAAGAAAATCTTTAACTCCCCCCAACCCCAACTCCCCCATCCCCCTCTTTAGTAAAGAGGGGGAGCGAGGGGGCGTTCAGAGGGGGTGCCGAAGGCGGGGGCGTTACTCCACGTGGCAAATTTTAGGATTTACATTACAGGAGGACTGTTTAAAATTGTTTAATACAAGAAAGTCCGGGAGAAAGAGGGGGAAGGGATCCCACGCCGTGAGGTTTTTCCTTATTACCATTGGCATATCCATTTTACTCATGGTCTCCTTTGCTTCCGGCGCATATCTTTTTGTCACTAATACGCTTCCCAAGCTTCAGACCCTCACGGACTACCGCCCCAATGTGGTGTTCACTGTCTATTCCGATGAGGGGAAGGCAGTCGGTGAATTTTACCTTGAAAAGAGGGTGGTCGTCCCTTATTCGAGGATACCAAAGGTGTTAATAAACGCCTTTGTAGCGGCTGAGGACGGCAGATTCTTCGAACACAAAGGGATAAACCTTACAGCCATTTTAAGAGCT
>MHXM01000091.1:676-4873 GCA_001825565.1 Desulfuromonadaceae bacterium GWC2_58_13
TCTGACCGTCGTTGCCGGAGAGCACCAGGTTGACCAGATGGCCGAAGGGGGGATAGCCGAGGGCCTCGCGAAAGGCCACCTCCTGTTGATAGAACGCCTGATAGTCGTGCCGGGCGGCACAGGCCAGGGCATAGTGGTCGGGCGCGTAGGTCTGGATGAGGACTCGTCCCGGCAGGTCGCCGCGCCCGGCCCGACCGGCAACCTGGGTGAGCAGCGAGAAGGTGCGCTCGGCGCTGCGAAAATCCGGGAAGTTGAGGGTGGAGTCGGCGTTAACCACCCCGACCAGGGTGACGCCGTGAAAATCGTGTCCCTTGGCGATCATCTGGGTGCCGACCAGAATGTCGATCTCGCGCCGTCCCATCCGTTCCATCAGCTGCTGATGCGCCCCCTTGCGGGTGGTGGTATCCCGGTCCATGCGGGCGATGCGGGCTTCGGGAAAACGTTCGGCCAACTCGATTTCCAGCCGCTCGGTACCGACCCCCTCGGGGAGGATGTTGCCGCCTCGACAAGTGGGGCAGAGTTCCGGCGGGGTCTGGATGAAATCGCAGTAGTGGCAGCGCAGCTGGCGCCGCTCCTGGTGATAGGTCAGGGTGATCTCGCAGTTGGGGCAGCGAAAGGTGGTGCCGCAATCGGAGCAGAGCAGATAGGGAGCAAAACCGCGCCGGTTGAGCAGCAGCAGCGACTGTTCGCGGCGTTCCAGATTCTGTTGCAGCGCTTCGGCCAGTGGTTCGGACAGATACTCGCCAAACGGGCTGGCGGTCAGGTCGATCAGTTCGACCTGCGGCAACGGCCGTTCCAGCACCCGGCCGGAGAGTCGCAGCAGACCGGTCTGTCCGCTTCGCGCCCGATGGAAAGTGGTTACCGACGGGGTGGCGCTGCCGAGCAGGACGACCGCCCCGGCCATCTGCGCCCGCAGCAGGGCCAGGTCGCGGGCATGGTAACGGAAGCCCTCCCCCTGCTTGTAGCTCGCTTCGTGCTCCTCGTCGACCACCAGGACGCCGAGATCGAGCAGCGGGGCAAAAACCGCCGAGCGGGCGCCGATGACGATCTCCACCCCGCCCCGGGCGATGGCCCGCCAGGCGTCGTAGCGTTCGCCGTCGGAAAGTCCGGAATGAAGCACCGCGATGGTCGCCCGGCCATCGTTGAAACGACAGCGGAAACGAGCCACCAACTGCGGCGTCAGGGCAATCTCCGGGACCAGCACCATCGCCCGCCGCCCTTGCGCCAGAGCCGCCTCGATCGCCCGCAGGTAAACCTCGGTCTTGCCGCTGCCGGTCACCCCATGCAGCAGTAGGGGAACAAACCCACGACCCGCCAGCGCAGTTTCGATCTCTCCCAGCGCGGCGGACTGTTCGGGGGTCGGCTCCGGCACCGTTTCGGTGGTCACCGGCACGGCCAGAAACGGGTCGCGCAGGCGTTCTTCCTCGGATTCGGTCAGATAGCCCAGCTCGACCAGCCGGCGCAGCGCCCCATGGGGAGCGGCCACGGAGCGGCGCAGCTCGCCCAGGGCCAGCCGCCCCTGCTGGCGCACCAGCGCCAGGACCTCCTTCTGCAGGGCGCCGGAGGGTTCTCCGGCCAAATCAGTGGCGGCGTAAACTTTCTCCCGCAGAATCGACACCGCGTCGCCCCGTCCGGAAAGCCCGGCCGGCAGGGCGGTGCGGATCACCTCGCCGATGGGATGGCAGTAGTATTCGGCGGCGCGGGTGAAAAACGGGACCATTTCAGAGGAAAAGAGCGGGGCGGCATCGAGCACCTCGGCCACCGGCTTGAGCCCCGCCGGGTCGCCTTCGACAAGGGCCAGCAGGTAGCCGACCGCCCGCCGCCGTCCCAGGGGAACCTGCAGACGCATTCCGACCCTTGCCGTTGCCCGAAGATCTTCGGGGACCAGATAGGAGAGGGTCTTGTCGAGGGGAGCGGCGACCGCCACCGTGGCGATGAGGGCTGAGGACATCGGGAACGATTCCAAACTTAAGTGTTCAAAACAAAACCGGCGGGTCGCGTCCCGCCAGACGCCTTACTTTTTGTCCAAGCCGACAAAAAGTAAGCAAAAAACGGCTCCCTGCCGGGGGCGTGAGGATCACTGGAGCGACCGGTGTCGGCCTCTGTCACCATTGCGCCACGGCCAGCGGCAGTTCTTCGTGGCACATCTGCCGCCGGAAGTGGTGGACGCAGCGGTTTTCCGGGCTGAGCAAACGCCGGGCTACCAAGAAAATCAAGGGCGGATACGAGGTCCGCCATGGGGTTTTGTAGGGGCAGGTCCGAGACCTGCCCCTACAACAAGCAATTGCATCGAAGGATGTCCAAGCACTGTAGGTGACGCATCGACACGCGTTTGCGCACGGGGAGGTGCCACGAAGCAAGATAAGATTTACTGGCATTGCCGGCGATCAGCCCTCTGCCCCATGCGACAGTAATGCCCCACGCAGTGGAACGTCATTTCTTTGGTTACTTTCTTTGGACGAGCAAAGAAAGCAACCCGCCAGCCGGGCGGGACCGGCGGTTTTTGATTCAAAAATCCTGGCTGGCGGGCCGAGACCTGACGGTTTTAACGCATTTCCAGCGCCAAAGCAACCAACCGTCAAAGGAAAGGGCCGGCGCAGGCCGGCCCCGTCCATCAGGCAATGAACAGACCGTTTATTTGTCCCCGACCAGGGCCGCCGCCACCTGTTCCCCCATCCCCCGGCAGGCGGCGATATCCGCCTCGGTGGGGGCGAACCGGTAGTGCAGTCCCGGCGCCGCCAGGGTGTACTTGAGCCCGACCAGGCGTTCTTCGATCAGCTTGACCGCCTCGCCGCTCCAACCATAGGAGCCGAACACCGCTCCGATTCGTCCCCTTGGGGTGATGGTGGAAACCAGCGACAGCGCCTGCCACACCGGCGGCGGCGCGTCGCGGTTGATGGTGGGCGTACCGACCACCAGGGCGTCGGCCCGTTCCAGTTCGTCACGGATATCCCCGGCGGAGACGCCGAACATGGATTTTTCCACCACCTCGACCCCTCGGCTTTCCATCCCGGCGCGGACGGCGGCCGCCATTTTGCGGGTATTGCCGTGCGGCGACAGGGTCAGCAGCAATGCCCGCTTGCGGCCGGTTTCCGGCGGGGGGGCCGCGAAATTGCGGTAGCTGGCGATCACGGTTTTGGGATCACGCCGCCGTATCGGTCCGTGGGATGGACAGATGAGGCGGATGTCCAAACCTTCGACCTTGGCCACCGCTTCGCGAATTTTGTCTTTGAAGGGGCGCATGATAGCGTCGAAGTACCCATTGAAGTCGGACGAGAAATCGGGGACTTCGTCGTCAAAGAGGCCATCGGCGCAGAAATGGGCGCCGAAGGCGTCGCAGGAAAAGAGCAGCTGCTGCTCGGGCAGGAAAGTGAACATGGTATCCGGCCAGTGCAGGTAGGGGGCGAGCAGAAAACGCAGGGTTTTGCCGCCCAGATCGATTTCCTGTCCTTCGGCGACCACCCGGGTTTTCATCGGGATATCGTAGAGCTGCTTGAGAAAATTCTCGGCCGGTTTGGTACAGTAGACCTCGATGTTCGGGTTGCGTTCGAGCAACGCTTCCAACGCTCCGGAATGATCGGGCTCGGTGTGATTAACCACCACCAGGTCGATCTGATTCAGGGGGACCAGCGCGGCGACTTTCGCCAGATAGTCTTCGGCGAAAAGACCTTTAACCGTATCGATCAACGCGATCTTATCGCGGCCGCGCACCAGGTAGGCGTTATAGGTGCTGCCGTTGTGCGTGGGAAAAAGTTCGTCAAATACCTGCAATTCTGGGTGTCTGGCCCCCAGCCAGTACACATCGGGGGCAATTTCCGTGATTCCGGTCATGGGAGATATCCCTTTCGTTGGACATTTTGTAGCGAAAAAAAGACTTTTCAGGTTAGAATACCCCATCCATTGGCGACTGACAAGGCGGGACGCCCAAGTATACCGATCCCGTCCCGGCAACAAAAGATCCCTGAGCCATGACCCAAACCGAACCACAGAACGCTGCAATCGAAGGGAAAATGTCGCGCCGTCGCTTTCTGGCGACCGGCACCCTCGGCCTCGGCGGCCTGGTGGCGGGCGACGCCCTGCTCCGGGAACCGCAGGCATTCAAGGTCGAGGAAATCGTCCTGCCGCTGGCGAAAATCCCGCCGGGACGAGAGTTGCGCCTGGTCCACATCTCCGACCTGCACATCCGCGCCTTTCACG
>MHXM01000091.1:4900-5693 GCA_001825565.1 Desulfuromonadaceae bacterium GWC2_58_13
TCAACGCCCTGGCCCCGGAAATCATCCTGATTACCGGGGATTTTCTGGAAGAGGACCGCAACCTCGCCGACGTCCGCCGATTTCTCGAACTGCTGCGGGCCTCCATGGGCATCTTTGCCGTGCAGGGGAATTGGGAATACTGGGCTCGACTCGAAGGGGAAAACATGCGCCGGCATCTGGCCAGGGCCGGCGTCACCTTACTGATTGACCAAAGGCTTGATCTCGATGTGCGCAACGTGCCGATCTCGGTGCTCGGCCTCGACTATCCATCCTCGGTCGACCGGCTGAAAACACTCCAGGAGCAGGCCGATCCCTCGCGGGTCAATCTGCTCCTTTCACATGTTCCGGCCTTCCGGCACGAGGAACTCGACGGCCGCATCGACCTGATCCTCTGCGGCCACACCCACGGCGGCCAGGTCCGGATCCCCTTTGTTCCCCCGTTCTACCTGCCGCGATTCTCCGGTGCCTTCGTCTCGGGGATGTACCGGGTCGGACCGAGCGACACCCCCCTCTACGTCACCCGCGGGATCGGCACCAGCATGTTCCCGGTGCGCTTTCTGTGTCGCCCCGAAATCACCCTGCTGCGGCTGCAGGCCGCCTGAGCGGCATTCCTCGTCAGTATCCCAGGTAGGTCAACAGTCCGCCGATCTCTTTCATTAATTCCGCAAATCCATCGCCGGTCAAGCTTTGGGCGCCGTCACACAGGGCTTTCTCCGGCTCGGGATGCACCTCGACCATCAGGCCGTGGGCACCGGCGACCAGGGCCGCCTTCCCCATCACCGGAACCAGCGCC
>MHXM01000091.1:5709-8010 GCA_001825565.1 Desulfuromonadaceae bacterium GWC2_58_13
GACTGGGATCGACGATGATCGGCAGATGGCTCATTTTGCGAATCAGCGGCACCACCGACAGGTCGAGGGTGTTGCGGGTGGCCTTCTCGAAGGTGCGGATACCACGCTCGCAGAGGATCACCCGGCTGTTCCCCTCGGAAACGATATATTCGGCGGCGGCGAGAAACTCTTCGATGGTGGCGCTCATCCCCCGCTTGAGCAGCACCGGGTGGCGCAGCTTGCCAACCTCCTTGAGCAGGTCGAAGTTCTGCATGTTGCGGGCGCCGATCTGCAGAATGTCGGCATAGCGGCAGACGTCGTCGAGCTGTTCGATGCGCATCACCTCGGTGACCACCGGCAGCCCCGACTCGTCCCCGGCCCGGCGCAGGTATTTGAGGCCCTCGACCCCGAGCCCCTGAAAGGAGTGGGGTCCGGTGCGGGGCTTGAAAGCGCCGCCACGCAGGATGTGGGCGCCGGCGGCCTTGACCACGGCGGCGGCGGCGAGCATCTGGGCCTCGCTTTCGATCGAGCAGGGGCCGGCCATCATCACCGGGGGATGACCGTCGCCGACCTTGACGCCGCCGACCGTAACCACGGTCGACTCGGGATGGAAATCCCGCGACACCAGTTTGTAGGGTTTACTGACGTGGATGCATTCGCGCACCCCGGGCAGGTCGCGGATGCTGCTGTCGTCGACGTAGCCCTGGTTGCCGAGGACGCCGATGGCGGTGCGCATGCTGCCGGGGATCGGCGAGGCCTTGAATCCCATCGCCTCGACCGCCTGTTCCACGGCGATAATCTGTTCATCGGTGGCATTGTGATGCATGACAATCAACATGGAATTGCTCCTTGAAAGGTGTGTTCAGCCAACCCGCTGGCGGAGAAAAATCTCCAGGCGATCGAGGGCTTTTTTGAGGTTGGGCAGCGAGTTGGCGTAGGTGAAACGCAGGTAGCCCTCGGCCCCGGCGCCGAAATCGATGCCGGGGGTCAGCGCCACCCCGGTCGCTTCGAGGATGTCCAACGCCAGCCGCTTGGAGTCGCCGTCGAGATGGCGGGCGTCGGCCAGCGCGTAAAAAGCCCCGACCGGCTGGCCGGCCACCGGCAGTCCCAGGTCGCTCAGGCGTTGGACCAGGTAGCGGCGGCGGGCATCGTAGGACTTGCGCATGTATTCCAGCTCCTGGCGGCATTCGGTGAGGGCGGCGATCCCGGCCCGCTGGACGAAATGGTTGGCGCAGATCATGAAATTCTGATGCAGGCTCTGCAAGGGACGGATGAACGATGGCGGCGCGATCAGGTAGCCGAGCCGCCAGCCGGTCATGGCGTAGGTTTTGGAAAAACCGCCGAAGACGAACGCCTCTTCGGTGAATTCGAGAATGCTGCGTTCCTCGCCCTGGTAAGTCAAACCGTGATAGATTTCGTCGGAGATCACCGGCACCGGCAGCGCCGCCAGCCGTTCGAGCTGAACGCCGGAGAGCACCGTGCCGACCGGGTTGGACGGCGAATTGATCAGGACGCCCCGGGTGCGCGGGGTCAGCAGTCCCCGCACATCCTCCAATCGGGGTTGGAATCCATCCTCGACCCGGGTGCGCAGCCACACCGGGTTCCCTTCAGCGAACCGGATGAAGTTGGGATAGCAGGAATAGCCGGGGTCTGGCAGAATGACTTCGTCCCCTGCTTCGAGCAGGGCGGAAAAGAGCATCAGCATCAACGGGCTGGTGCCGGCCGAAACCAGGATGCGTCCGGGATCGACGTCGACCCGGTAACGTTGCCGGTAATGGGCGGAAATCGCTTCCCGCAGTTCCAGCAATCCCAGAGAATGGGTGTACGAGGTCGCCCCCCCGCGCATGGCCGCAATGGCGGCTTCGAGCACCGGACCCGGGGTGGGAAAATCGGGCTCGCCAAGGCAGAGGTAGATGATCTCCCGGCCGGCCGCTTCGAGCGCCCTGGCCTGCTCCATGACTTCCATGGCCAGAAAGGGGGTTACCTGAAGACATCGGCGGGAAACGGGAATTTTCACGGGCACTCTCCAAGGGGTACTTCTGCCGATTCGCCTGCGCATCAAAACATGTCAGCTTAACGACCACCGAGAAAGATTTCAACGTTTTTCCCCAAAGGCGGGTTTTCCCGCTGCCGTCGATCATGTATGCTTGCCGGGATCTTCCACGGAAAGGACTCATCTACCATGAATCATTTTATAAATCGGCCGGTGCTGGCCCTGATGCTGATCATGCTGCCCTCGATCGCCTGCGGCGGACCGCTGCCAGGCGAGGACATGTTCAAGGCCCTGGGCTGCCGGGGCTGCCATCGGGTCGGCGGCAGCGG
>MHXM01000091.1:8028-24281 GCA_001825565.1 Desulfuromonadaceae bacterium GWC2_58_13
CCTCGACGGCCTGGACAAGCGCCTCTCCCCCGAAAAATTGCGCCGGATTCTGACCGTGCGCCGCGAGGGCTCGGCGATGCCCTCCTACGCCCACCTGACCGAACCCGAGCTGGCCGCCCTGCTGAACTACCTCAAAACCCTTTAGCCCGGGGTCGTTATTGAAAAAAACCGGCCGCTATGCTAGGTTGGCGGCCGATTATATCCCGCCGACAAAAGGACTCACGACATGACGCAAAGGGTGATCGAAATCACCTCGCCATTCTTTATTCCCCGGCAATGCCTGGAAGATGGCGCAAGCTTGAATGAATTGTTCGAAAAAAACCAGCCGCTGGCCCTGGAAATCGGCTGCGGCATCGGAGATTTTATCATCCAGCGGGCCGAGCAGCAGCCGGAGATTAATTTTCTGGCCATCGACATCTACAACAAGGGTTGCTACAAAACCTGCAACAGAATCGAAATGGCCGGATTGACCAACGTGCGGGTGATGCGGATCGAAGCCCGCTACCTGCTGACCCATTTCGTCGCCCCCGACAGCCTGACGGCGGTCTATATCAACTGCCCGGACCCCTGGCCGAAAAAGCGCCATCGCAGCCGGCGGCTGATCAACCGCGACTTCGTGCAGACGCTCCTGTATTACCTGAAACCCGGCGGAGACTTCTATTTCAGCACCGATTTCGACGACTACGGGGAGGCCGTCGCCGACCTCATGCCGACCGTAGAAGGGTATGGCAACGTCCTGGTGACCGGCTTCGCCCGCAACCTGCCCGACTACCCGCTATCCAAATACATGCGTCGGTTCCTGCAAAAAGGTCAGGATATCTACTTCGTTCACTACCGCAAGAAGGCCCGGGTCCGCCCCGAGGCTCTGCTGCGTCCCGCCATCGATCCGGGGTTTCGAGTCCGCTGGAGCCGGGCTGAAAATGAGTAGCTACCTGACCGCGACGGTGCCCGGGACCGGCGGAACCATCAAGGAGTCGCCGGAAGATTTTCTGGTTGAAGAAATCCCTCTCTACACCCCCTGCGGCGAAGGGGAGCACTTGTACGTTCAGGTGGAAAAAGAAGGGGTGACCACCCACGACCTGCTGCATCAGCTGTCCCGGGCTCTCAAGGTCAAGGAGCGGGAGATCGGCTACGCCGGCCTCAAGGATGCCCGGGCCCGCACTCGGCAGACCGTGTCGTTCTGTGGAGTCAGGCCGGAACAGGTCATGGCGCTCGAACTCGAGAACATCCGCATTCTCGATGCCCGCTTTCACCGCAACAAGCTGCGACTCGGCCATCTGGCCGGCAACCGTTTCACCATCCGCGTGCGCCAGGTCGTTGCGGGCGCCCTTGATCATGCCCGCGACACGCTGCGCCTCCTGCAACAGGTCGGAGTGCCCAACCGCTTTGGGGAACAGCGCTACGGTGTGCTGGGCAACTCCCACCTGGTCGGCCGAGCGCTTTTGCGGCGCGACTTCGCCGACGCCGTCCGCCTGATCATCGGCGATCCAACCCAGATTACCAACGAACGCTGGCGCGCGGCCGCCGAATGCTTTGTCGGTGGCGATCTCGAAGGAGCGCTGGCGGCCTTTCCCGGCCGCTTCCGCGACGAGCGGACGATGCTGCGCGCCCTGCTCGAAGGACGCAGCGCCGAGCAGGCGATCATGGGCTATCCCCGCAAAATGCTGCGGCTCTACCTTTCGGCCTGCCAGTCACACCTGTTCGATCGGATCGTCGCCCTGCGCCTCGCCTCACTGGACATCCTGTGGAACGGCGACCTGGCCTATAAACACGACAACGGCGCCTGCTTCATCGTGCAGGATGCCGCGGTCGAACAACCCCGGGCCGATCGTCTTGAGGTCAGCCCGTCCGGCCCGATGTTCGGCTACAAAATGACCGGCGCCCAAGGCCAGATGGGCATCCTTGAGCAGAACTTGCTCGACAAGGAGGGATTGACCCTGGAGAGCTTCCGTCTGCCGGACGGGCTGGGCATGGAAGGGGAACGCCGAGCCTTAAGGGTTCCGATCGGCCTGGCCGAAGCCCGCCAGGAAGAAAACGACCTGCTGCTCTCCTTCGCCCTGCCCCGGGGAAGTTATGCTACGTCGGTATTACGTGAGATCATGAAAACAGAGGATGCCTGCTGAGGTCTGACCGACGACGCGAATGGGACATCCAGATCCAGAGGAGAGGGACATGGCAAACGAGCCGCATTCACCCCATCGAACCAACCATAACTACCGTGTCAACTTCTTTCGGCCGCGTCCCGGTTTCATGCGCCAGAAAGTCAGGTACACCTGGATTCTACTGATCCTCTGGGCCTTTTTCACCTTCGGTTTCCAGTTTCTGCTGGTTCTGATGCAGGACACCCCGGCCGGCGACAGCCGGATCACCAACACCGTCATTTTCGGATTCCCCTTGCATTACTGGTTCAGCGGCCAATTCCTGATCGTCTGGTTCATACTGCTCTGCTTTCTATTCAACGTTTTCGTCGACAATCTCAACAAAATCCACCGGAAACGGAATTAGGAATGGCGCCCATGGAAGGAATCAAACTGACCCCGGCGCTGTTGCTTGCCGGCACCCTCGGCCTTTCGCTGCTGGTCGGCATGATAAGCCGAACGCAGAAGGGCCAATACTACCTGGTTTCGGGCCGTTCCATCGGACGCATGGGCATAGGCGCGGCGATCGCCTCCAACTGGATGAGCGCCGCCTCCTTTCTCGGCATCGCCGGTATTTTCTACCTGCAGGGGTACATGGCCTTCGCCTATGTGGTCGGCTGGACCGGCGGCTACGTGCTGCTGCTGATTCTGATGGCGTCCCAGCTCCGCCGCTTCGGCAAATTCACCGCCCCCGAGTTCGTCGACGCCCGTTACGACTCGCCGGTCGCCCGCTGCGTGTCGGCGGTGATCACCATCCTGATCACCCTGATCTACTGTGTCGCCCAGTACAAGGGGATCGCGCTGGTCTTTTCCTGGATTTTCGGCCTCGACTATACTTCCTCGCTTTTTCTCGGCACCCTGGTGGTCATCGGTTATCTGGTGCTGTCGGGAACCCTGGGCGCCTCGCGCAATCAGCAGTTTCAATACGGCATCCTGATCCTTTCGTTCATTGTTCCACTGATGGTCATCGCCAAACAACTCGGCTATTTCTGGGTCTTCCCCCAGCTCGGCTACGGCCGGGCGCTCTGCGACCTGGTCCATGTTTCCAACGGGCTATCCCTCGCCCCCTGGAGCTCCGGAAGCTCCTACCAATGGATCGCCCTGTGTTTTACCCTGATGGTCGGGACCGCCGGACTCCCTCACGTTCTGTCCCGCTTCTATACCGTTTCGAATCTGCGCGACGCCCGCTGGAGCGTGGTCTGGGGAATTTTCTTCATCGGCCTGCTGTACTGGAGCGCCCCGGTCTACGCCACCCTGGCCCGGATTTCCGAGGGGGCCAACGGTCCGGCGCTCGACCCGGAGGCGGCCCGCGCCCTGGCCGACATCATCGTCATCAAGGCGGGCGAGTGGGCCGGCCTCCCCTTCTGGCTGACCGGCATCATCTCGGCCGGCGCCATCATGGCCGCCTTCTCCACCGTCACCGGTCTTCTGTTAACCGGTGCCAGCGCTTTTTCCTACGACATTTACTACCGGCTGATTAATCCGGCCGCCAGCGATAAAAAGCGGGTTGCCGTGGCCAAGGGAGCCACCCTGGTTCTGGCCATCCTGGTGGTCGCCCTGGCGATCAACCCCCCCTGGTTGATCGCCCAGATTACCGCCGTGGCCTTCGCCCTGGCCGGCAATACTCTGTTTCCGGTCTTTCTGCTCGGCATCTGGTGGGACCGGACCAACAAGTACGGCGCCATCGCCGGCATGACGACCGGACTGGCCGTCACCTTCTGCGCGTTGTTGCTGGGGCCATCGGTACCGCTGATCGCCACCCTGCTCCCGGCCACCTCTTCGGCCCTGCTCGGCGCGCCGCTGGTGATTCTGGTCATGATCCTGGTCTCCCTCTTGACCCCGCCGCCACCGGAACGCATACGCCGATTCCTGGCCGAGGAAGTTCACGAATCCTGACGGTTCCGCCCCGGGTCACCGGAGTGCATGCACGGCCTTGCGGTTGGGCGCGACTCCATTTCATTAACCACGCAGATTTTTTATAACAACGCTTTATTTATCGGATGCAGAATGAAGTTGAGCCTGTCGGCGGGAAGTCTTTTCACGCTTCCAATGGATAAAATTTTTGAGATCGCCAGGGATACCGGGTTCGACGGTGTGGAGGTCATCATCAATTATGATTTTCAGTACCAGGACAACCTCGCCCTGGTCCGGGATCTCGCCCAAATCCTGCCGATTTTCTCTCTGCATGCGCCGTTTTTGGAACTGGACGGCTGGGGCAGCAAAATTCAGCAGACCACTCGAACCGCCGGACTTGCCCTGGAAGCAGGCATCCCGCTGATCAATTTCCATCCGCCATCATGGCTGGGGCTTGAATGGAAATTCTGGAAATGGCTCAATCGAATCGAGGATTTCCAGCGGGATATCGGCAGTAACCAGATCCATGTCACGATCGAAAACATGCCTTGGTCGGGGCCCTTTGGGACCAACCCCTACCTGCTCTGGCAAACCTCGAAAATGATCCAGTTCATGGAAGATCGCAATCTGTTCCTGACCTTCGACACCGCCCACATGGGCTCGTCGAAAGCCAACTTTCTTAATGACTTTCATCTGTTTTACAATACCGGGCGAATGCGCAATATCCATTTTTCCGATTTCGGCTATGGCCGTGAACACCTGCTGCCGGGCCACGGCGTTCTGCCGCTCACCCGATTCCTCAACCACCTGAGGGAAACCGGTTACAATAAGACCCTGACCCTGGAATTGTCGCCGCGGGAGTTTCCAAAGCATGAAGAAGGCATCCGGGAGAGCATGCTGGAAATCTTCGGCTATTTGCAGCAGGAAACCCGGTTCCGAGACCCCCCTGAACCGGGAGGGCAAGAGGATAAACGAGGGGGGAATCAAAAGAATCGTTCAGGGAAGGATCAGCGGACGATGTAGACGGAACAGCGAGCGTTCAGCGAGACCTTGGTGGAGACGCTGCCGAGAAAAGCGCGCTTGACCCGGCCGGTCCCCGAGGAGCCGATGACGATGACATCGATAGCCTCTTGTTCGCTAAAAGCCAAGATCTCCTCGGCGGCATCACCGTATACAACCTCGACGTTCAGCGGAACTTCGGCCTCGGCCGCCGCTTTTTCGACAACGTAAAAAATACGCTTGCATTTCTCTTCCCAGTCGGAGCGCTCGGTTGCTGGCGGAGAGGGGAAGAAGTCGGTAAACGAAGGCTCCCGCGCCCCGGGAAGCACAAGAATGGCATATACCTTGCTTTTGAACCGGGTGCCCGAGGCCCTGGCCAGCCGAATCGCCTCTTCGGCGGCTTTGTCGGATTGGGGTGAACCATCGATCGCCACCAGAATTTTTTTACTCAAGTTCAACATGGGCAAGCCTCAGGGAACGAAGTCATGGCGACAGCGTAGCCCAACCTTTTTAATCTGTCAACCGACGCAGCGTTTACCGGCCCCGGCCAGTTCCGGAAATCTCGGATTTCGAATTACCTGACGAATAGCATTGACAACCATAAAACACTATTTTATATTTTATCTCAACAACTATTCTACCGGATAAATGCACAGGACATCGCGGCTTTAAGGCCGAACCCAAAAAACATATTTCGCAATATTTTCCATAATGCTTGACATGTCTTGCGAAATTCATAATATGGGGTGATTTTGCGCTGAACCATATCCGGAGAGGGGAAGTCCCTAATGGCAAAAAAAGAAAAATCCGAATATATCATCCAGGCCGTTTCCCATGCTCTCGACCTGCTTGAGCAGTTTCACGGAGAGGTGGACGAACTGGGCGTAACCGAACTCAGCAAACGCCTCAAGCTGCATAAAAACAACGTCTTCCGCCTCCTGGCCACGCTGGAATCGCGCGGTTACATCGAGCAGAACAAGGCCACCGAAAACTACCGCCTCGGCCTCAAGTCCCTGGAACTGGGACAGACCTTCATCAAGCAGATGGGGTTGCTGCGCCAGGCCAAGCCGATTCTTGAACGACTGGTCGGCGATTGCAACGAAACCTCCTACGTCGCCATCTTCAAAGAAGGCCACGTGGTCTACCTCGACGTCGTCGAAACCGATCTGACCGTACGCGTCGTCTCCCGGGTGGGTTCCCGCCTGCCGGCCCATTGTACGGCGTCCGGCAAGGTCCATCTGGCCCACATGACCGAAGAAGAAATCCTCAATCTGCTCCCCACGAAAGAGCTGAAGAAATTCACCTCGACCACGATCATCGACCGCGACGCCCTGATGAAAGAACTGGCCGTCGTTGCCGAACAGGGCTACGCCATCGACAACGAAGAAATGGATCTGGGCGTCCGCTGCGTCGCCGCGCCCATTCGCGATTATACCCGCCGCATCGTCGGCGCGGTGAGCATCTCCGGGCCGTCCATGCGTTTCAGCGATGAGCGGATTGAAAAAGAACTGGTTCCGCTGGTCATGCAGGCCGGCGATGACCTTTCGACCCGTCTCGGGTTCCATAAATAGTCGACACCAGCGCCCCCGGAAACTCCGGCGGCGTGGTTTCATGCCCCTCCTGAAACATTGACACCGCATTCCGCGATGCTACAATTAATTCAAGAATTCCCCAATCAATCCAACCAATAAGACAAAATTCACGAGAGGTGCCCGTGGCCGGTTGCTCGCTGAAAAACATGGCGGTTCAACAAGCTACCGAACTCTTTTCCTCTTGCCCACCTCGCCAATTTTCGTTGCAGGACCAACCGGACAACCAGCCGTTTCTATTTGAACCCCGGCAACCGGCCCAAGCGGCGGTATTGCTGGTTCACGGCTTTACCGCAACCCCGTGGGAAATGCGTTCGCTCGGCACGGCCCTGGCCGAAGCCGGCTACCTGTCCATGGGAATCTGCCTGCCGGGTCACGGCACGACGTCCGCCGATCTCGTCAATTGTCGCTACGAGGACTGGCTGCAGGAGGTATGCAGAGGGTACCTGGAGCTTGCCGACCGCCACCGGCAGGTCTACGGGGTCGGCATGAGCACCGGCGCCCTGCTCCTGCTGGCCCTGGCCGAGCGAAAACCCATCACCGGGCTGGCCCTGCTTTCCCCGTTTCTTCGCCTGCGCCACCGCATGGCCCCGCTCGTCGGAGTGCTGCGCTTTTTCAAGCGCTACCAGCACAGAGAGGTGCCGGACAATCTAGCCGCTCACTACTACAAGGAGCGCCCACTCAACGGTATTTACCAGATTTACCGACTGATCCGGAACATCCGCTCGGGTTTGCAACGAATTTCGACGCCAACGCTGATTTTCAGCGCCAAGGGCGACGAAACGGTCGATGCCGCCAGCGCCCACGACCTGTTCCGTCAATTGGGCAGTCGACAGAAGCGGTTTCATCAATTCGGCCCGGAAATATCCCATGTCCTGGCCACCCGCGAGAACCCCCGCTGGCAGGAAACGCTGGACCAGACGCTGATGTTTTTCAGAGAACTGGATCGAGAGCGGGAAGGCGAGACTGAAGATGGACAAAAAGTTTCCTGACCTGGGCTTCGGTTTGCTGCAAAGTGCCCGAGTTGTCGATGATGTAATCGGCCCGGCGGATCTTTTCCGACAGAGGCATCTGGGAATTGATCCGGGCCCGAGCGGCGGGTTCGCCAATTTCGTCCCGGGCCATCAGGCGACGCACCTGCTGACGTTCGTCGGCGGTAACCACCAGCACGGCATCCACCCGCCCTTCGGCGCCCGCTTCAAACAGCAGTGGCGCTTCGTAGACCACCAGGCGTCGATCCCGGGCCAACGCCCGCAGCCGCTGTTCAGCCAGTTGGGCAATGGCCGGATGCATGATGCCGTTGAGATCGATCCTTGCTCGCGGATCGGCAAAGATGATTTCGGCCAGAGCCTTGCGGTTCAGGTTGCCGTCGGTCAACAAGACCGAGGGTCCGAAATGCTCGACCAGCTTTTGCAAGGCTGGCGCACCGGGAACGACAACTTCGCGGGCCAGCTCGTCGGCACTCACCACCAAGGCGCCGAGGACGCAAAATATATGAGTAACAAAACTTTTGCCTGTGGCGATTCCGCCGGTGACCCCAAGAACCATCACTACCCTCCGGATAGCAAAATGAATGACCGCCCCGGCATCCAATAACCGGGGCACGGAAAAAACAAATTTTAACAGGAGTTACCCGTTCTGGACGCATGATTTCGATCGGAGACCCCATGAATGACACCCTACCCCGCATGATCCTTGAGCAGGCCCGGCGCCTGCATCAGCATACCGTGCTACGACAGAAACACCAGGGGAAATATCAGGATATTTCCTGGGCCCGCCTCGATGAAACCATCCGCCTCTTTGCCCGAGGCCTGCTGGCCCTGAAGGTCGAACGGGGGCAACGGGTCGCCATCATGGCCCCCAATGGTCCCGACTGGGTTTACGCCGATGTCGGCGCCATGCTCTGTGGCGCCATCTCGGTGCCGGTCTACCACACCACCGGGCTCTCCGCCATCCGCCACATCGTGGAAGACTCCCGGTGCCAGGTGATTTTCGTTCATTCGCCGCTGGCGGCCAATCAGATCGTCGCCCACCGCAAGTCGATGCCCCACTTGCAACAGGTTATCCTGCTCGAAGGGCAAGGGGACGGCCCGGACATTGTCGACCGGACCACCTTCCTCGACAACGCCAAAACGGTCGATCCCAGGATTCTCGACACATTGTTGGATGAGGGCAGAGGTTCGGACCTGGCCAGTCTGGTCTACACCTCCGGGACCACCGGGTTGCCCAAAGGGGTCATGTTGACCCACGAAAACTTTCTATCCAACATCCGCGCCTGCGTCGAGCTGTTCAAACTTGACCAACAGGATCAATGCCTGTCCTTTCTGCCGCTGTCCCACGTCTTTGAACGCATGGCCGGATATTACCTGATGCTCTACCGTGGCACGGTCATCGCCTACGCCGAAAGCTTCGACACCATCCCGGCCAACCTCGCCGAGATCCGCCCAACCGTGGCGATCAGCGTACCGCGCCTGTACGAAAAAATGTACTCCCGGATCATGGAGCGGGTCCTGGACGGCTCCTGGCTACGCAAGCAGATTTTTTTCGGCGCTCTGAAGGTCTGCCGTTCGGTGGTCAACCGGGAGCTCGCCGGACAGCCACCGCAATTCCTGCCGAAACGGCTGGCCGATCTGGCTAAAAAAACCATCTTCTCCAAGCTCAGAGAGCACCTGGGCGGACGGCTGCGGTTCTTCGTTTCCGGCGGCGCCCCCCTGAGCAAGGAAATCGCCGAATTTTTCCTGGCGGCCGGCATCCCGATTTACGAAGGGTACGGCCTGACCGAAACGGCGCCGGTCATTGCGGCCAACTACCCCGGACACCTGCGTCCGGGCACGGTGGGGCCGACGATCCCCGGAACCGCCGTGCGCATTGCCGAGGACGGTGAAATCCTGGTCCGGGGCCCCGGAGTATTTCAGGGATACTGGAACCGTCCGGAAGAAACCGCCGAGGCCTTCGTCGAAGGCTGGTTCAAAACCGGCGACATCGGCACCCTTGACCAGGACGGCTACCTCTCCATTACCGACCGCAAAAAAGAGCTGATCGTGACGGCCGGCGGCGAGAACATTTCCCCCCAGTTCCTGGAGATTCTGCTCAAGTCCGACAAGTTCATCGCCAACGCCATGGTCTACGGGGACCGCAAACCTTACCTCACGGCGTTACTGGTGCCGAACCTGGAAAACCTCGAAAAACATGCCCGCAGTCTGAAAATCGATTTTCTCGACGCCTGCGATCTGGTCAACCACCCCGCCAGCCTCGATTTGATCCGCGACCGGCTCAACCAGCTACAGGGCCATCTTTCGCCGTTTCAGCGAATCAAGCGTTTCATTCTGCTGTCCGCGGATTTTTCCAGAGACGAGGTTACTCCGACCCTGAAACTGAAACGCAACCTGATCATCAAGCATTTCAGGCAGGTGCTCGAAGGGATGTACCTGGCTGCCGACCACGGCCCGCATGACAGCGCCTTCTGCGTCGTTGAAGAGCTCACCGAGGAGGAAAAATAACCATGATCGACAAACGCAAGCAACTCTGGCTCGAACGGGAAGGGACGGTGCTGGTCGTGGTGGATGTTCAAGAGCGACTGACCCCGGCCATGCCGCCGGAGGTCTTCACCAAGGCGATCCGAAACATCCGCATTCTGCTCGACGCCATGGGGATTCTGGGACTGCCGGTCATCATCACCGAGCAATACCCGGCCGGGCTGGGACATACCATCCCCGAGCTGGCGCCAGCCGCGGATGCCGTCCTGATCGAAAAAACCTCTTTCAGCTGCTGCGGGGAAAAGGACTTCCTTGCCGCGTTGAAGCGGCTGGACGCGGGGCAGATACTGCTGGTCGGCATGGAATCCCATGTCTGCGTTTACCAGACCCTGCTCGACCTGCTGGGACAGGGTTACCCCGTGCATCTGGTCCGGAATGCGGTCTGCTCCCAGAACAAGATCGACTTCCTGACCGCCCTGCACAACGCCAGCCTGGCCGGAGCGACGATAACAACCGTCGAGATGGCCCTGTTCCAGATGCTGCGCCACAGCCGCGGACCGGAGTTCAAAGCCATTTCGGCACTGATTAAAAACCGCTGACACCATTTACAATTCAGCATCAAAACACTATGCTGGGAAAAAAGAGCCGTGATCGAATCATCCCCGGGAGAAAACCAGAAGGTGGCCAGCAGAACACTCACATCGGAATATCTGGAATCGGCCCTGCGGGGCCTGGACGTTCTGTTGAAGGCAAGCCGTTTCTATCCCCCGGGCCACCCAGCCCTCAAGACGGCCGTCGAACAGACGCTGCTCAAATTCGCGCCACTGCTGATGGGCCGCGAGGCGATTGTCTTCTCTGTCCGCAAAGAGGTCTTTCTGGTCGACGACACGCCTCTGAACTCCCGGAACCTGGTTCTTAAAAACTTCGCCACCCAGTTGTTTGCCCGCCATGTGCGCTCCCTGTTGATCCTCCCCGACCTGAATTCGCGGGACCTGCGGGAATTCGCCCGCTGCCTGGCCAAGGAACCCCCTGAAATCCACCAGCAGGGAGGTGTCGCCGCCCTATTGCAGGAGGCCTGCGTAGCGACCCTCTGGATTAACGAATTCGATCTCGCCAACGTACTGGAGCAGAAGCATGAACGCGAAGCCAGACGGCAGGAGATGGAAGAAAACCAACCGGAAGCCGAGGGCGGACAAGGGACCCCGCCGTCGTTAGCCATCCAGCTTGAAGAGCAAGACCTTGAAAAGCTCTTGCTGGAAATGGAGCAAACCGAGTCGGACCAGCATTTCCGCATGCTGGCCAAAAACATCGAGCCGCTGGTGCTGTTGAACCTGACCGATTCCGGCCGGCCGCTGGTCATCCGGGCGCTGCTGCTGCTCTGCCGTTACGCGGCGGACCGCCAGCTTTCCCTGACCCGCCGCCAGGCGTCCCAAGAGACCCTGACCCTGTTGATCCGGGAAGAGTTGTTCGATTTTCTGATAACATCGCTCTGCCAGAAAAACGATGTCCGCGAATCCCGCGAGCGCCTGCTCACCCTGATCGCCTGCTTCCGGGGTAAAATCGAAAAGTACCTGATGCAGCACCTGGCCGAAGAAAACGACTCTCAGTCCCGCAAAATCCTCGGCAGCGCCCTGCTCCGTCTGGGCGCCACCGCCTGCCCGGTACTGATCGAATATCTCAAGGATCCGCGCTGGTTCGTGGTGCGCAACGCCATCGGCATACTGGGTGAAATCCGCGACCGGCAAACCACCGGGCACCTGATCCCGATGCTGGCCCACGAAGACATCCGGGTGCGCCGGGAAACCGTTCGTGCCCTGACCAAAATCGGTGGCCGCAACGCCGAAGGGACACTGCTGCAGATTCTCGCCAGCGAAGACCAGGAAATGCGCCGCCAAGCCATCCTTTCTCTCGGAGCACTGAAATGTACCGCCGCCGTGCCGGCCCTGCTCGACCTGGCGACCCAGCGGGACGGCAAGGGGCAACGGCGCGACGAAAAGAAAGAAGCGGTCAATGCCCTGGGGCAGATCGGCTCCAGCGATGCGCTTCCTCAACTCACGGCAATTTTGAAAAGACGCCGTTTCTGGTTCAGTTCGCGGGACGATGAACTGCGCGCCGCGGCAGCCCTGGCCCTCGGTAAAATTGGGTCGCCAGACGCCCTGGTCCTATTGCACAAGGCGACCGAAGACCGCTCCCAACAGGTGGCCCGCGCCGCCCTGCTAGCCCTTAACCGGATCGAAAAGACCACCTCCTATGCGTCCTGATCAGCTTAAAAAAATCATCTACGGGATTTCGGGAACCTACAAGGGGCTCCGTCTCTACCCCGCCGCCCACCCGGCCATCATGAAGCAGGCCCAGAACCTGGAACAGGATTTCCTGGTCCTGTTTCGGATAAAACCGCAACTTAAAATGGGGCTGCTCGAAGGAACGTTGTTCTTCGAAAATCATCTGTTCGTGTCCAGCGAACCGGCCGTCGAGGAAATCTGTAACCTGCTCAAGGAACGAGAATTGGAGGGATTCGAATTCCAGGCCGGATTAACCGCGGAGGAGATCCAGCTCTTTTTCCAGCTGCTTTCGGAAAAACGCAGGGTCGGCCAGGACCTGGCGCAGAACATCGCCTCCCGGGGGGTGCGTCACATCCGCCCGATCGCCCTGGAATCCGAGGACGAGCAGGATGCGCCCCAGGCCCCCCGTAAAATTTATCAGCGCGCGTTGAAGGCCGTCAGCCACATCTTCAACGATGTGCGGCTGGGAAAAATACCCTCGTCCAAGGAAGCGGTCGGGGTCATAAAAAGCATGGTCCAGTCGACCCTCACCGACCCCCACGCCCTGATGGCTCTGTCGATGCTCAAGGATTACGACAATTACACCTTTACCCATTCGGTGAACGTGTCGGTCATCGCTCTGGTGGTCGGGCAGGCCTACGGCCTGCCCGAAGACAAGCTGCGGACTCTCGGCCTCGGCGCCCTGCTGCACGATATCGGCAAGCTGATCATCGACAAGGATATCATCACCAAACCGGGGCGGCTGACCGCGGAAGAATACGAAGAGATCAAAAAACACCCCTTCTCGGGATCGGAAATCGCCAGCAAGATGGACGGCGTCTCCGATGAGGTGATCGACATCATCCTGGGACATCACCTCAATTACGACCGCAGCGGCTACCCCGCCGACGCCCGTGGTCGAAAAATTTCGATATTGGCCGACATGACCACCATTGCCGACACTTACGACGCCATGACCACCCTGCGCTCCTATCAGCGTCCGGTGACGCCCCGCATCGCTACCGAAAACCTGCGGAAGTTGTCGGGAACGGCCCTGCATCCCCAACTGCTGGCAACCCTGATCAAGGCGCTCGGCCCCTACCCGGTCGGCAGCCTGGTCCGCCTCGACAGTAACGAAATCGGCGTGATCACTCGCGTCGCCAGCCGGGAGAAAGATGCCGTGGAAATGAAAATCATTTTTTCGGCCTCGGGGGAAAAACTGGATGAACCGATTCGGGTGGCCCTGGTCGGCAACGAAGCAACCCGCATTGTCGCCGAGGTCGACCCCTTCGTCAAAAGGATCGAGGTCACCGATTATTTTGAATGATCCCGTGCCGGGTCGCCGGGAACATGGAAATGGAAAAGCCGGTCCCTCGGGACCGGCTTTTTTTATCGAATCGGTAAAACCGTTAAAGTTCCAGTTGGCCGAGGGCGACGGCGGCTTCCTTGCGAACGTCCGGCTGCGGGTGCAGCAGCAGCGGCAACAGCGCCGGCTCCGCCTCCCGGGAACCGATGGTTCCCAAGGATCGAATCGCCGACTTAACCAGCTCGGCATCCGGGTCCCCCAGCAGCGCCCCCAGATAGGGAATCAATCGCGCGTCGGAAAAATTGCCTAGAGCTTCGACGGCGTGCACCCGGACCGCCGGATGGGGGTCGGAAAGGCATTTGACCAGGTTGCCGAGCACCTTGGGATTATTTTTTCTGCCCAGCACCTGCACCGCCGTGGCCCGGATATCCTCATCGGGGAAGGTCAGCGCCGCCAGCAACGGCGGAAAGACCTCGGGGGAGTTGATCCGTTCGAGCGCGAACAACGCCTTGACCCGCTGGCCGCGATTGCCACCTTTGAGCAGTTCGAGAATTTTGCCGAGATCCACGGCGGACTCAAGGGTCTCCAGAGCTCGGGCCGCCGCCTGGCGTACCCCCTCGTCCGGATCTTTCAGGCTGTTGCGCAGTGCTTTTTTCCGGTCTTCCAGCATTGCAGGATCCCACCCTTATTTCAGAATGTTCATTTCAGAAAAGACAGTACCAAACCCGGCCCAAGGGTGCAATCCTTTCCGCACTCGGAACCGTCATCCGAATCGGGTCGACGGAAAACCGGACCGCCGTGAACCGCCGCCGGGCAGACCGTTATCCATGATTTTAATGGCGAAGTCGAAAAGGTAAAGCCCGGACGGGCAATTCGGGGCAACCGAGCCGCCAGGAACCGTCTGGCGTCCTCAACATGAACGGCCCAACCGATGTGCCGGTTGGGCCGTTGAGGGTTTTTGCCTGGGGGATACTTGATCGGCCGCACACACCCCGTCAATGGGCGCCGCAACCAAGGCCGCGGCTGCAATTCTCCAGGAGCTCCTGGGCCTCGACGCTGAGATGCGCCGCAGGATGGATCTGCAATCGCCGGATGCCGATTTCCTCTCCCGTTTCTTCGCAATACCCATAGGAACCGTCCTCCATGCGCCTCAACGCCTCGTCGATCTGCTCGATGAGCAGACGCCTTCGGGCCTCGGAAACCAGAAACAGGTACCGCTCGGCTTCTGCCGCGCACTGGTCGAGCAGGTCGGGCTGGGGGATTTTATCCTCTTTCAGGCGGGACAACGAGTGGCGGCACTCCCGGGCGATCTCATCTCTCCGGAGCAGAAGCAACCGGCGGAAATACCGGATCTGTTTTGGGTTCATGTACGGTTCGGTTTCGGAGGGGACGTAAAGATTGCGGGTTTCAGGCATGAATTCCTCCCATCTTGCCGGCGGGTATCCGGGCGACTGATCATGGTAGCGGGCTGATCGAATATTTTTGAACAGGGTTTTAAGGAAAGAATATTGATTGACCGTCAAGCCGCGATTAGCATTTGGTTAAATGATGGCCCGGCTCGGAAAACCGCCGGCCCTGACGGTGGCATCCAAACCCCTCCCCCGCGTTCCTAATGCTCTCTTCACATTAGCCCAATCAACCGGCAACAATCCGTGGTTATCGTTGACCGTGCACCTCCCGGCGACCGATGGATCCTGGACGGCCTCCTTCGGGAATGCGGCCTGAACCCCGTGGGTGACATCCGCTTCCGCCCTGGGAAAACCTGGGAGGGGGAATAAGGGACCAGACATTGGGAGCCGTTTCGGCCGACCGCCGGGAACTTCGATTCAACCGAATCCAATCAGAACGGGAGAATGCCATGCGCCTCATTGAAATCAACAACATCGCCAGGGAAAAAGGGCTTCGGCCCGGCAGGATGAAGAAGGACGAACTCATCCGAGCCATTCAGGTCCGGGAACAGCATACCCCCTGCTTCGCTGCGGGCATGCTGGGCCGTTGCCCACATGCCGATTGCCTGTGGCGCGAAGACTGTCGTTGAAAACCGCCATGAACGACACCTGGATCACCAGCTGGAACCATCTGCAGGATGAACTGTTCGCCGAATCCTGGAACACCGAACTCGGCCGGTTCCGTTCCCGGTTCGCGTATCGTGGACTCTCCCAAGCCAACTATCCGCTGGAAACGACCCTGATCCGCCTGGGGGGAAACTTCGTCGAACTGGAGCGGCATCTGCTGCGGAATTTCAAAAAATACGCCCACCGCACGGTGGTCGAGCATGATTCCGTGTGGCACTGGCTTTCGGTGGCCCAGCACTACGGTTTGCCGACCCGGCTCCTCGACTGGACCTATTCCCCCTTCATCGCCCTGCATTTCGCCACCGCCAATATCGACAAGGTCGATACCGCCGGAGCCATCTGGGCGGTGAATTATCTCAAGGCACATCAGCTTTTGCCGGCCAAACTCCGGGAAAGGCTGGACCTGGAAGGAGCCAACGTCTTCACTGTGGAAATGCTCTCCGAGTCGGTGGCCTCGCTTTCCGAACTGGCCGACCTGGGCCGGGATGATTTCGTCATCTTTTTCGAACCTCCCTCCATCGACGACCGGATTGTCAATCAGTTCGGATTTTTCTC
>MHXM01000091.1:24321-25738 GCA_001825565.1 Desulfuromonadaceae bacterium GWC2_58_13
GCCCGGCACCCCGAACTCTGGCGACGCATCCTCATCCCCGCCAATCTCAAATGGGAAATCCGCGACAAGCTCGATCAGGCCAACATCACCGAACGGGTCCTGTTTCCCGGCCTCGACGGCCTCAGCCGCTGGCTGAAACGCCATTACAGTCCCAAAACCGGGGCCGGCGAGCCGGCGCGGCGGTCTGACTCAGGGCCGCGACCGCTTTCGCTCTGGCCCGAATTCGAAAACCGCAAAGCGGGCGTGGTATAGTCGTAAGGGAATCGGGATCGCCCGCTCTTCGGTCCCATGGCCATGACGCAAGGATAAGGATATGAGGCGGCTGACCCTGATCCGGCACGCCAAATCGAGCTGGAAGGATAAATCCCTGTCGGATTTCGAACGCCCGCTGAACAAACGGGGCCGGCAGAATGCCGCGGAGATGGGAAAGCGCCTGGCCGAGCGCCATTTTCAGCCCGACATGATGATCACCAGTCCGGCCCGCCGGGCCTTGGCCACCAGCTGGATCATCGCCGGTGAAGTCGACTGGCCGGTTGAGCGGCTGATCCTCGAGCCGCGGTTTTATGAAGCCGATGTCGCTACCCTGACGAAGGTCATCCGCAACCTGGACGACCGCTGGCGGCACGTCGTCCTGTTGGGCCACAACCCGGCCTTTACCGACCTCGCCAACGAGCTCGCCGGAACCGCTATCGAAAATATCCCCACCTGCGGGATTCTGGAACTGGCGCTGGAGATCGAACGCTGGAGTCAAACGGAACCGAAATCGGCCCGGGTCACCGACTTCGATTACCCCAAAAAGGATTGAATCCTTTCCGGCCGGCCGAACATACAGCGCAAGACCGAATCAGCGATCCGCTCCCGGTTCCGATTCCGCCAGGGTCACCCGGGTCAGCGGCCAGCCGGGGGGACCGCTGGGGCCTTCGTACCGCAAAAACAGGCCATCGCTTTTACGCAGCCAGTAATGGCATTTCCAGAGCATGGACTTGAAGCCGGTGAGGCGTATTTCGAGCTTTACCGCAGTGGTTTTTTGTCCCAGGATGTCGAAAACCTCTTCCCCCCCAGAAGCCACCCGCAGCTTGTGCGCCTCCAGCGTATCGGGACGCAGGGACCAGAACGCCAGATCCCGCTGCGGAAAATCGACCAGCGGCCGCAGCGAGATGGAAAGGGCCTGGTACCAGGGGGCCGCATCGATCTTCCGGTGTTCCCGAATCGTTTCCCCCTTGAAGCGACCTTCGATTTGCAGGAGATTGCCTTCCCGCCAAACCATTAAATCCGTATTGGCAACGGGATCGGTTACCTTCCAGCTGGTGGTGGCCAACAGGTCATCCACCCGGGTGATGTCCCGCTCGGCGCCGATATCGGCCACCAATCGATAAGGGTCGTCTTTTTCCAGCCTCCAATCCAGGTTTTTTACGGA
>MHXM01000092.1:0-18246 GCA_001825565.1 Desulfuromonadaceae bacterium GWC2_58_13
CGATGGATAAGGAACTGCGTTTCGCTATCCGTGAGGGTGGCCGTACCGTGGGCGCCGGCGTCGTCAGCGACATCATAGCGTAATAGAGGATAAATCACATGCCGAGCCAGAAGATCAGAATCCGTTTGAAAGCTTACGACCATAAGCTGCTCGATCTTTCCGTTAACGAGATCGTTGATACTGCCAAACGCACTGGCGCCCGGGTCGCCGGTCCCGTGCCACTGCCGACGATTATCAATAAATACTGCGTTCTGCGCGGTCCCCATGTTGACAAAAAGAGTCGCGAGCAGTTCGAGATGCGCACCCATAAACGCCTTCTCGATATCCTCGAGCCGACTCAGCAGACCGTGGATGCCCTGATGAAGCTCGATCTGTCCGCTGGCGTTGACGTGGAAATCAAGCTTTAAGGTAACTACACATTCAAGGTAAGGGTACGTGCAATGATACAGGGAATCTTGGGTAAGAAACTGGGGATGACCCAGGTTTTCGCCATGGACGGCAGGAGGATCCCGGTGACGGTTGTCGAGGCGGGTCCCTGTGTGGTCCTGCAGAAGAAAACTGTTGCTGTCGACGGATACAATGCGATTCAGGTCGGGTTCGGCTCGCGCAAGGCGCACCGGACCAACCAGCCGGAAATGGGACATTTCAAGAAGGCTGGCAAGGGTGCGTTCAACCATCTGCGCGAGTTTCGGGTTGAAAATGTCGATGAGTTCAATGTCGGTGACGAGATCGGCTGCGATGTTTTTGCTGCTGGCGATATTATTGATGTCATCGGGACCAGCAAGGGAAAAGGGTTCCAAGGTGTTATCAAACGCTGGAATTTTTCCGGAGGCCGCGCCAGCCATGGTTCCAAGTTCCATCGTGCGCCCGGCTCAATCGGTTGTAGTGCCTGGCCTTCCCGGGTTTTTAAAGGGAAGAAAATGGCTGGACAGATGGGCAATGCCCAGGTCACTACGCAGAATCTGGTGGTTGTCGATGTCCGCGCTGATGAGAATCTGATCCTGGTCAAGGGAGCCATTCCAGGCCCCAAGAACGGTCTGGTGACGATCCGTAAAGGTATTAAAGCCAAAAAATAACCTCGTTGATATGAGGCGTGGGAGAAAGATCCATGGCTAGCGTTATTGTCTACGATATAAATAAAAATCAGGTTTCTGAGCGTGAGCTCGCCGACGGTGTTTTTAATGATGTCGTTCGTGGCTACCTGATTCACGATATGGTTCGCTACCAGCTGGCGGCCCGTCGGCAGGGAACGGCAGATACCAAGACCCGCAGTGAAGTTTCCGGCGGTGGTAAGAAACCCTACAAACAGAAGGGTACCGGTAACGCCCGTCAGGGTTGTATTCGTGCACCTCACTATGTTGGTGGTGGCGCTGCTTTCGGCCCGAGTCCCCGCGACTATACATTCAAACTGAATCGCAAGGTAAAGAAGGCTGCTCTGCGTAGCGCCCTTTCGGTTCGTTTCAAAGAAGAGCGATTGACGGTACTCAATGCCATTGAACTTGAAAAGATCAGCACCAAGGGTTTTGTTGAAGTTCTTAAGCGATTCGATATCGACAAGGCTCTGGTTGTGGTCGATGGCGTGAATACGAACCTCGAGCTTTCCGCCCGAAACTTGCCGAATGTCAAGGTGCTGCGAGCTGAAGGCGTCAATGTGTACGATGTGATGAGATATCCCAACCTCATAGTTACCGAGGGGGCTGTTTCTCAGCTGGAAGGAGCGTTAGCGTCATGAAGCCGCTGTATCAGATTATCAAGAAGCCGCTGATTACTGAAAAGACCAGCCTGCAAAAAGAAGTTGGTCAGATCGTGGCATTCGAAGTCTCCATTGATGCCAACAAGATTGAAATCAAGCAGGCTATCGAGAAGGCCTTTGACGTCAAAGTCAAAAACGTCAATACGAGCCTGGTTGCTGGCAAGGTCAAGCGCGTTGGCCGCCAGTTCGGAAAGCGCTCGAACTGGAAAAAAGCGTACGTGACCCTTGAAGAGGGCAGCAGCATCGATTTCTTCGGTGTCTAAGGTTTGTTATCAAGCGATACGGAGTTACTATAATGGCGATCAAAAAGTTTAAACCGACCTCGCCGGGTCGTCGTAACATGACATCCTCCTCTTTCGAGGAGATAACGACTTCCACCCCCGAGAAGTCACTTGTTGCGCCTCTGAAACGTACCGGTGGGCGTAACAGCTACGGTCGTATCACCAAGCGCCATACCGGTGGTGGCCACAAGCGCAAGTACAGGATTATCGATTTCAAACGGGACAAAAAAGAGATTCCGGCCAAGGTTGTTTCCATCGAATACGACCCGAACCGTTCCTCCCGTATCGCTCTGGTGAACTATGCTGACGGCGAAAAGCGCTACATTCTGGCTCCTCTCGGCATTACTGTAGGCGATACCGTCATTGCCAGCGATCAGGCCGATATCAAGCCCGGCAATGCCATGACGATTCGCTCGATTCCGCTGGGCACCTGGGTTCACAACGTCGAACTTAAGATCGGCAAGGGCGGGCAGTTGGCACGTAGTGCCGGGACCTATGCCATGATCGCTGCCAAAGAGGGTAAATACGCTCAATTGCGTCTTCCCTCTGGTGAGGTCCGTCTGGTTCTGCAGGATTGCTGCGCTACCGTCGGTCAGGTTGGCAACACGGAACATGAGAATATCAACATCGGCAAGGCTGGTCGTAATCGTTGGCTTGGCAAGCGCCCGCAGAGTCGTGGCGTAGCCATGAACCCGGTAGATCATCCTCACGGTGGTGGTGAGGGAAAAAGCTCCGGTGGTCGTCACCCGGTCACTCCTTGGGGTGTGCCGACCAAGGGCTACAAGACTCGGACCAACAAGCGTACGGATAAGTTCATCGTCCGTCGTCGCAAGAAATAACGTTTCTTTGTAATAGAGGAGAAGGCAGTGGCTAGATCAATCAAAAAAGGGCCGTACGTCGAGGAAAGCCTTTTGCGCAAAATTGAAGCTGAAGGTGGCGCCAGTAATAAGAAGGTCATCAAAACCTGGTCCCGGCGTTCCACCATCGTCCCTGAATTTGTCGGCCTGACCTTCGCCGTGAACAACGGCAAGAAATTCATCCCTGTTTTTGTTACCGAAAACATGGTTGGCCACAAGCTCGGCGAGTTCGCTCCGACCCGGACTTACTATGGCCACGGTGCGGATAAGAAAAGCAAGAAAAGATAAGATCCTGCATAGGAGTTTCATTCATGGAAGCCAGAGCTAAACTGAGTTACGTGCGCCTTTCTCCCCAGAAGACCCGCCTGGTCATCGACATGGTCCGTGGCAAGGGAGTACAGGATGCGCTGAATATCCTCAAGTTCTCTCCGCAGAAAGCTGCAGCCATTGTGTCCAAACTGGTGAGTTCAGCGGTTGCCAACGCAGAGCAGAAGGGGGTATCCGACGTCGACCGTCTGGTGGTCAAGACGATTAGCGTCGACCAGGGGCCTGTTCTTAAGCGCTTTATTCCCCGGGCACAGGGGCGCGCTACTAAAATTCGTAAACCGACAAGTCACATTACCGTGATTCTTGACGAAAAGTAGATTGTGAGGAGGTGATAGTTTGGGCCAGAAAGTACATCCAATAGGATTTAGGTTGGGGGTCATCAAAACTTGGGAATCCAAGTGGTATGCAGAGGCGGATTACGCCAAACTGCTCCACGAAGACATCAAGCTTCGGAATTACCTCAAAAAGAGACTCTATCACGCCGGTATTTCCAAAATAGAAATGGAGCGGGCCGCAAATAAAGCGAAGATCAACATCTACGCTGCTCGTCCTGGCATCATTATCGGCAAAAAAGGTTCCGAGGTTGAGGCGCTCAAAAAGGAGCTGGCCAAACTCACCGATAAAGAAATCTTCATAAATATCCAGGAAGTACGCAAACCGGAAATCGATGCTCAGCTGGTTGCGGAAAACGTGGCGTTGCAGTTGGAACGTCGAGTTGCTTTTCGTCGCGCGATGAAAAAGAGTGTCAGCATGGCTCTCAAGTTTGGCGGCCAGGGGATCAAGATTACCTGTAGCGGCCGTCTGGGTGGCGCTGAGATGAGCCGGACCGAGTGGTACCGCGAGGGGCGTGTGCCCCTGCATACTCTTCGCGCTGATATCGATTATGGTTTCGCCGAAGCGAAGACCACTTATGGCATCATCGGTGTCAAAGTGCTTATCTTCAAAGGCGAAGTTCTCGCACGGGAACAGCAATAAGACCGCAATAGGAGTAAGCAAGTCATGTTAATGCCTAAAAAGGTTAAGCATAGAAAGACTTTCAAAGGGCGCATGAAAGGCGCCGCCAAGGGAGGGACCGATCTTAATTTCGGTGACTTCGGGCTGCAAGCCCTTGAGTGCGGCTGGTTGTCGTCGCGGCAGATCGAGGCAGCTCGTCGAGCCATGACCCGCTATATCAAACGTGGCGGAAAAATTTGGATTCGTGTGTTTCCGGACAAACCGCTCACCCGCAAGCCTGCCGAAACTCGTATGGGTAAGGGTAAGGGATCTCCCGATAGCTGGGTAGCCGTAGTGCGGCCGGGGGTGGTCTTGTATGAGATGCAGGGGGTTGAAGAAGACGTGGCCCGTGAAGCGTTGCGCCTTGCCGCCCATAAGCTCCCGATGAAGACCAAGTTTGTAATGAGGGAGGAGGCGGTCAATGAAGGCTAACGAAATGATAGATCTCAGTGTCGAGGATCTGCAGAACAAAACTGAAGAACTGAATCAGGAACTGTTCAATCTGAGGTTTCAGCTGCATACCGGACACCTGGAAAACACCGCCCGGATTCCTCAGATTAAAAAAGACATTGCCCGGGTTAAAACCGTGCTGCGGAAGAAACAAGGATAACGAGGAGTACGAGGACGGATATGACGACTGAACGTGGAAATAAAAAGACCCGGGTTGGAATTGTGGTCAGCGACAAGATGGATAAGACGGTGGTGGTCAGGGTTGACCAGCTGATCAAACATCCCGTTTATAAGAAATATATCAAGCGCAGGGTCACCTGTAAGGCGCACGATGAGCAGAATAGTTGCACCATCGGCGACAAGGTTCTTATCGTGGAGACCAGACCGCTGTCTCGTGACAAGCGGTGGAGAGTCCGCGAGATCCTCGAAAAACACGTAACCGTTTAGGAGATACACGTCATGATCCAGATGCAGACCATGCTTGATGTCGCAGATAACTCCGGTGCCCGGAAGCTCTGCTGCGTCAAGGTGCTCGGCGGCTCCAAACGCAAATATGCCGGACTTGGAGATATTATTATCTGCTCCGTCAAGGAAGCCCTTCCTAATTCGAAGGTCAAGAAAGGCGATGTTGTACGCGCCGTCATTGTAAGGACGGCCAAGGAGGTTCCCCGCCAGGATGGATCGTTCATCCGTTTTGACACGAACTCTGCCGTAGTGGTTAACGCTGCGGGGGAGCCCATCGGAACCCGTATCTTTGGACCCGTCGCACGTGAACTGCGCGCCAAACGCTATATGAAAATCGTTTCGTTGGCGCCTGAAGTCCTTTAAAAAAGATTACTGGGAGATAAGAGAATGGCGGCAAAAAACCTTCATGTCAAAAAAGACGACATGGTGATGATTATCGCTGGCAAGGAAAAGGGGAAGTCCGGAAAAGTGACTCGGATTTTCTCTGACAAGGGCCGGCTTACAGTAGAAGGGCTCAACGTGGTCAAGCGGCACACTCGTCCTTCCCGGGCCAACCAGGAAGGTGGCATCGTTGAGAAGGAAGCCGCATTGAACGCTTCCAACGTTCAGCTCCTTTGTAGAGCTTGCGGCAAGCCGGCCCGTACCGGAATCCGCGTGCTCGAAGATGGCAGCAAGGTCCGCTACTGCAAAAAATGCAACGAGATCGTGGATAAGTAACGGAGGATTTCCATGGCAAGACTGAAAGAAAAATACCAGGTCGAGCTGGTGCCTCAGCTCCAGAAGGACCTGCAGCTTAAAAACGTGATGGAAGTCCCTCGGATTGAAAAAGTGGTCGTGAATATGGGCCTCGGGGAGGCTATTCAGAACATTAAAATTCTGGAATCAGCCGTCGAGGAACTTACGACTATCGCTGGTCAGAAAGCCGTTGTGACCAAAGCCAAAAAATCCATCGCAACCTTCAAGCTGCGTGAAGGGATGCCGATCGGTTGCCGTGTTACCCTGCGCCGTGAGCGAGCATACGAGTTTCTTGATCGGTTGATCAATATAGCTTTGGCGCGTGTTCGTGACTTTAAGGGCGTATCGCCCAAAGGTTTCGACGGTCGCGGGAATTATACTCTTGGCATTCGCGAGGAAATCATCTTCCCGGAGATCGATTTCGACAAAATTGATAAAGTCAAGGGGATGAACGTGACCATTGTCACCTCGGCTAGAACCGACGAAGAGGGACGCGCTCTTCTGGCGGCCATGGGCATGCCTTTTAGAAAATAAGTCAGACGGATAGCGGAGGAAAACAGTGGCGAAGAAATCAATGATGATAAAGGCGAAACGGCCGAAGAAATTCGGGGTCAGGGAGAACAATCGCTGTCCTTTGTGTGGTCGTCCGAGAGCCTATTATCGTAAATTTGACATGTGCCGGATCTGCCTGCGCAAGCTGGCATTGGAAGGTAAACTTCCCGGCGTTATCAAGTCGAGCTGGTAAAGAGAAATTAAGGAGCTGCATCCATGGCAATGACTGATCCTATCGCGGATATGCTGACCCGCATTCGTAACGCGGGCCTTGCGAAGCATCCGAAGCTGGACGTCCCTTCGTCCACAATCAAAGAGGCCTTGGCTTCGGTGCTCAAGGATCTTGGATATATCAAGAATTTCAAGAGTATCAGCGATGACAAGCAAGGCGTGCTGAAAATCTATCTTAAATTCGATAACGACAATCAACACGTGATCCATGAAATCAAACGGGTTTCTACTCCCGGGCGGCGTGTCTATGTGGGGAAAGATGAAATCCCCATGATTAAAAACGGCCTGGGATGTGCTATTTTGTCGACATCTCAGGGACTGATGGACGATGCGGCTGCCCGCAAGGCGCAGGTGGGCGGCGAGCTCCTCTGCACCGTCTGGTAAGGATACGGGTAAGGAGTTTATACGATGTCGAGAATAGGGAAAAAGCCCATAATGATCCCTGCTGGGGTCAAGGTTTCTCTCGCCGGAGAAACCATCAGCGTACAGGGGCCGAAAGGTCAGCTCAGCCGCCTTATTCCGGCAACGGTTGAAGTCGGCGTGGAGGCCGACGCCATCGTTGTCAAACGTCCCGAGAGTGGGCGCGTGGACACCTCTTTGCAGGGTCTGACCCGCACTTTGGTCGCCAACATGGTGGAAGGTGTTACCAAGGGCTACGAGCGCGTTCTGCAAATCAACGGTGTCGGTTATCGCGCCGAGATGAAAGGGGCGGTTCTTAATCTGGCCCTCGGCTATTCTCATCCGATCGAATATCCGCTTCCCAAGGGGATTGACGCCGAGGTGGAGAAGCAGACTAAGATCACCCTGAAGGGCATCGACAAGGAGCTCATCGGTGCCACCGCCGCCAAGATCCGTTCGTTCCGTGCGCCTGAACCTTATAAAGGCAAAGGTATCAAGTACGCTGAAGAACGTATTATGCGCAAAGCCGGCAAGACCGGTAAGAAATAACTGATTTAAGGCCAAGGAGAAAGACTGTGAGCGTCGCAAATCAAAGACGTTTGGCACGCATGAAGCGGCAGGTGCGGGTGCGGCGGAAGGTTACGGGGACCGATGAGCGGCCCCGCCTATGTGTCTTCCGTAGTTCCAAGCATATTTATGTACAGATCATTGAAGATGTTACCGGGCGGACCCTGGTAACTGCTTCGACCGCTTCCAAGGACATTGCCGACGGTGTCAAGCACACTGGCAATATTGAGGCGGCCAAAGTAGTGGGCCAGGCCATTGCCAAGAAGGCCCTGGAGCAGAATATCAAACAGGTGGTCTTCGACCGCAACGGCTTCCTTTACCATGGTCGCATCAAGGCTTTGGCCGATGCCGCCCGTGAAGCCGGCCTGTCTTTCTAGAGTTAAAGGAGGATATCTTTGCATCGCATCGATCCCAATGAACTGAACTTGAATGACCGGGTCATTCACATCAATCGCTGTGCCAAGGTCGTTAAAGGTGGTCGTCGTTTCAGCTTCTCTGCCCTGGTGGTGGTAGGTGACGGCCAGGGACATGTTGGTTACGGACTGGGTAAGGCCAAAGAGGTTCCCGAGGCTATCCGCAAAGGGGTCGAGCAGGCCAAGAAAAACCTGATCAAGGTTCCCCTTAAGGACCGTACCATCCCTTTCGACGTGCTTGGCAAGTTTGGCGCCGGCAAGGTTTTACTTAAATCGGCTTCGGCTGGTACCGGCGTTATTGCCGGTGGCGCTGCCCGTGCTGTCCTTGAAGTGGCCGGTGTTGGCGACATTCTCTCCAAGTGCCTTGGTTCCAATAATCCCCATAATGTGGTGAAGGCAACCGTGAATGCACTTTCTCAGCTCAAGAGTGCTGAGGAGATCATGGAACGCCGTGGGATTCAGGCGTCTGCAGAGTAAATCGCGCCGACAAGGAGAAGATCATGGCCGAACAGATCAAGATTACGTTGAGGAAAAGCGGCATCGGCCGCAAGGAATACTTTACCCGTGTGCTTAAGGGCCTTGGACTGACCAAGCTCCACAAGACGGTTTACTTGAAGGATACGCCAGAAATTCGGGGAATGATCCGCAAGGTTTCCCACATGGTCGAAGTCGAAGACTGATTCACTGAGGAATATAGATATGGATCTGAGTAATTTGAAACCGGCTATCGGTTCCACCAAAAATAGTAAGCGTATTGGCCGCGGTCAGGGTTCGGGTAAGGGCAAAACTGCTGGTAAGGGCCACAAGGGTCAGAAAGCCCGCAGCGGTGGCAGTATCAAGCCTGGTTTCGAGGGTGGCCAGATGCCCTTGCAGCGTCGCCTCCCCAAGCGCGGTTTTACTCCCCTCGCAAAAAAAATATATGCTTTGGTTAACCTGAGGGATCTCGATGTTTTTGAGGCCGGGACAGTGGTCGATCTGGCAGCACTCGGTAAAGCTGGATTGGTGAGCAACGTTCTCGACGGCATCAAGGTGCTCGGCGATGGCGAAGTCACCAAGGCTTTGACGGTGCAGGCTCATAAGTTCAGTAAGTCGGCCCTGGAGAAAATCGAGGCCGCCGGCGGCAAGGCTGAGGTTATTTAAATTGATAAAAGCCATCCAGAACATCTTCAGTATTCCTGAACTCAGGCGGCGAATTTTGTTCACCTTGAGTATGCTGGTTGTTTACCGGGTCGGGTGTCATGTGCCGACTCCGGGGGTTGACGCGCAGGTGCTCGCCAAGTTCTTCGAAGGAACTGAAGGAACTTTGCTTGGACTGGTAAGCGCTTTTACCGGTGGCGCCTTGGAGCGCATGACGGTTTTTGCGCTTGGCATTATGCCTTACATCAGCGCATCGATAATTCTGCAGTTGCTGTCGGTTGTTTTTGAGCCCGTCGAAAGGCTTAAAAACGAGGGTGAACAGGGGCGCAAGACGATTACTAAATGGACCCGCTATGGGACCGTGCTCCTTTCGATCATCCAGGGGGCAGGTATCGCGGTAGGTTTGCAGACCATGCGTGGCCCTGCTGGTGAAATGGTGGTCCCCGATCAAGGAATGGGTTTCATCATTCTTACCATCATCACACTGACAGCCGGCACGGCATTCATCATGTGGTTGGGGGAACAGATCACCGAGCGAGGTATCGGTAACGGTATTTCGTTGATCATTTTTGCTGGCATTGTTGCCAACATGCCGGCGGCTGTTGTCAACTCGATCCGGCTGATCCGCACCGGTGCTCTCACGCCGATCGTTACGCTGGCGGTTCTGGCGCTGATGATCGCTGTAATCTGGGCCATTGTCTTCTTGGAACGGGGCCAGCGGCGATTGCCAATCCACTATGCAAAGCGGGTGGTCGGGATGCGGAACTATGGTGGCCAAACCAGCCATCTGCCGCTGAAAGTCAACATGAGTGGCGTTATCCCGCCGATCTTCGCCAGTTCCATTATCATGTTCCCGGCGACGGTAGCGAACATGGTAGACGTGAGCTGGGTGCAGACTATTGCTTCGATGATGACTCCTAGTCACTGGGTCTACAATGTTTTTTTCGTTGCATTAATCATTTTCTTCTGCTATTTCTACACGGCTGTGACTTTCAACCCCGTTGATGTCGCGGACAATGTGAAAAAGCAGGGGGGGTATATCCCCGGAATCCGGCCGGGCAAGCCGACTGCCGAGTATATTGATACGGTTCTTGGGCGGCTTACCTTTGCCGGTGCAATTTATGTGTCTGTTGTGTGTGTGTTGCCGACCATTCTTATGGGCAAGTTCAGCTTACCATTCTATTTCGGCGGGACTTCACTGCTGATTGTTGTCGGTGTAGGCATGGATACGGCTTCCCAGATTGAGGCGCATCTTATTTCCAGATCTTATGAAGGCTTTATGAAGGGCGTTACCCTTAAGGGCCGTCAGGGATAAGAGGAACTACTTGCTATGAAGCTCATTCTTCTTGGCCCCCCTGGGGCTGGTAAGGGGACACAGGCGAAGATGCTGATGGACCGTTTCGGTATTCCTCAGATCTCCACTGGGGATATTCTGCGGGCTGCGGTCAAGGATGGGACCCCCATGGGGCTTAAGGCCAAATCGTTCATGGACGCTGGTGGGCTGGTCCCCGATGAAGTTGTGGTCGGAATCGTGCGTGAGCGTTTACAGAAGGCCGATTGTGCCAAGGGGTTTATCCTTGACGGTTTTCCTCGAACGGTTCTTCAGGCTGATGCGCTTAAGGAGAGTCTGCTTGCTCTTGGTAAGGATCTTGATGCCGTAGTGTCTCTCGATGTTGATGTGGAGGCCTTGGTCGAGCGTCTGACGGGTCGTCGCACCTGTCGTGACTGCGGACGTGGTTTTCATGTGAAGTTTGATCCCCCTTTGGTTTCTGGCAAATGCGATACTTGCGGTGGTGACCTGTTGCAGCGGGACGATGACCAGGAGTTAACCATCCGGCACCGTTTAGAGGTTTATAGTGAGCAGACTTCGCCACTGGTTGATTATTATCGAAGTGCGGGACTGCTCACAGCGGTTGATGGAATGCAGGAGATTGGGGTGGTTCAGGATCAGGTCCTGAGAAGTCTTCAGGCCGGCTAGGCGGTTCGAGTGATTGTTCTGAAATCCCCTATCGAGCTTAAACAGATGCGCGAGGCGGGGCGTGTGGTTGCCGAGATTCTTCAGCTGCTTCGCGAGAGGATTTTTCCTGGGGTAACAACGCTTGAGCTTGACCGGTTCGCCGAGCAGGAATGCAAAAAGCGAGGGGTGCGCCCGGCCTTCAAGGGTTATGGTGGCTTCCCTTTTACTATCTGTTCATCGCCGAATGAAAAGGTAGTTCATGGTTTCGCCGATGACGTGCCTTTGCGTGAAGGCGATATTCTCAGTATTGATTTTGGTGTGATCAAGGACGGTTTCTATGGTGATTCTGCCATTACCGTTCCGGTTGGCCGAATCGATCCTGAAAAAGAACGGCTGCTGCGGGTAACCCGGCAGTCGCTCGATCTGGCGATAGCGGCAGCGTTGGTGGGCGGACGGCTTTCTGATATTTCTAACGCCGTTCAGACCTGTGTGGAAAAAGAGGGGTTCAGCGTCGTACGTGAGTTTGTCGGCCATGGGATCGGTCGTCAGTTGCACGAATCGCCCCAGATACCCAATTTTGGTCCTCCGGGGCAGGGGCCTCGGTTGCGAGCCGGGATGACATTGGCAATCGAGCCGATGATCAACGCGGGCGCCGCGGCAATTATCATATTGAAGGACGGGTGGACGGCCGTTGCCGTCGACGGGAGGCCTTCGGCTCATTTTGAGCATACGATTGCCCTTACGGATAACGGTCCAGAGATATTGACTCTGCCGTAATGAATAAAGTCATTCTTCAAAGCGACGGTTTGCTTTGTTTTTTTAGGCAATATGACAAGTAAAGGAATACACGATGAAAGTCCGCGCTTCGGTTAAGACAATCTGCGACAAGTGTAAGGTTATCAAGCGCAAGGGGATTGTCCGGATTATCTGTGAAAACCCCAAGCACAAGCAGAGACAGGGATAACTGGATTAGGAGGAACAGAAATTGGCACGTATTGCTGGTATCGACTTACCAAGAAATAAACGGATCGAGGTGGCGCTCACCTATATCTATGGCATCGGCCGCTCCTCCTCCCAGGAGATCCTGACCAAGGCTGGCGTAGATTTTAATACCCGGACTGATGATCTCACAGAGGCAGAAGTTGTCAAAATCCGCGAAACCATGGACCGTGAAACCAAGGTTGAGGGGGATCTTCGTCGCGAGGTATCCATGAATATCAAGCGGCTGATGGATCTCGGATGTTACCGCGGTCTGCGGCATCGTCGTGGTCTTCCCGTTCGCGGGCAAGGGACTAAGACCAATGCCCGTACTCGCAAAGGCCCGCGTAAGACTGTGGCCGGCAAGAAGAAATAACTGGAGGAACGATGGCTAAGCCCGGTAAGAAAGTCGTAAGGAAAAAAGTTGAAAAGAAGAACATCGCTAACGGTGTGGCACACATCCAGGCGACCTTCAACAATACCATCGTCACAATCACTGATGTGAGTGGAAATGTGATTTCCTGGTCCACTGCTGGTGGCCGGGGCTTTAAGGGATCTCGTAAGAGCACCCCGTTCGCTGCCCAAGTGGCAGCCGAAGACGCGGCTAAAAAAGCCCAGGAGCATGGTTTGCGTAACGTTGTTGTGCATGTCAAAGGCCCAGGTTCTGGTCGTGAATCGGCTCTGCGTGCGTTGCAGGCGGCAGGTCTCAACATTACCCTAATCAAGGACGTCACCCCGATTCCCCATAACGGGTGTCGTCCCCCCAAGCGCAGAAGAGTTTAACCATATAAGGAGGACGAACGTTGGCTAGATACACCGGTCCCGTCTGCCGTCTGTGCAGAAGGGAAAACATGAAGCTGTTCCTTAAGGGGGACAGGTGCCATACCGATAAATGTGCTGTCGAACGCAGAAACTATGCACCCGGTCAGCATGGTCAAGGCCGTGTCAAAGTTTCCGATTACGGCACGCAGTTACGTGAAAAGCAGCGAGTCAAGAGAACCTACGGTTTGCTGGAGAAGCAATTCCGGTCCTATTTCGATAAAGCCGACCGCATGAAAGGGGTTACGGGCGAAAGCCTACTTATTCTCCTTGAGCGTCGCCTTGACAGCATGGTTTACCGCATGGGTTTCGTCACTTCGCGTAATGAAGGACGCTCTCTTGTGCGTCAAGGGCATTTTCTTGTAAATGGTCGGCGCGTCAATGTCCCTTCTTATCTTGTGCGTCCCGGTGACGTGATCGAACTGCGCGAAAAAAGCCGCCAGGTGGTCCGCATCAATGAAGCCCTTGACGGGGTCATGCGCCGCGGTTTTCCTTCCTGGGTCGAGCTTGATCGTGCGGCCTTCAAAGGGACCGTTAAAACCCTGCCCGTTCGCGAAGAGATGACGACTCCTGTATTCCAGGAACATCTCATCGTCGAATTGTTCTCCAAGTAATTCTGGCAGGTTTTAACTGTAACCTCATTAGGGAGGATACGAATGTATAAAAACTGGAGAGACCTCATCAAGCCCAAGCGTCTCCAGGTCGAGTCGGAAACCCTGACCGATACCTATGGCAAGTTTTACGCCGAGCCTTTTGAACGTGGTTTTGGAACGACGCTGGGCAATTCATTGCGCCGGGTTCTTCTCTCTTCGCTGCAGGGTGCGGCGATCTCGTCGGTGCGTATCAAGGGGGTTCTTCACGAGTTTTCCACCATCCCCGGTGTGACCGAGGATGTTACCGATATTATTCTCAACCTTAAAGGCGTGTTGCTGCGGCTGCATGGGAACGAGAGTCGTAACGTTCGCATCGTCAAGAAAGGTGCCGGCGTAATATCGGCCGGTGATATTATTACCGATTCGCATGTGGAAATTCTCAACCCGGCGCACCATATCGCTACCTGTTCCCTGGAAGCCGATGTGGAGATTGACATGGTGGTGTCTCTTGGCAAGGGGTATGTTCCCGCCGAGCGTAACCGCGACGAGAAGGCTCCTGTGGGGACAATTCCTATTGACTCGATCTTTGCCCCCATCAAGAAGGTCAATTTCACGGTTACCAACGCCCGTGTGGGCCAGATCACCGACTACGATAAGTTGACCATCGAAATTTTTTCCGATGCCAGCGTTCGGCCCGATGACGCGTTGTCATATGCGGCCAAGATTATCAAAGAGCAACTGCAGATCTTCATCAACTTCGATGAAGAATCCGAGCCTGCCGCGGAAGAAGTTAGCGAATCGACTGGCAAGATCAACGAGAACCTCTACCGTAGTGTGGATGAACTTGAACTTTCCGTACGAAGCGCCAACTGTCTGAAAAATGCGAATATCCGTCTCATCGGTGATTTGGTGCAGCGGTCCGAAGCCGAAATGCTTAAAACTCAGAATTTTGGCCGCAAATCCCTGAATGAAATCAAGGATATTCTTGCCGAGATGGGCCTGACACTCGGAATGAAGTTGGAAAGTTTCCCCGATCCCGAGTATCTCAAGATGATTCAAAAGGGGAGCGAGGAAGACTGATTCCGCCGCCCGAGGTTTAACGAAGAAAGGACCACAGAACAATGCGTCACAATAAAACCGGAAGACGGCTCGGTCGTAACTCCAGCCACCGTTCAGCTATGATGCGCAACATGGTGACCTCGCTGCTTGAGCACGAAAAAATCACAACCACCGACTGCCGTGCCAAAGAATTGCGGAAGGTTGCCGAGAAGATGATCACTCTCGGCAAGCGTGGCGACCTTCATGCACGTCGTCAGGTATTGCAGGTGGTGCGTGATAGCAAGGTTGTTGCCAAGCTTTTTGAGCGTTTGGCGCCTCGCTATCAGGACCGACCAGGCGGTTACACCCGTATTATCAAACTGTCCAATCGCGCCGGTGACAATGCGTCCCAGTCCATTATTGAACTGGTCGAAGAGACCTTCACACCCCGGCCCCGTAAGCAAGTAGTCGCCGAGTCAATCGCGGCCCCGGTGGCAGAACCTGTCGAATAGGCATGGAAGAGCACGTTTGATTAGGTGTAAAAGTTAAATCCAAAAGGCAAGGAGTTCGCTCCTTGCCTTTTTTTAGTTAGTGGGCAACCCCGGTTTGTTAAAAGGAACAGGCGTCGCCCTGACCACGGGGGAACCATCCCGAATCGCATGGGTGGTGGCAGGCAATGGCGGGGGCAGAAGGAAGCGAGAGGAAGTGAGCTGCACATAGCCCAAGCGAACCCGATTCGGCGCGGCATGTGGGGCAGAACTTTGCCTAAGGCGCACCCGAATTGCCCAGGTTGGCTGAGCGGAAAAAGAACAGGGGCCGTATGCACGGCCCGAACCTACGGTTCCATAAGAGGGATGACAGGTTACCTCACCCCCCCCCCTCGATTAGGCCTGAACGGGCCATTAATGCAGGGGTATGAGCCTTGACGGTTTGCGAAAAAACGTGGTAAGTTACCCCACTTTTATTTTCGGAGAGCCGATGTATTTTCCCACTTCAGACCAATTTGTCATCCTTGCCGAACGGGGCAACCTGATCCCCGTTTATCGTGAGATTCTTGCTGATATGGAAACCCCCGTTTCCGCATTCAAAAAAATCGACGACGGTACGACCTCTTTTTTGTTGGAAAGTATCGAGGGGGGGGAAAAATGGGCGCGTTATTCCTTTCTTGGCAGCGGCCCTGGTCGGGTTTTCCGCAGTCGTGGTCCGAACTATGAGATTCTTGAAAACGGCGTGGTGATAGCCGGTGGCGCTTGCCTGGACCCTCTGGAAGAGTTGAACTCCTTCATGGCGCCGTACCGTCCGGTTCAGATTGATGGCCTGCCGCGCTTTTTCGGTGGAGCGGTCGGGTATCTCGGTTACGACATGGTTCGCTTTATCGAGAATTTACCCGATGCCAATCCGGCTGAAATCGGTGCTTATGATTCCTGTTTTCTGTTGACCGAAAAATTACTTATTTTCGACAACATGCGGCAGAAGATCAAGGTGGTTTGCAACGTGCATCTGACGCCTGGCGCAGATCCCGAAACGGCTTATAGGCAAGGAACGGAACAGATCGAGGAGATGATTGAACAACTGCGCAACCCCCTTCCTCGAACAAAAATCACACCCGAGATCGATGATGTGGAAATGCAGGCCAATTTTTCTCCCGCCGGTTTCATGGCGGCGGTAGACCAGTGCAAGGAGTACGTGCGAGCCGGGGACATTATCCAGGTTGTACTGTCGCAGCGATTTTCCGGAGACCTTGGCACTACCGACCCGTTTGACATTTACCGGGCGCTACGTACCATCAACCCCTCTCCGTACATGTTCTTTCTTCGTTTTGGAGACACTCAGGTGGTCGGTGCTTCTCCCGAAGTGCTGGTTCGTAAAGAAGGGGACCAGGTCGAGGTGCGTCCCATTGCCGGTACCCGGCCGCGGGGGCTCTCCGCCGAGCAGGATCAGGCTTTCGAAACCGAGTTACTGGCCGATCCCAAGGAGTGTGCCGAACATATCATGTTGGTTGATCTCGGGCGTAATGACCTGGGGCGGGTATGCTGCACCGGGTCTGTCGAGGTCACCGAATTGAAGGTCATCGAACGCTATTCCCATGTCATGCACATCGTTTCCAATGTCCGTGGCCGGCTTCTGGAGGGTAAGGATGCCTTCGACGTTTTCCGGGCAACCTTTCCGGCCGGAACCCTGAGCGGGGCACCAAAAATCCGGGCCATGGAAATCATTGACGAACTCGAACCCTGCCGCCGCGAAATCTATGGCGGCGCCGTCGGTTACTTTTCTTTTTCCGGCAATATGGACATGGCTATTGCCATCCGCACCCTGGTGGTTCGGGGGGGGAGGATTTATCTTCAGGCCGGCGCCGGCATCGTGGCCGATTCGGACCCCGCAACGGAGTTCCAGGAGACGGTCAACAAGGCTCGTGGCGCCATGACGGCGCTTTCCATGGCGCGAAAGGGGCTCAACTGACCATGCTCCTCATGATCGATAATTACGATTCCTTTACCTACAACATCGTTCAGTACCTGCAGGAACTCGGCGCGGAGGTTGCGGTGTATCGCAATGACAAAATCTCGGTTGCCGAAATTGAAAAGAAAGCTCCCCGGCAACTTGTAGTCTCTCCCGGGCCATGCTCCCCCATCGAGGCCGGGATTTCCGTCGAGGCAATTCAGCGCCTGGCTGGTAAGATGCCGATTCTTGGAGTCTGTCTCGGGCACCAATCGATAGGGTACGCTTTTGGCGGTAAGGTAGTGCGTGCCGCATCTTTAATGCACGGTAAAACCAGTCCGATTCATCATGATAACCGGGGCTTGTTTACCGGTCTGTCTAACCCCTTCGAGGCTACCCGCTACCATTCGCTAATTGTCGAGCGGGAGAGTTTGCCAGGCTGTCTGCGGGTAACCGCTTGGACAGAAGAGCAAGAGATTATGGGGATAGAACACCGCGAATTGCCAATCTGGGGAGTTCAATTCCATCCCGAATCGATCCTGACCGTAGAGGGAAAGCAACTGCTGGATAATTTCCTGAAAATGACCTGAATCAATGGATTATCGGGGTAGGCCCCTTGTCCGCCCGCATCAAGGGCAACCACTGGGGGTTGCCCCTACAGAGGATTGCCCATGATCAAGACAGCGATAGCCAAGGTTGTGGAACGCCAGGACCTGTCCGAGGCGGAAATGATCGAAGTGATGAACCAGATCATGGGCGGAGAAGCGACCCCGGCCCAAGTCGGTTCCTTCATTACCGCCCTGCGCATGAAAGGGGAAACGGTGGCCGAGATTACCGGCGCCGCCCGGGTCATGCGCGAACGGGCGACGCCGATCCGGGTCGGCCGGGTACTCGACATTGACCGCGAGGAGATCAACCTTGATCGCGAGACCATTCTCGATACCTGCGGCACCGGCGGCAGCGGCACCAGGAGTTTCAACATTTCCACCACCGTGGCCTTCGTGGTTGCGGCCTGCGGCGCCAAAGTCGCCAAGCATGGCAACCGCAGCATTTCTTCGGCTTGCGGCAGTGCCGACGTACTGGAAAAGCTGGGGGTCAACCTCGATGTCACGCCGCAGGTCGTCGAGCGTTGCATCAACGAGATCGGGGTCGGGTTTCTGTTCGCTCCGGCTTTGCACGGAGCCATGAAGCACGCCATCGGACCTCGGCGGGAAATCGGCGTTCGTACCATCTTCAATATCCTCGGGCCGCTGACCAACCCA
>MHXM01000092.1:18266-19820 GCA_001825565.1 Desulfuromonadaceae bacterium GWC2_58_13
ACTCGGGGTCTACCGCGAAGACCTGGTTGAGGTGCTGGCCCAGGTATTGGTTCAGCTCGGCTGCAACCGCGGATTTGTGGTTCATGGCGGAGACGGCATGGATGAGATCACTCTGAGCGCGCCGACTCGGGTCGCCGAAATCCGCGACGGTCGGGTGCAGCTCCGCACCGTGCAACCGGAAGATTTCGGCCTTTCCCGGTCGACCTTGGCCGATTTGCAGGGAGGCGATGCCGGACGAAACGCACAGATCGTTCGAGACATCCTGTCCGGTGAAGCCGGTCCCAAGCGGGATGTGGTGTTGCTCAACAGCGCGTTCGCCCTGGTGGCAGCCGGTTTGGCCGAGGATGTGTCGACGGGGCTGCAAATGGCCGCCCGGGCCATCGACGAAGGCCGGGCCATGGCCAAACTCGATGCCTTGGTGCGGTTGACCGCCGCCTGATATGAGCTTTGTTGGGGCCGGTTCCAGAGGCTGCCTATTTCCTGGGGAACCGAGGGGTTGCCCCGACGGAATCCATACTCCATGACTGACACCCCTGATATCCTGCAAAAAATAGTTGCCCACAAGCGTGAAGAGGTTGCCGCTGCCAAGGCCAAGTTCCCGATGGAACGCCTGCGGCAACGTCTCGACCTGGTCGAGGATCAGCCACGCGGATTTGTCCGTGCTCTGCGTGGCATGTACGAGGCTGGGGGGACGGCGATCATCGCCGAGGTGAAGAAGGGTTCTCCTTCCAAAGGGGTTATTCGTCCCGACTTCGATCCGCTGGAGATCGCCGAAACATACCAACGCCACGGCGCCACCTGCCTTTCGGTTCTCACTGACGAAAAGTTCTTTCTCGGCCATCTCAACTACCTCGGGCTGATTCGCGAACAGGTTTCCCTGCCTTTGTTGCGCAAGGACTTCATCTGCGATCCGTACCAAATCGTTGAAGCACGCGCTTTTGGGGCCGACGCCATTCTTCTCATCGCGGCGATGCTCAACCTTTCGCAGTTGCGCGATTTTGCCGCCTGTGCCCGGGAACTAAGTCTCGATGTTCTGCTCGAAGTTCACGATGAGGCGGAGTTGGAGCTGGCGCTGCAGACCGATTGCGAACTGATCGGTATCAACAACCGGAGCTTGCGCACCTTCGTCACCGACCTGGGCACCACCGAACGCCTGCGGCCACTGATTCCGGCGGATCGTTTCGTCGTCGCCGAGAGCGGCATCAATCATCGGGTCGATATCGAGCGACTTCTTGCCGCAGGGGCCGGAGCGTTTTTGATCGGTGAATCGCTGATGCGCGAGACGGACATCGGGGCCAAGCTGGAAGAACTCACTGGAATAACGACTTAGGGGCGATCCTTGTGGTAGCCCGGGGTGGATTAAAGATCCGCCCTACATGACATTCAAGGAGACATCGATGCAGACCAAGATCCTGTTGCCGGAAGACCGCATCCCCAAACAATGGTACAATATTATCCCCGATATGCCGAGCCCGCTGGCGCCGGTTATCCATCCGGGGACAATGCAGCCGGTCACGCCGGACGATTTGTTGCCGCTCTTTCCCATGGCGCTTA
>MHXM01000093.1:0-4484 GCA_001825565.1 Desulfuromonadaceae bacterium GWC2_58_13
GCGAGATCCAACGCTAACCACGGACTGAGTCCCACCGCCTGGCGAAGGTTCCTCGCTTGAGTCTTCAGCAGGTCTGCCAAGGACGCCAGTTTTTGCATCAGACCACTACCGATCGACGATTCAGGGGGGTTCGACACGGGACCCAGATGAGTATAGGTCGTGTCGCGCAGTGCTTGTCGGGCCGATGTCAGCGACGGCACAACCTGCTCCGGGCCACTATAATCTTCCGGCGGCAAGCTCAGGGTCGACAACATTGCGGTAGCCTCACCCCAACGCTTCAACACCTCGTTGCCCTCCATCAGATCCTTGGCCAGGCGCCCCTTAAGTTTTGTCGTGATCCCGGCATGTGTCATCCACACCAACGAGGTGTGAGCCTGCACCGCCTGCTCAGCAAGCTTTTTCGCCTCCTGCCATGCAGCATTCAGGGTGGCGATCTGTTCACGGGTTGGGGTCAGCGCCGCGCGCCTCCCTTCCGCCGCCTTCACAATGGCGTCACCGGCCTGTTGCCTGGCATGTCGCTGTTCGGCCGTTTCGCCTGCGGGGGGTTTTAAATCCAGGTAGTCCGGATCACAGCGCATGCTCGTCCACCAGCTCATGCAGTTCCCCCTGGTGACATCTCGACCGATCGCGGCCTCCTGCTGGGCGAGAGATTTTCGGAGCGTCACCAGGCTATCCGGTTCTTTGGCCCCACGCGTGTACACCTCATCCATAAGTATTTTTGTGTATTCGTCGATGCTTTGCTCGGCTTGTCCCGCAGGGACCTGCAGGTCAACCCCCTTGCCTCCGGTGAAGGCGACCGCCCAGTTTTGTATCTGCCAGGCTTCCAGAATAATCCCGGCAGCGGGACTGGGACCATAGATGGCAGTCGACGGGACAAACCGTTCATCGTGCAATGCAGACTCGAACATAGCAAGTACCGCGTTCGGGTCGGAATACCCGCCCCAATCAAAAGGTTTGAAGTTTGGTTGAAAATACTCCGCATAGAATTCGCCGCCGCTTTTATTTGGGATTTCAGCAAGTTTCTGCTCGATCTCCCGCACGATACCGGCAGCTTCCGCCTGCTTTTTTTCCTGCGCCGACTCCCCCTTTTTTGCCCATTCTTGTTTTGCCGCCTTGACTTTATTGCGAATGCCCTCGAATTGCTGCTCATAGATCGCGAGGGTATCGTATCCCTGCTGCGCTTCCTTCAGATCCATGCTGAGCTTGTCATGCATAGCCTTCAAATTTTTGATAACTTCTTCCAGCGACCTTGCCGCACGCACGCTGGAGCTTAATTCATCCATGCCGTTGTACACGGCAACGGGTATGTCTACAATCGCCACCTTTGCTACAAAAATAGGCAAAAAAACTGTTTTCATGGCATAAGCTGCGCCAAATTCAATAATTTTAGTGGCAATATGACCAGGATCGGTTTGGGTTGGAATCGGGATGATTTCACCCACCAGATTCCACGTATGTTTGTCGAAAGCTTGATTGGCCTCTTTTTTCGTCAGATCCAGAACTTTGTTTAATTTGTGATAAGAGTCCTCAGCCTTCATTTTCTGAGCATCTATCAGGTTGCACAACTCCATCCAGGCCTTGAGGCTAGAGGAAAAACCTGGAGGACTCACGCGAATTTGTGAAAAAGCCGCATTGGGGTCCAAGGTCACAAGATGGCTCATATTGAAGTCAATAATTTGCCAGTTATGATCAAACACGCGCTGGTACTCCTTGACCGCAGCCTCAAGGTCGTTCCATGGCTTGGGGTCCCATTGCTCCGCGCGCTGCACTGCTGTGAGAGCGGTCAAAACAGGAGTTGCCGCCAATTGAATATTATTTTCGGCCTTTTTAATATTTTGCAAAGACATTCCACTTTCACTGGCCATGTCTTCTGCAGACAGTGCATATGATGCAGAAGTCAGCAAGCAAAAGATGCCACAGATTAAAATTCCAAAAGTGATCGACCATGTCTTTGTCATAGAGACTTCCTCCCGACGCCCCAAAATACGGTAGACAACCGAAACCAAGGTAATTAGTGCTTAAATAGCTAAATTTCAGGCGGTTGCACTGCCATGAAAGTTACCAAACAACATTTTCTGGTTAAAGAACAACAACAAAGCGGCAGGGCAGGCTCAACAGCCAACAAACCCTGCCGCTTCGTAACAATCGCTGAGTCACCGACAAACCTGTCGTCAGTTTACGGAGAAATAACGCTGATCACATTGCTCCAGGCGCTCAGATCCCCATCGGAAATCCTTTCCAGTGCCAGCCGGTAGTAGATATTGCCCGCATCCCAGATTTCGCCGCGGCAATGCACGGTAAACTCGGTGAAGGACACTTGGGAAAAGATCGGTTCATTATCGTCCGCCCAAGGACCGCCAGGCGAAGTGCTCCACTGCAAAACACGCTTGTAGGTCGTTGCATTGACGCTGCCGGGAACATCGAAAGTCAGGGTCAATTCCGGGTAGGAAAAGGATTGCACGGCCAGGTTGGTAGGAGGCGGGATGGTGCTCGAGCCAAAGTCGTCATCGAAACCATCGACGTAGGGGCTGTCGGACAGGCCGATCTCATTATTGGAAACCCGAAGAGTCCGGGTATTTTCCCCGGAATTGACCACGCCGGTACCGACGTCCTCGGCCTCGCTCAGGCCAAAGATCAGCGGGTGCTTCATGGCGGTGACCAGGGCCCGGTCGCCGTGCAGTTTAAAGATGAATTCGGTGACGCCGCGATCTTCGAAGGTGTCTCCGCTACGAGCCGAGGTCACCTGGCGGGCGAAACTCAGGGAAGTGAAGATTTTCCCTCCCGAACCGGCAGCGACATTATTGAGCTGGTAGGTCAGGCGCAGATTGTCGAAGAGGGTGAAGTCCTTGCGTACCCCCCGATCGAGAATGGTCGCGTCGCCGGCGAAATTCTCGTCAACGTTGCGCATGAAGGCCCGGGGATCTTCATCCTGGTATGCCCCGATCATCGCGTCGAGAGCGGCGCGGATCAACGAGGTGATGTCCCCCTCGGCCACGGTCAACTCCTTGCGGGTCGCTTCCACGTCGTTGCTTTTGCCCGCCGTGTCGAGGATCTTCACGCTGAGCTGGTAGGTTTCGCCGATGCGGGGGGCGAAGTCATGAATGAAACTGCCGTCGGCGGCGAGGTTCGCCTTCTGCCAGGTGGCGCCGTTGTCGAGGCTGATCTGCACCGCGCCGATCTTGTTACGACCGGCCTGGCCGCGCCCCTTGAGGGTCGCCTTGCCGTTGGGGAGCAGTTCGCGATAGAGGGTGACCTGGTCGCCGAGTTCGTCGTAGGAAATGTCGTTCAGATAAAGGTAACGGGTCGCCACCTCATCTTCCGACTGACCAAAAATCCACCATTTGGCCTCGGAGTCGGCGGGGAGGACGGCTAACCCCGCAAGCACGAACAGTAATGCCAGAATTTTTCTCATCATAAATTTCATCTCCCAAGGTCCGTTAACAGACCGATTTTGATGGAATACCGCGCGCGAAAGGCCATTCAAGCATGAAACCGCGCGGCGAGTAAAGACCCGGCCAAGCCTAGAACTGGACCGAAATTCCCGCCGTGACGCTGTTTTCGCGGAAATCGCGCTCCCGGGTGGTGTAGTCGAAATCGTTGACGAACGCCCGCAGATACAGCATGCCCGAATTCAGGCCGGCCAGAAACTCCGGGCGATAATAAACATTGAGCCGGGCGAAATTCTTGCGGGTGTCGGTCCCTTCCTGCTTGTTCAACCAGTTCTGACCGACCTTGAGGTTGCTGGTGATCCTGGCGGAAGGGATGTCGAACCCCAGTCCGAGGGCGTACTCCCAGATCTGGTCTTGAGTGTCTTCCAGCTCGTTATCCAGAGTCCAGCCGCCGGCATATATCGAAGGTTTGAAAACCAGGTCGCCAACCGTATGGCGCGTGCTCAGACTGGTGTTGTAGATGAATTCCTCATCCCGCTGGTTGCCTTGGGTATCGTAATAGGTAACGCCGAAATTGCTGGTGCTGTCGAAGATGCCGAAGCGGTCTTGATAGCCGAAATTGACGAAATGGTCCTTGGTGCTGCGGTCGTCGCTGTAGGCCCGGTCGTATTTGTAGGTGACATCGGCCACCGCGTAGGAGCGCCCAAACGGGCGTTTGACGGTCATGCCCACTTCGGGCTTGTAATGGTCGGTGCGCTCGGCCTCCTGTCCGTCGAGATTGTCCCGGTACCAGAGAAAGCCGAAATGGAAGGCCATCCTCTTGGTGTATTTATAACGCCACCGGGCCTTGAACTTCTCGCGATCCGGGGTGGCCGAACCGAGCAGGGTCAGGAACTCGGGGGAGACCCGCTCGTATTCCAGGCTGACCCGGCTCGGACCGCCGTCGCCAATCGCCTCGATCTTGTGAGCGTAGCCGTCGTTGTCCAGGGTCTCCGCACCGTCCGGTTCTTCCCGGGTATCGGCCAGGGCCGATTCGCCGCGAATGGTCAGTCCGGGGATCGGCAGGTATTCCCAGTCGAGGCTGTAGGTGGTGCC
>MHXM01000093.1:4549-8380 GCA_001825565.1 Desulfuromonadaceae bacterium GWC2_58_13
TGCCCTGCCGCTCCACCGCGTCGACCCCCCAGAAGTTATCCCAGCGGGAATAGGCGACGCCGTATACCAGGGTGACATCCGGCAGCAGGTTACCGCTATCGGCGTAGCGATAGGAGACCCCTTTGACCGCCGTATTCAGGGAATATTGGGAAAAGGATTCGAAGGTGTCGCCGACGGTCAGGGTGTGAATGGTGTTGGTAAAACGGCCGCTGAGGTTGGTCATGGAGAATTTTTCCGAGTCGTTGCGGGGATCGTCGGTCATCTTGGCCCCCAGGTTGAAGGAATACTGGTATTCCCCCAGGGTGCCGTTACCATAAAGGTTGAGAATCTCGAGGTAGCGCAACCCCTCGGTCAGGGAGGATTGATCGTCGCCGGGCCCGCTGACATCGTTGGCGGTGACGGAAAAATCGTTGTTCAGGCGAAATTCGCCGGCCGCATGAACAGTAAAAGGCGCGGTCGTCAAAAAGCAAATCACGACCGCCCATACCCCCGTAAACCATCTGCCAGTCCATCGATCACACCGAAAATACATAAACACTCCTTAACGAAGAATTTCAATTCTCAGTGAGTTTAATTAGTTTTCTCGTCCTGATAAAGTCGACTATTTGTAAACCCTTACTATATTTTTGCGTTTCATGAGATATCTGGAGTAAAATGAGCGTAATTTTGAATTCCTGCCAGCGCGGTTGTGAGTCCCATGCGAATTCCCCCCTGTATTTCTTTTGCCGCCTTTGTATTCTGGCTGCTCGCCGTGCCCATGGACGGTCCCCTGCTGGCGGCTGCCGGCATTGCGGGTTCGGCCCGGTTATTTCTCCCGGCACACGCTTTAAGCCTGACGCTCATCGCTCTTTTTCTGCCGTCGCAACGTTTCAGGTCATTGGCGCCGGCCGGCGTGATCTCGACCGTGGGTTTGACCCTGTTTCTTTTTATCAGACCGGACTTGGCCCAGTATCTGTTGCTGCTGCTCGGTTTTTTCGGGGCTTTTACCACGATGGCGGCCTGCCTCTCCCTGGAGGCCACGGATCGCCCGATATTCAACGCCGCCCTGGGACTGGCTACCGGAAACCTCGGGCTTTTCCTGTTTGGATTCTGGCCGGGCGCCACCATCTGGCATTTTTTGTTGACCGCCCTCCCCCTGCTGACGATCCGGCAACGGACCCCCATCATCCAAGGCGCCTCGGATGCCGAAAAACTCTGGCACTACCTGCCGTTCATCCTGATCTTTCATGTGGCCAGCGGCCTCATGTACGGTTTTCTCTTCCCCGCCTACCAACAGGCCGCCGCCTTCTCCGGGATCGAACTCCCTTTTTACATCGTCGCGGTATTTGGCGCGGCCCGGCTGGCGCCGCGCCACCGCGACCTGCTGTTGATCTGCGGCATCGTGCTGAACATGGCGGCCTTCGCCTTGCTGCAGATGGGACATGCGACGACCACCAACCTGAGCATGTATGCCATGCAGGCCGGCGCCGGGTTCGTCGACCTGTTTCTGCTGGCGTTTCTGCTCGCTTTTCCCAAACCGATGCGCGCCTTCGGTCTCGGCCTGGCTACCCTCTGCCTGGGCATTTTCTGCGGACAGATCATCAGTCGACAGCTCGAAGGACTGCCCCAGGGAGTCTCCATGGCCGGCGGCCTGGTTCTGAATCTATCGCTATTGAGTTTGTACTTCATCGGCCGCAAACAACATCGTTCGGCGATAATGAATAGCGATCCGGAATTCCCCCGGACCGCGGACATGCCCCACTACGAGACAACTTTTGTCCCCCAGGTCCAACTTCCGGAGAACATCCGCCTGCTCCTTTCGCAGCAGGAGTGTCAGGTTCTGCTGCGCAGCCTGGCGGGGAAAACCTACCGGGAAACCGCATCGGAGTTGACCATTTCCGAATCTACCGTCAAAACCTACATGAAACGGGTTCAGGAAAAGCTTGGCGTTTCCGGCCGCAAGGAACTTCTGAGCCGACTCGCCGATTCCTGATCGACGACCGAACCTTTCCCGGTCCCCCTGCCCATTCCGGCCAAAATAATTCGCTTGCCATCCAGGCCGTGCCTCCCGAAGCGGCCGATAAAATCGGCCAGCAGTGGCGATAAAACATCGGTGACTGCCGCCATCGCGGCGGAAAGCCAGCGAGACGATGGCGGGAGTACCGGGGTGCCCCATTGCCCAACCTGTGCTTGCCGATCCGCCCCGACATTCCCGGCCTCCCCCGTTGACAATTCCGGTCAAAATGATTAGCTTGCCAGCAATGACAGGAATCCCAAGGAGTGTACGTCCATGACGGATGAAAATAACGACTATATCGAGGCGGAAATCAACGGAGGCGAGGCCGAAAAAGAAAATCCCTCGGCGGATCTGGTGCTGGCCACCGATATCCTGCCAAGCGGGTTGCCGATCCTGCCGCTGCGGCCGCGGCCGGCCTTCCCCAGTCTGCTGATCCCCATGGCGGCCACCGGCGAGATGCAGGTCAAGGCGGTCAAAAAAGCCGTCGAAAGCCCGACCCAGGCCCTGGGCCTGGTCATGGTCCGCGACCTCGAAGCCGCCGACAGTCTGGAAAACCTGCACAAAATCGGGGTGGTCGGCAAAATCGTCAAGCTGATCCATGCCGACGATGAAAACGCCCATTTTCTCATCAACTGTCTGGAACGCTTCTCTATCGAGGAGCTGAAAGAAACCCCGGACGGGCTGTTCGCCCGGGCCAAGTATCATTACGGCGCCGAGCTGTCGGTCAACCCGGAGCTCAAAGCCTATTCGATGGCGATCATCGCCACCCTCAAGGAACTGGTGCAGATCAACCCGCTCTATTCGGAGGAGATCAAGCTCTTTCTCAACCGGTCGAGCATGAACGATCCGGGGCGGCTGGCCGACTTCGCCGCCAACCTCACCAGCGCCGACGGCCAGGAATTGCAGAAAATCCTGGAAACTTTCGACGTGCGCCGACGTATTGACCGGGTGCTGGTGGCGCTGAAGAAAGAGCTGGAGGTCTCCCGTCTGCAAACCAAGATTTCAAAGCAGATCGAGGAGAAGGTTTCGGCCCAGCAGCGGGAATTTTTCCTCAAGGCCCAGCTCAAGGAAATCAAGAAGGAACTGGGGCTGGAAAAGGAAGGCAAGACCACCGAGATCGAAAAATTTCAACAGCGGCTCAAGGGGCTCAAACTCAACGACGAAGCCCAGAAAGCGGTCGACGACGAAATCGAGAAGCTGCAACTGATCGACCCCTCGTCTCCCGAATACAACGTCTCGCGCAACTACCTCGACTGGTTGACCATCCTCCCCTGGGGCAAGTTCAGCAAGGACAGCTACAAGCTCGACCGGGCCCGCAAAGTGCTCGACCGCGATCACTACGGTCTGGACGACGTCAAGGAACGGATTCTCGAATTCATCGCCGTCGGCAAGATGAAGGGGGAGATCTCCGGCTCGATCCTCTGCCTGGTCGGCCCTCCCGGAGTCGGCAAGACCTCGGTGGGCAAAAGCATCGCCGACGCCCTCGGGCGGACTTTCTACCGCTTCTCCCTGGGAGGAATCCGCGACGAAGCCGAAATCAAGGGGCACCGGCGCACCTATATCGGCGCCATGCCGGGCAAGTTCATCCAATCCATGAAGAGTGCCGGCACCGCCAACCCGGTGCTGATGCTCGACGAGATCGACAAGATCGGCGCCAGCTTTCAGGGCGACCCGGCCTCGGCCCTCCTCGAAGTGCTCGACCCGGAGCAGAACGGCAGCTTCCGCGACCACTATCTGGATGTGCCCTTCGACCTTAACAACGTACTGTTCATCGCCACCGCCAACCAGCTTGACACCATCCCGGCGCCGCTGCTCGACCGCATGGAGGTGATTCG
>MHXM01000093.1:8427-9414 GCA_001825565.1 Desulfuromonadaceae bacterium GWC2_58_13
AAAAGGGCAGGTGAGCATCCGCAAGGACGCCCTGGTGACTATCATCGACGGCTACGCCCGCGAGGCCGGAGTGCGCTCACTGGAGAATCAAATCAAGAAGATCATGCGCAAGTCGGCCATGGCGTTTGCCGGGGGGCGCGCTGAAGACATTACTATCAGCAAGAAGGACATCGCGACCTACCTCGGCAAGCCCATGTTCACCCCGGACGAGGTGTTCGAGAACGTCCCCGGAGTGGTCACCGGTCTGGCCTGGACCAGCATGGGCGGCGCGACCCTGCAGATCGAGGCGACCGCCATGCTCGCCAAGAGCAAGGGCTTCAAGCAAACCGGCCAGCTCGGCAAGGTAATGGTGGAGAGCTCGGAAATCGCCTACTCCTACGTCATGGCCCACCTCAAGCACTACGGTATCGCCGAGGATTTCTTCGACACCCACTTCGTCCATCTGCACGTTCCGGCCGGCGCCACCCCAAAAGACGGCCCTTCGGCGGGCGTCACCATGACCACCGCCCTGCTGTCGATGATTACCGGCCAGCCGGTGAAGAAGAAGCTCGGCATGACCGGCGAACTGACCCTCACCGGCCGGGTTCTCCCCATTGGCGGGGTCAAGGAAAAAACCATCGCTTCCCGCCGCGCCGGACTCAAGATCCTGATCTTTCCCGAAGGTAACCGCAAGGATTTCGAAGAACTCCCCGAGTACCTTCGGGAAGGGCTTGAGGTTCACTTCGCCGGCGACTACAATGACGTCTTCCGCGTCGCCCTGGGCGACAGGAGAAAGAACTGATCGCCCATAACCCATCACAAATCACCGGAGTATTCAATGACCGTCGAAGAACTCAAAACCGCCGTGCTCGCCCTCGATCTCGAGCAAAAGAAGGCGTTTATGCTCGAAACCCTCTCCCCGCTGGCCAAGGACGCGGTCAAAGACCCCTCTTTTCTGATGCAGCTGTTCCCCGTTTTTCTCGGCATCCTCAAGGAAAGCGGCATGGA
>MHXM01000094.1:0-4507 GCA_001825565.1 Desulfuromonadaceae bacterium GWC2_58_13
CGGCGCAGGGCTCTCGGCTACCGGGAGGTCATGCTGACGGCCGACTCGCCCCTGGGTCCGGCGGGGACGGTGGCCCGGGGCCACGAGTTTCATTATTCGGAGCTGGCGATGCCGGATGTTGTGCCCCGCTGCTATCGGATGAGCCGGCGCGGCGGCGGCGAGGATCTTGGTTCCGAGGGGTTCCGGATGCGCAACGTGCTCGGCTCCTACGTCCATCTTCATTTCGCCAGCAATCCAAAACTGGCGGAACATTTTGTCGAATTCTGTTTGCGCATCAAAAGATCAAAGGAGAAGCTTGTTGAAAACCCAGATTGAACTTGCCCGCGATGGCATCGTCACTCCGCAGATGGCGGCGGTGGCTCGTGATGAACAACTCAGCGAAGAATTTATCCGTCTGATGGTCGCCGAGGGGAAGGTCGTCATTCCCTGGAATCACCATCGCCAGCCGAAGGCCGTCGGCATCGGCAAGGGGCTGCGTACCAAGGTCAACGCCTCCATCGGCACGTCCTCCGATATCATCGATTATGCTACCGAGACGCGCAAGGCCAGGGCGGCTGAGAAAGCCGGGGCCGACACCCTGATGGAACTCTCCGTCGGCGGCGATCTCGACCGGGTTCGCCGCGAGATTATCGGCGCCGTCGACCTGCCGGTGGGCAACGTCCCGCTTTATCAGGCTTTCTGCGAGGCCGCCCGCAAGTACGGCGACCCCAACAAGCTCGACGAAGAAATGCTGTTCGACCTTATCGAACGGCAGTGCGCCGACGGCATGGCTTTCATGGCGGTCCACTGTGGCATCAATCTTTACACCATCGAGCGGTTGCGCAAGCAGGGCTACCGTTACGGCGGCCTGGTTTCCAAGGGCGGCGTCTCCATGGTCGCCTGGATGATGGCCAACAAGCGGGAGAATCCCCTCTACGAGCAGTTCGACCGGGTGGTTTCCATCCTCAAAAAGTACGATACCGTCCTTTCGCTGGGCAACGGCCTGCGGGCCGGGGCGATCCACGATTCCCACGACCGGGCCATGGTGCAGGAGCTGCTGATCAACTGTGAACTGGCCGAGCTCGGCCAGGAAATGGGCTGTCAGATGCTGGTCGAAGGGCCGGGACACATGCCGCTGGACGAGATCGAGACCAACATCCGCCTGCAAAAACGCATGAGCAACGATGCTCCCTATTACATGCTCGGGCCGATCTCCTGCGACGTGGTGCCCGGCTACGACCATATCAGCGCCGCCATCGGCAGCGCCCAGTCGAGCCGTTTCGGCGCCGACCTGATCTGCTACATCACGCCCGCCGAGCATCTGGCCCTGCCCAACGAGCAGGACGTGATCGACGGGGTCAAGGCGGCCAAGGTCGCCGCCTACATCGGCGACATGAACAAGTACCCCGAGCGCGGCCGGCGACGGGACAAGATCATGAGCAAGGCCCGCCGCGACCTCGACTGGAACAAGCAGTTCGAGCTGGCCCTGTTTCCCGAAGACGCCAAGGCGATCCGCGCCAGCCGCGTTCCCGAGGACGAGACGACCTGCACCATGTGCGGCGATTTCTGCGCCTCCCGAGGCGCCGGAGCGCTGTTCCGGGGGGATCTGAAGGGGGATAAAATCTGACGTAGGGGCAGGCCCCTGTGCCTGCCCCGGCTCTGCGTACCCAATGCAAGGGCACCCACAGGGGGGTGCCCCTACAAAGCAAACATTTTCAGGCGCAGGAAAGTGGAGTGCGAATCTCCCGCGGACCCGCCGCTGTAACGGGGGACTGATCTCTCGCAAGCCCACTGCATGGTCGTCAAGCCATGCGGGAAGGGGAGAGGAAAGGACGATCCCGGAGCCAGAAAGCCTGCCTGGAAATGGGGATGAACGATTGGCGTTCATCCAAGCTAACCGCCGACGGCAAAGGGGGTTGGAAGGAGTCGTCCATCCTTCCCCCAGCCCATTGTGGCGGGGTTTTTTCTTGGGTCGGAACGGAGCTTTCCGGCCGGAAGGAGGATGCGATGCACATCATGGAAGGTTTTCTGCCGGTCGAACACGCCCTGGGCTGGGGGGCGGCGTCGCTCCCTTTCGTTGCTCTGGGGCTGCGTGCCATCAAGAGAAAGGTCCGGGAGAATCCGGAGCTGAAGATGCTGATCGGGGTTTCCGCCGCTTTCACCTTCGTTCTGTCGGCCCTCAAACTCCCCTCGGTGACCGGCAGCTGCTCCCATCCCACCGGCACCGGGCTCGGCGCGGTGTTGTTCGGGCCGCTGGCGATGGCCCCGATGGCCGCCATCGTCCTCCTTTTTCAGGCGCTGCTGCTGGCGCACGGCGGTCTGACCACCCTCGGCGCCAACATTTTCTCCATGGGCATCGTCGGTCCCCTGGTTGCCTATGCCCTGTTCCGTGCCGGACGTCTGGTGAAATTACCCCAGGGGCTGACTCTGTTTCTGGCCGCCACCCTGGCCGACCTGGCGACCTATCTGACCACCTCGCTACAGCTGGCGCTGGCTTTTCCCGATCCGATCGGCGGGTTCGCCGCGTCGCTGGCCAAATTCGCCGGTATTTTCGCCATCACCCAGATTCCCCTGGCGGTCAGCGAAGGGCTGCTGACCGTGCTGATCTTCAACGTGCTGGTTAAGCACAGCGCTCGTGAACTGCATGATCTGGGGTTGCAGCCGGCCCGGGAAGGAGTCCGGCCATGAGCAAGCAATGGCAGAACGGACTGATGCTGCTGGCGGTAATCCTGTTGATCGCTTATCCGCTGTTGACCGTGCGGGTTCCGGACCCTGGCTCCGAAGGCGAAACGGCGGAGATTTTTACCGGCGCCGACGGCCAGGCCGAAGGGGTGATCCGGGAAATAGCCCCCGATTACCGGCCCTGGGCCGAGCCCCTGATGGTGCCGCCGAGCGGCGAAATCGAAAGTCTGCTGTTTGCCTTGCAGGCGGTATTGGGGGCGGGATTCATCGGCTACTATGTCGGCGTCAGGCGCGAGCGGTCCCGCTGGAACAGGGATTCCGGGTCTTCCGGTGCTGCTTGACGTCTATGCCTATGGCAACCGCTGGCGTTATCTTAATCCGGCCGAAAAAGGCCTGCTGACCGGTTTGGCCCTGGTGGCGGCGCTGATGGCCCGGTCGCCGCTGGCCGCCGGGGTGGTGTTCGCCTGCATGACGGCGCTGACCATCGGCGGCGCCGGAATCCCATTGCTGGCCTATCTGCGCCTGTTGCTTTTTCCCGCCGGTTTTCTGCTGGCGGGGGTGGCGAGCCTGGTTGTTTCCTTCGGCGGCGGGGACATCCCCCTGGGCACCTTGCCGTGGGTCGGCCTGCCGGTTTTTCTCAGCAAAGCAGGGCTGGTACAGGCCGCGCTGGTGCTGGCCCGTTCCCTCGGGGCGGTGTCCGCGCTCTATTTTCTCGCCCTGACCACGCCGATGACCGAGATCATCGGTTTGCTGCGACGGTTGCGGGTGCCGGCCCTGCTGCTCGAACTGATGGTGCTGGCCTACCGGCAGATTTTCGTATTTCTGCAGATCGCCCGGGAGATGCGGACGGCCCAGGCCTCCCGCCTCGGCTACGGTACCCTCGGCAACGGTTTCCGTTCGCTGGCGGCCCTCGGTGCCAACCTCTACCTGCGGGCGCACCAGCGTTCGATGCTGCTGCACCGGTCGCTGGTCTGCCGTGGTTACGAAGACGACCTGCGCTGGCAGGAGCGGGATTATCCCCGGTCGACCCGCAACCTGTTGCTGGCCGCCGCCCTCGGCGGGGGACTGGTGGTGCTGGCGTTGTTGATGTAAGGGCTTGTAGGGGCAGGCCCCCGTGCCTGCCCTGATTCGTGCAGGACGAAAAACTTGGGCAGCCACGGGGGGCTGCCCCTACGAACTATCAACCCATCACCGGTTTTTCGATGCCCATCCTCGAAGTCAAAGACGTCGATTTCCACTACCCCGACGGCACCCGCGCCCTGCGGTCGCTTTCCCTCGGGTTTGCCCGGGGGCGGCGCACTGCGGTACTCGGTCGCAACGGAGCGGGCAAGTCGACCTTATTTGCCTTGCTCAACGGCATTGAAAAGCCAGGGCGGGGCGAGGTGTATTTTGCCGGAGCCCCGGTTAGTTACGACCGGGGCAGTCTGCGCCAGCTGCGGCGCAGCGTTGGGGTGGTCTTTCAGGATCCCGACACCCAGCTCTTTTCCGCCAGCATCCGCGAGGATGTGTCCTTCGGTCCGGTCAACCTCGGCCTGTCCCGGGACGAGGTCCGCTCCCGGGTCGAGGTGGCGCTGGCGGCGGTCGGTCTGACGGCGCTGGCCGAGCGTCCGACCCATGCCCTCAGTTACGGGGAAAAAAAACGGGGCTGCATCGCCGGGGTGCTGGCCATGGATCCCGAGGTGCTGATCCTCGACGAGCCGACCGCCGGCCTCGATCCGCCCATGACCGCCGATCTGGTTCGCCTGCTCAACGCCCTGCACGACCGAGGCATCACCGTGATTCTGGCCAGCCACGACGTCGATTTCGCCTTCGCCTGGGCCGACGACATCTGCGTGCTGCAGGACGG
>MHXM01000094.1:4515-4841 GCA_001825565.1 Desulfuromonadaceae bacterium GWC2_58_13
CCCCCGGTTGGGGCTGGAACTCCCCTGGGTTTACGAACTGTTCGGCGAACTGCGCCGGAGAGGAGCCATCAACGGCGACCTGCCTCCCCGCTCGCGGGCGGAACTGCTGGCGCGTTTGCGTTGATCAAAAATCGTAAAAAAGTTTTTTAACGCAAAGACGCGGAGACGCAGGGAAATCAAACCCTGAAATTTTTTTGTTTAACTTTTTTACTCTGCGACTTTGCGTCTTTAGTGAGCAAAGCGAACGAGCGTTAATAAAATAGTTTCCGATTTAAAAAGGAGTCTGACGATGAAAACCGCAATCCTGCTGATGGGGCACGGCTCCC
>MHXM01000095.1:0-2058 GCA_001825565.1 Desulfuromonadaceae bacterium GWC2_58_13
TCATCCGCCGTCAGTTCCACGGCATCGATCTCGCCGCATTGCAGCTCCACCCTCCCCCGTAATCGCGGCCAGGATGCCTCCAGCACCGTCTGCAGTTTGGCCGCGCTCTCCGGCAACGCCCGGTCGATGCCGAGCGCCCGAGGCGAACTGTCGTCGAGCAGCAGCAGGATGCTGGCGAGCAGGCCGTGGCCGCAGGCCAGGTCGACGACCCGGCCGCCGCGAAACCGGCGGCGCACCCGGCGCGCCACTTCCCAGGCCTCGTACAGCTCCTTGCGCGGCAGACAGCCGGCGTGGCAGACGGCGCGGGCGATGCGTTCAAAAAGGGTATCGCCCGGGAAACGGTCGAGCTGCCGGTCGGTCAGGCGGTTGCGGGAGGATTGGTCCATGGCATTCTCCGGGTACGGGTCAGGGGCCGAAACAGCATAAACAGTGAACTTTCCTCCCCATCTAAAACAAGCATCCCAGGAAACGCCCACCATCAATTTCAAGACCATCCCAACATTTTTGTTTTACCGGGGAATAATACGTTTTCGGGTTTTGGAGTTGACAGAATGAGTCGAAAGGATAACTTATCTCAATACCTGAGTAGTACCAATCTTCCGCAGATTGCGGAGGAGGGCGCTGGTTTGTGCCGGGGTCCTTCCCCCCTCCTATTTTAGGAGGGGCTGGGGGTGGTAAAAGCTTTTCGATCTCTACCACCCCCCGACCCCCTCCTGATCCAGGAGGGGGAGAAAAGCTGAGCGGAAGATTAGTGTTAATCAGGTCTCAATATGAAAATCATTACGCCAAAATTGGGACGATCGTAATCGTATAAGAATTTTCCAGATCTTATCTTTAAATAATCCACTTTTGTGCGTCTATGAAAGAATTCTAAATGACCGAGAAAGCGCAAATAACGGCAAAAAATCCGGAGACCAGGGGAGGAGTTACCGATTCCCAAACGAGAAAGAGCGATTCCACCCAACCCTTGAATTCACCCATTGCACATATGTTGTTCCTTCAAAAAACCATGGGCAATCGCGCGGTGCAGGGGTTGTTCAATTCAGAATTTTTGCCGGGCACATCATCCAGCAGAAATTTGTCTGCACCTGAATTAACAAATGTCGTACAGCAAAAACAGGCCGGTACCGGCACAACCTTAATTCAGCGTGAGGATGCCGCACCAGCTTTTAACATGGCCACGGCAACCTGGCAGCAGGCCGTTGCGGAAGCAAGACGACTCTCCCAAACCCGACGAGCCGCCGACCGGGCTACCGCCTTAAGTTATTACAAACAGCTGATCATTCGGGCGGCGGGAAACGTGTCCGTACCTGCACCCCTTGCAGCTCGAACACCAGCGGAAGCGGATATCCGCTGGTCGTGGAGCAGCAACGTCGATTGGGCGGCAAGGGCTGACCCGAATCGAGTCGATAACCATCCGGACAACTACTGGCAATGGCTGGAATTCAATCCCTCGGTTTTTAATCATTCGCGGGCCTATGCCGAAAGTGTCCTGGCCCACGAATTGGATCATGCGGCTCACGCCAGGGCATTATTCAACGCCTGGACCGCGGCCGGCTCCAGCGGAAGGTGGGACACATATTATCAGCAGCATTTTGGACGGTGGACCGAACGAGCTATCAGCGTCAGCACCCCTGGGATGGTGGGAGCTCTTTCGGGGCTGCCGTCCACGATACAACCATCGGTTATCGAATTCCGTGCGTATGTCCGCCAGTTGACGAGCTATTTTCACCGTTTTTCTCTTGCCGAGCAAGAGTTGCCGCCCAGGGCAGTGGTTCTGTTCTATCCGCTACGAACCCAGAATGTGCCGACGGAGACCATTCGCGATCCTGCTTTGGACCTTGCCGCCGCCCGGCAGCAATTGCTGCAATACTTTGCCGATCCGCCGGTTCAGGACGCGACTCAGAAAATGTACGTACGACTCCTGCTGGCACAGGGATTTAAAAGCGCTCTGCTGTTATTCCGGCCGACGGCCGATCAAACCCAAATGCGGCAGGACTTTGCCCCGATCATGCAGTTTCAAATACCGCGAGACATGCTGCGGACGGCAAGACAGAA
>MHXM01000095.1:2117-5730 GCA_001825565.1 Desulfuromonadaceae bacterium GWC2_58_13
TGCCACATTCGGCCCCAGCGTGAAGGACTTCTTCCGCCTCGGCGCCTGCGGCGATAAGGAAAAGGTCATCAAAGGGGTGGACCGGATCAAGAAGAAGTGGGGCAAGCAAGATGACAAAAGGGCGGCCGATCTGGCCGCCCTTTTTCGTGGTGGATGCAGGATGGGCGACGAAGGTCAGGACCGTCTGCCAGCGGGCGGATTTTCCCAGGTGGCCGGCGGCGGGGACGCGGAAACGCAGATGCGATCCCGGCCTGCTTCCTTGGCCTGATACATGAGCTGGTCAACGCGGATCAGGAGCGTGTCCGACGAATCCCCAGGCTGGTGGCAGGTCACGCCGAGACTTGCCGTCACCCGCCCCACTCCCCCGATCGCGCAGCCCCGCAGTTCCTCGCGCAGAGTGGTCGCCAGATTCCGGGCGGCGTCCAGCGACGTGTTGATCAACAGCAGCATGAACTCTTCTCCTCCCCAGCGGGCAAGGATATCGGAGTTACGGATTCTCCCCCAAATCAGCTTCACCAGCTCCTGCAATACCCGGTCCCCGACCTCGTGGCCGAAGGTGTCGTTCACCCGTTTGAAATGATCCACATCGAGCATGATCAACGAAAACGGGGTGCCATAGCGCTCGGCCCGGTGCAGTTCCGCCTCCAGCATCTGCAGAAAATGCCGCCGGTTGAAGGCCCCGGTCAGGGGATCGGTTGCCGAGAGCAGGGTCAGTTGGGTTTCAAGTCGTTTCCGTTCGGTGATATCCCGGAAGACGGTTACCGAGCCGATCACCTTGCGACCCTGCAGCATTGGTTGACTGGCCACTTCCACCAGGAACGGAGTGCCATCCGCGCGGCAGAACCACTCTTCTCCCTCATAGCGCTCTCCGGCATGAATAACCGTGTAGATCGGACAGTCGGTCAAAGGGGTTTTTTCCTTCGAGCCGTGGTGATGAAACAAATAATGGGCAATTTTTCCATCCAGGGCGTTGCCGGAGAGTCCGAGCGCCTCCGAGGCGGCAAGGTTGGCAAAAGTGATGGTACCGTCCTTGTCCATGACATAGAGACTGTCATCCATGGTGTCGGCGATCAGCCGCAGGTATTGTTCCTGCTTCCGTACCGTCTGCACGCTCCGGAGAAACAGGTAGAATGTCGTCCCGCCCAGCAGCAGCATGATGCTGAACACGGTCAGGTTCAGGCCATGGCCGAAATATATTTCATCAAGTTCGGGCGAGCGGGAAAAGGAGAGCAGGACCGCCTTCGAGCTCCCCTTGGCATCATTGAGCGGCAGCAGGGTGACGCGAACCGCTGAATTCATATGCCGGACCACGATGGAGCCGGAGTTTTCGCCGGCCAACCCCGCCAAAAATTCTTGCGACGTCCCAAGCCGCTCATACACGGCTTGAACCGCCGGCGAGAGGGGCGGCGAACTGTCGGGAAGTTGCCCGTGCGGATCTTCCAACAGCCACTTCCGGCTGAATTGCGCCGGTTCAAAAAGCCCCATGTATTCATCGAGCTGCTTGGGAAGAATGGCCTCATCATGAACCGCCAGCAGATATTCACAATCGGGATCGAGAGCATGCATTTCGCGCCGGAGCGCCTCGAAGGGCTGGCTGAACTCCACGCTCCCGAGGTGCCGGCCGTTCCAGACAATGGGGAATACGTTGCGAAAACCGACCATGCGCCGGCCGGTTTCAAAAGTGAATACCGGTTTCAGGCTGGCATTGGCTTCAACCACCGACGGTCTGCTGGCCGCCAGGGAGTCGCCGCTGTTGTGCGGCGCGTGAAAACGAAGAAAGGATCGGTTGTCGGGCGTGTGAAAATGAAATTGGCGGATATCCTGCCGGTGAAGCTGTTCATAGCTCGGATACAACATGCGGTACAGCTTGGCCCGCAGAATGTTCTGCTGCTCCGTGTCGGAGGTAACCGCTTCCTGGAGCAGCGCAAGCACCTCCGGCTTCATGACATAGGTCTGAAAATAAGCCTCCATGGTATGTCGATGAGAGATGGTAACGGCCTTCCAGGCAATTTCCTGAGCCGCGGTCTGCTTGGCCAGGTTGAGAGCGACATGGGTGTCGCGTTCATGGCGCATGAAAGCGAACCCCGTCAGCCAGACCAGGCCCGAGATAATGCAGACAAACACCGGAAGCATGTAGTGACCCATCCTGGATTTCAGCATCTCACCCTATTGCGCGTCTCCGGAGAAATCTCGTATCGCCTGGTAGTCGTTGTCCGCTACCGGAGCAAATCCGTATTTACCCGCAATGAATCCGTGGTCGCTTTCCGGCGATACCGCCAGCAGCGCTTCTCTTATGGCCGCAAGTTGCTCGGTGGACAAGGTCGCCCCATTGCCGACCAGGACCAATCCGGGAAAAGGCGGCGTTTCATCCAGAATCCGCAAGGCCAGTGATCCATATTTAGCCGCGATCGATGACTTGATGCCCCCGGCGGCATATTCGCCCCTGATGACGGCAAGGGCCACATTGTCCTGGTTATTCAGGTAATCATAAGGGAATTGGGCTAACTCCCTGCCGTGCCGGCCCAGAAGGTAATGTACCGAAAGCGGGCCACAGGTTGAGAGGGGCTGCACCATGACAATGCTACCCCGAAGATCTTCTATCTTCTTCGGACCGTCGAACGCGGTTGCCAGGACGCAGGCATAAGAAGGTTTTCCGTCGGCCTCCCTGAATATGGCCAGAGGAATGGCCTGGGGGTACTGCTCCCGGAGTTTCACATAGGGAAGGGGTCCCACCTGGACCAGGTCGATCTTCTTTTCCTGAAAAAGGCGAATGATATCGGCATGGTTCTGCTCATAGTGGATTCTGGCCGGCAGCCCCAGTATTCTGGAGAGGTGCTCGGCAAGGGGGGTATGACTGGCAATAGCGGTTTCGGGGTGTTCGATGGGAGAGGGCGTATAGGTAAAAGCCACGGCACGGGAAACATAGCCCGCCCGTGTCAACAAAAGGCAGGCAATAAAAACGGCGCATATCCAGTATGAACCAACTGTTCGCGTCATGGTACCCCTTGAATCATTTCATGCGTATACCCTATAGATTCCCTGTGTATTTTGCAACACAAATTATAATTAAGACCTTCCTAACAGGCTCCTTCGAAAACATAAATCCGCACGGCGCAAAAACATGCCGGCTGCCTCGCTACAATTTTTGGACAAAGCCGAGCAAGGAGAAAAGTGGTCGATCGGACTTGATCGCTGGCCTTTCAATACGACTCCGGGGAGCCGTTGCAGGCTCCCCGGAGGGTTTTGCGGATGGAAATCTTACCAGGTTTCCCGACCGTGACAGTTGCTGGTGGTGCAGCTGCCGGTGCCGGGATCATAGCTTGTGACCCTGGTCGAGCCGCCACCAACGGTTGCCGGGGCATTGCCCTCCATGCCGGAGGTGTTCAAGCTGCCGAAGTGTCCGTTGGCCAGGGCACTGATGTTGTGACAAACGGTACACGACTGGTTGCGATGCTTCCTGTGTTCTCCGGAGTTGTAGCCGTTGTACTGGGTCGTCCCGGACGTGTGGCAGGAAACGCATTCGCTGTTGACCGACAATTGTCCGGTCCACCAGTTGGGGGTGGTCTGGCCGCCATGACAGCTGACGTTGCTGCAGGTGCTGTCGGCATTGACC
>MHXM01000096.1:0-371 GCA_001825565.1 Desulfuromonadaceae bacterium GWC2_58_13
ATTTTTAGCAACTTAAGCCGTTTGTACTTTCTGCGAACGCATCAACATTGATCCTGCTGGTTTCCTGCTTCTTTCCTTTCTTCTGTGGGGTGACCTCCCGAAGGTAACGTTTGAGGATTCCCTCGAGGGTCATTTTTTCAGCCTCGACATTTGAAACCCAGACGCGGCGATCTATTTGAGATTCGATCTCCCTGGCAAATTTTTCTGCAGCGAATTTGGTCGGGAATGTTTTAATGATGGGTTCGAACCCTTTCCTCTGGATTCTCACTTCCCACTGTCGGTCCCCACGTTTACGAATGCTGGCCATAATTTACTCCTTGCTCGTTTTTCATTGGAGCATAATTGGAGCAAATTGTTAACCACCAAAGAAA
>MHXM01000096.1:402-664 GCA_001825565.1 Desulfuromonadaceae bacterium GWC2_58_13
AACTACATGGTACCGAAGGCCGGAATCGAACCGGCACGGCTAGAAGCCATCGGTTTTTGAGACCGACGTGTCTACCAATTCCACCACTTCGGCAAAGTGGGGTGAATTATAGTGAGATAAGCGGTTTCGGTCAAGTCATTATGAAAGGTTTTTTTATTCTGTTCCTGGGTGCAGCCGGTTGCGCAGGGAGTGAGTGACTGGACCCTGTGAAATCCTGTGATTTTCGATGCTTGCGATCGGCAGAATGTCGATCAGGGCGTTG
>MHXM01000096.1:709-3616 GCA_001825565.1 Desulfuromonadaceae bacterium GWC2_58_13
ACCTGTCGGCGCAGGATGCCGTCGAGCACCCGTTGGCCGGCGGGCGGGGTGACCAGGGTTTTCCCTTGCACGATGAAGAGGTTGCTGGTCGCGCCTTCGAGAACCTGACCGGTTTCGCTGACGAATAGGGCTTCGCGGGCGCCCCGTTCGCGGGCGAAGTTGGCGGCGTACAGGCAATCGGCGTAGTTGCCCCGCTTCATCTGCGGCAGGTGGGAGAGGGGATTGACCCGGCGGTTGGGGGCGAAGACGCAGCGGGCTCCCCGGCGGCGTTCGTCGTCGGTCGGTTCGGCGTAGGGTGTCGCGGTGAGGATGAAATGTCCCCGTTCCGCTGCCGGAAAAGCCAGCGAGGCGAACGGTCCGCGACTGACCGTGAGGCGCAGGCGGGAGCAGGGTGATCTGAGGCGGGCGGCGGTGGCCAGCAGCGCTTCGCAGACCCGCCGGCGATTGAAGGGCATGTCGAGCAGCCGGCAGGAGTGCTCGATGCGATCCAGATGCTGCTCCAGGTAGCGGATCGCCGTTTGGTGCGCCTTGAGGGTTTCGAACAGGGTGTCGCCGAAGAGAACCGCGCCGTCGTTGATCGGCAGGCGGGCTTCGGCTGCCGGCAGAAAGGTTCCATCGAAGTTGACGATCATGATTCTTCCCCCAGGGCCTGTTGCAGGGCCATCCCCTTGGCCAGGCATTCGGCCCATTCCTGGTGCGGTACCGAGTCGGCGACGATGCCGGCGCCGACCTGGTAGCTGATCTCGTTGCCCATGCGCTGAAAGGTGCGGATCAGGATGTTCAGGTCCATGTCGCCGGTGACGCTGATGTAACCGGCGCTGCCGGTGTAGGCGCCGCGCCCGACCGGTTCGAGTTCGTCGATGATTTCCATGCAGCGTTTTTTCGGTACCCCGGTGATGGTGCCGCCGGGGAAGACGGCGCGCAGCAGGGCGAAGGGGCCGACCCCTTCCCGCAGTTCGCCGCGCACGTTGGAGACGATGTGGGTGACGTGGGAATAGCGTTCGAGCACCATCAGTTCGTCGACCGCCACGCTTCCCGGCCGGCAGACCTTGCCCAGGTCGTTGCGTTCGAGGTCGAGCAGCATGACGTGTTCGGCTCTCTCCTTGGGATGGCCGAGCAGTTCCGCGCCGAGCGTGGCATCCTCGGGCGGGGTGTAGCCGCGGGGGCGGGTGCCGGCGATGGGACGGGTTTCGGCCACCCCGTTGTGCAGCGAAACCAGCCGTTCGGGGGATGAGGAGATGATCTCCAGCCCCGGCGAGCGCAGCAGGCAGGCGAACGGGGAGGGGTTGATCCGGCGCAGCCGGGCGTACAGATCGCGGGTGTTTCCCTTGAAGCGGCCGTCGAAGCGGCAGGAGAGGTTGGCCTGATAGATGTCGCCGGCGGCGATATACTCGCGGACCTGTTCGACCATTCCCTCGAACTGCTGTTGGCTCAGGACCGGTTGCGGCGGGGCGGTCGGCGGCAGTGGGTGGCCGGTCAGCGGCTGGGCCAGGGCGGCGCGGACCTTGGTTTCGAGCCGAATCAGGTCGATGCTGAAATCGAGGGAGGCCAGGGTCAGGGTTTGTTCCCGGTGGTCGTAGATCGCGGTCAGGTCGACCCAGTCGAGCCAGAGGTCGGGAACCGGCCGGTCGCGGCGGGCCCGGCGGGGGAGATCTTCGATCCAGCCGGCCAGATCGTAGCCGAAGTAGCCGAAGAACCCGCCGGGAAAAGCGACCTTCGCGCCCGTCGCGGCGACTCGGCGCTCGGCCAGGATGTACTCCAGCACGGCGAAGGGATCGCCGGGAAGCGGCGTTGCGCCCCGTTCGTCGAGCCGGGTGAGGCCGCGTTCGTCGAGACGGTAGGTTTCCCGGCGCCGCAGGGGGACGATGCTGAAGCGCCCGGTGCGGGGCGACGGCGTCGGGCTGTCGAGAAAGCCCGGCCCCTCCGGGCACAGCCGCGCGAACAGGGCGAGGGGATCGAAGCGGTCGAGTTTGAAGGCGTGGGTTTGAAACGGCATCGGATCGCTCAGTTCGGTTGCAAGCAGATTTACCCTCGTGCAAAGACGAGCCAATTTAGTTGAGGAGTCAAGCCCTTGGCAAGAAAGACCGCGTTGCGTCCTTTCCCTTCGCCCAAGGCAGCAGTTGGTCGCTGACGCCGACCAGAAAATCGTTGGCCCGTTTGCCGTAGACCTATTTCCCGGTGTTCTATCGCTGGTCCCACATCGCCTTGTCCCTTCTGCGAAATCAGCCCCAGAAAATTCCGGTCGGGTCGCTTTTGACCTGAGCGAGCAGTTTCCCGATATCCAGAGCCGGCGGGCAGCCCTTGTAACTGTGCCACTTGTCGTTGCGGTCGGCGCAATAGAGTTGCCAGGATTCCGTTTTCGGGTCTTTTTTGAAACGAGCGATCGGAGTTGAATACCAGGTCGATTTATCCAGGTAATGCGGGCGCGATTCGTACAGCGTCACCTCGTTTCCCTTGATCCGGAATTCAATGCGGATCTGATCGTGAAGGTGAGGGGGAACTCGCTCCCGGCAGAACCCGGAAAATAGTTTTTCGATCCGTTTTTGCTCGAATTCGGACAGGGTCATGATTTAGCGCTCCGTTGTCGCCAGTTTCAGGGCCAGGGCCCGCAGCACCAAAAACAGCAGACCATAGATGGGGATCATGGGGGGCTCCCGTGGATGGATGGACAGACAGGGGTCGGAAGGGGAATCATATCCGACCCCCGCAACCTTTTCAACCAGCGATTCGCCCTTGGCCCCGGCAGGTTTTTTCTGTGGTTTTTCTCCCGGGGCTGCCGGCCCGGGAGGCTTCCATGTCAACCCTGCGCGATTGACTCCCGTTGTTCGTCACCGGCCCGGCCAAAATCCCCCCGGCGCCCTTTTTCCAGGGGAACTTTTCAGTGGAAGAGCCGCACTGTTCAGATTC
>MHXM01000096.1:3623-5094 GCA_001825565.1 Desulfuromonadaceae bacterium GWC2_58_13
ACTAATTCAAATTTAGATACTTTAATATTAAGGTTTTCTTGCTTGGCGCCTGACCCGATCAGGTTTCTTATTCATTGCGGAGGTGGACTCGATGTAGTTGAAACCGGCCCTGTTGCCTCGGATGTTGGAGGTAAATGGCTTTTATATCTTCGAGTTTTCGAGAGTGTTAACGGACCGGTTCCGCAAGGGCCCGTCCCCCTGCCACAACCTCTGACTCAGCCCGGGGTGCCGGGACGGAAACCGAAGACCAAATGTGCCGAATGACGGCGAAAAGAGGAGGGAAAAATGAAGGTTTTATCTGTTGCGGTTTTCTTGCTGATCACCCTGGTTTCACCCTTAAGCAAAGCCCTGGCGACCACCTATACCATAAACGACTACGGCCCGGTTCTTGAGGGGCACAGTCGCAGTGACGCCTACACCGGGTGGATGGATGTGATTGGCGACCCGGATTATTTTGGGGTTTACGGGATCAACGTCAGTCAGTCTCAAGGCAGGATCAACGTCGAAGTCTTCACCAATGTATCCGAACATTACTCCTTCACCACCCTGTCCGATAATACGGCCTACCATTTTTATCTCTCGGATCTGGCTCTCGATCTCAACGGCGACGGCACCTATGAGTATGGCGTTGTATTGGAAAATCATTCTCTCTGGACCGAAGGGGTAGCGCCAACGGCCGGCTCGTTGCAGGCCGGGCTTTACTCGGTAAGTGAATGGGAGACGTCGGCGGATTTTTTTGAAGAGAATACGGGTGACGATTTCGGTGGCATCGGTTACGGCGAGTACTATTGGGACGGGGTGAACGTTCTCGAACCCATCGTGGCCATCGCCGAAGGATCGCTGCTTGCCGGCTTCGATGTGGTTCGCAACGATTTGCTGGGGCAGGAGGCGAAATACGTCTACTCATTCGGTTTCGATGTGGATTTGTTGCCGGGGCTCAACGCCCGGTCCAGGTTGTTCTGGGCCGGGGACAATAGCGCCAGCGATGCCATTGCCGGGGCGATCGTGCCGGAGCCCTCGACCATGCTCCTCCTCGGGGCCGGCCTGGCCGGACTCCTGCTGCTGAGAAAAAAATCCCGCCGTTAATTTACCGGCACATCAGGGGCAGGGCCGGAAACGGCTCTGCCCCTGGCCGACCCCGTCCACCGCACCATCGGACTTCCGCTACAGAGCTCTTGAGGGGACTGGCTCCGCAGGTGCCTGTCCCCCTGAGAAGGACGAGAACGCAGACGCCTTGGTTTTAACCTTTGATTTACTCTGAAGTTCTGTGGCGAGAAGGTTCTGAATGTTGTTCTCTTCATTCCAGATTTTGCTCCATGCTCGATCCGTGAAAATCCGCGTTCATCCGTGTTCAAAATCTTTCAGGCTTTTTTTTGACGGGATAAAGGATCAAGTCAAAACCGATCTCACGCAACGCCGCGACGACGCAACGGAAGGCAAAACCCAATAGGTATTTTCAAAAAAACGGGTA
>MHXM01000097.1:0-680 GCA_001825565.1 Desulfuromonadaceae bacterium GWC2_58_13
AAGGATCCGCCTCATGGGTTTGTCGCCCAAGGTGGCTTTTGACGTTTGGGCGATGTGGTGAAGAAATTTGCTTTTTATTGGGTGGTTTATGGTGGAAGGAAAAACCAGGGGCATCGTATCCGGACTTGTTCGCTCGGCCGCAAAGCTGGCCCTCGGCCTGTTGGTGCTTTGCCTGCTGGCGGTACTACTATTGCGCTTTGTGCCGCCGGTGACCAGCGCGTTCATGGTAAGTCGCTACGCCGAGGGACTTTTGGGGGCCCGTCCGTATACCGCCATCGATTATCGGTGGGCGAACTGGCGGGAGATTTCCCCGCACATGGCCCTGGCGGTCGTGGCCTCCGAGGATCAGAAGTTTCCGGACCACTTCGGTTTTGACTTCGAAGCCATGGTGGATGCCTTGGAGGATATGGAAGAGGGCGGACGGATGAGGGGGGCCAGCACCATCAGCCAGCAGGTGGCCAAGAACCTGTTTCTCTGGAAAGGGAAGAGCTTCGTTCGCAAGGGGCTGGAGGCTTACTTTACGGTCATGATCGAGGTCCTGTGGCCCAAGCGGCGGATTCTCGAAGTCTATCTGAATGTCGCCGAATTCGGGGATGGCGTCTATGGCGTGGAAGCGGCGTCAAAACGCTTCTTCGGCAAGCCGCCCTTGCGTCTGACCCGGAGAGAGGCCGCCCGATTGG
>MHXM01000097.1:744-883 GCA_001825565.1 Desulfuromonadaceae bacterium GWC2_58_13
GGCACTGAGAATCGAGCAGCAGATGAACAATCTCGGTCCGTCGTATCTGAAGGATGTCTGGGGCGGATCTTGAGAGGTGTCGTTCTCGGCCGGAAACGCGGCGCCTGTAACCATTCTGTTTCACCCTTCCAGCACACTC
>MHXM01000097.1:978-5195 GCA_001825565.1 Desulfuromonadaceae bacterium GWC2_58_13
GTCGTCGGCGAAGCCCAGATGGGTGCCGCCGAGGATGGCGTGGAATCCGTCCCGCCCGGTCTGTTCCAGCACGTATTCCATGATGTTGACCAATCCGGCGTGGGCGCAGCCGAGGACCAGGATCAATCCCTTTTCCGAATCGATCACCAGCGACGTATCGTCGAGAATGTCGTCGTGGGCCGAGGCCTCGCCGCGGACCGCCGTCATCAGCGGGTCGCCCTGCTCGAAGGTGGTGCGCCGGGGGATTTCCCCGGTCAGCCACAGGCCCGGCGCCACCTCACTCATCTGCCGCGAGAGCAGGAAACGAGCGCCCAGCGACTCCAGGTATTGCCGCCGGTGGGGGATGCCGATGAAGCGTTTTTCCCGATAACGTTCGAGAAACAGGTCGGGATGGCCATGTATGTCGATGGGGCCGGTCTGCTGCAATACCGCCGGCAGCCCGCCGGTGTGATCGTAATGGCCGTGGCTGAGCAGAATCGCTCGGATGGCGGACAGATCTTTTCTCAGGGTGAGGGCATTCTGAAGAATCCCGAAACCCTGGCCGGTGTCGAACAGGTAGTTTCCCGCAGGGGTTTCCACATGGCAGGCGAAGCCGTGTTCGCCGATCAGCCCGGCCTGGGGGCGGACCGAGTTTTCGCACAGGATGGTCAGACGGACGGTCATGATTGTTCCTTTCGGCCTTTGGTGCGGAGATTTTCGTAGGGGCAGCCCCCCGTGGCTGCCCAAATTCTGGCGATATGTAAAAACCAGGGCAGGCACAGGGGCCTGCCCCTACCGATCCTCTTCCGGACGCGGATAGCCGGCGCAGGTGCCGAGGAGTTTTTCGTGAATGGCGGCGATCGCTTCCTCGTCGTCGCGGAGTCCGGCGGCGGCCTGCAGGTTGAGGGCCAGCGGCAGCAGTCCCGCCAGCATGGTGCGCAGGTTGCCGCAGCCTGTCGGGCCGCCGAAAACCTCGGCCAGCTTGCGGCTGAGACCGGGGCCGATGACGAAGCCATTCAGCAGTTCGAGTCGTTCGATCGCCTTGGGGCAGTCGCTGGTGGGTGCCCTGCGGAACTCGACCCGGCTGTCGACGATTTCGAGGCTTGCAATATCGGCGATGATGATCGCTTCGATGTCGTGAAAGCGGTCCTGCAACAGGCTGCGCAGGGTCATGCGACCGTCTTCTCCGGCAGTGACGCCGTAGGTGATGGATCGTTGAAATTGTTCCATGACGTTGCGTTGTTTCATGGGGGAATCCTTGGTCAGTCGGCCCCGCCCAAGGGTTCCAGGGCGGTGGTGGTGTCGACGTAAATAAGGGCATCATAACGGGCCGGCAACAGGGTGCCAAGGTAATTGTCCCGGGAGTCGGCCTCCGGATCGTAGACGACCCCGACCGCCCGTTGTCCGCGGGGCCGCGCTAGCGGTCCCTGCTCCCGGTCGTCCGGTTCGAACAACCAATAGGCGACCGCGAGCCCGGTTTGGTGCATGAGCTCTTCGAAGCTTCCGGCGACCGCCGGCGGCATGGTGAATGTTTCAACCGGGGCGCCCCACTGGCGACTCGACAGCACCGTCCCCCGGTAGCAGGCCGAACCGACCAGCAGCAGGGTTGTCGGAGGGAATCGTTGACGGAGCAACTCGCCCAGGCTCTGCGTGCCTCGGGCCGCCATGTCGGTGACCCGGGCATCGCCGATATGGGTGTTGTGGGCCCAGACGATTCCCTTGGACTCCGGGCCCTGGTGAGCGAGCAGAAACTCCAGGGTGTCGGCGAAATGGGCCACCCGTAGGTTCCAGGCCCCGGCGGCGGAGGTCGCCATGGCCCGGTAATAGGCTTCGGCATTTTCCACGATTCGCAGCCGTTGTTCGAAACCGAAGGAGCGGCCCGTGCCGGTTCCTGCCAACGAATCCCGGAGTGAAGCGACGGCTTCGACACAATCGTCGGCCTCCTGAAGTAAGGCTTCCGGATAGTGCATGGGATTATCCAGGTAAGGAGACAGGCATTCCTTGAGCCGATTGCCGGCGGCGGCCGTCTCTGGCCGATCGACCAGTTGGTCGAGAGAAGCGGAAAATCCCAGCAGATCCATGCCATGGATGGGGATGCGTTTTTCCGGCCGTCGCTGCAGATTGAACCGGCGCAGCCACTCGACCAGCCGTTCCATCTCGCGGTTATTCCACACCCAGCCCGGCCAGGAACCCAGCCCCTGCAAGGCGGCCGTCGCGGTTCCGGCAGCCCCCGGCAGGTTGCGGACGTAGCGGTCGACGGCGGCGACGCCTTCCCAGTCCCCCTCGATGGCGACAAAGGAGAATCCCTGCTCGCGCAGCAGGCGTTGGGTGATATGGGTGCGTACCCGGTAGAAGTCGTAGCTGCCGTGGCTGGCGTCGCCGAGCAGCACGAGGCGGGTTTTTCGGGCGCGCTCAAGCAGCGGGTCGAGATCCGCTTCCCTGGCCAGCGGCAGAGCCCGCTGGCGCAGTAGCGTCACCAGTGCCCGGTCTTCCGCTTCTTCGGCGGCGGCCGGGAGGAGGCTGCCGGCCAGAACCAGCAGAAGCAGCAGCAACCGGCCGCCGTATCTCATCGCTGGGGAGGTTCCTTCCGCATGGTCATCCCTTGGACTTCAGTACTTCGAGAATTTCGATGTGCGCCGCCTGCCAGGCGGGATAGGCGCCCGCGGCCAGTCCCAGCGCCACCGACCCGGACAGCGAGCCGATCACCAGCAGCGGTTCGATCACCAGCGGCAGTCCGCCGACCCGGCAAACGATCACCAGCAGTATCAGAGCCAGGACGACCCCGAGGCCGCCGCCGGCGCCGGCCATCAAGGCGGCCTCAAGCATGAATTGGCGGATGATGTCGATGCGCCGGGCGCCGACCGCACGACGTATGCCGATTTCTAGGCGGCGGGTGCGCACCAGCAAAACCATGATCGACAGGATGCCGAGACCGCCGACGGCAAAGGAAATCGATGAACTGATCAGCCCCAGGGTCTGCACCAGGTCGAGGGCTTGCTGTTGCACCTGCATGGTGTCGCGGGCGGTGAGCACCGAAAAATCGTCCTCCTTTCCGGTGCCAATGTTGTGTCGCTGACGCAGGATGGCGGTGGCGGCATCCTTGGCGGAAAGGTAGGCCGCGGGGGTGTCGAGTTGCAGGTAGATGCCGGAGATCCAATCCTGATTGGCGAAGCGGCGCATATAGGTCGGGATCGGAACAAAAACCTGTTCATCCTGATCGGTGCCGGAGATGTCGGCGCCCTTGGTTTCCATCACTCCGATTACCCGGGCCCCGGCCTGGGAAAAAAAGACCTGCTGGCCCAGGGCTTTGGGTGCCGCGCCGAACAGGCGTTCGGCGATCTTGGCACCCAACACGACCACGCGGTCCCGTCCGGCGGCTTCCCGGGCCGTGAAAAACCGGCCATGCGCGGGGGTGAAGTTGCGAATCAGGGGATAATCGGATCCCGTGGCGACCAACTGACAGGGGATCTTGATGCTCTCGAAGCGCACCGGCATGGTTTTTTCAATGAAGGGCGCGCCGAGCCGCACGGAAGGGATGCCGTCCATCAGGGCCCGGGCGTCCCCCAGGGTAAAAGTGAGGGCTTCGTTGCGTGCCCTGGCCGTTCCCATCCGGCGGAACGAGACCTGCCCGGCGCGGGCCACGAACAGGTTGGTCCCGAGCTTGGCCGTTTCGACCTCGGTCTTCTCCATCATGGCCCGGGAAATATGTTGCACCCCGGTCAGCGCCAGGGCGCCGAGCAGCACCCCGACCATGGCCAGGATGGTGCGCAGCCGGTGGGCGCGCAGGGAGGACAGGGCGATTTTCAGGCTGAGAGGCATGGCAGACCGGCGATTGGTGTAGGGGCGAACCTCGTGTTCGCCCGGGTTTTTCGACGATGGCGGAAACAAGGGCGGCCACGGGGGGCCGCCCCTTGTCATCCTTTAAGCACTTCGATTGGCACCAGGGCTGCTGCTTTTCTGGCCGGGCGCAGGCCGAACAGGATGCCGATGGCCACGGAGGCCAGGGTTGAATAGGTAAAAACCTTCCACGAAAACAGGATTTCCAGGATGCCGAGCCGCTCAAGAAGTTGCGCCATGGCCATGCCGAGCGCCATGCCGAACAACGAGCCGATCAGGGTCAGGGTCAGGGCTTCGCTCAGGAATTGCAGCAAAATGGCGCTGTTTTTCGCGCCCAGGGCTTTTTTCAAGCCGATCTCCGACTTGCGCTCGTCGACACTCAGGTAAAAAAGATTGGCCAG
>MHXM01000098.1:0-1551 GCA_001825565.1 Desulfuromonadaceae bacterium GWC2_58_13
TTCCACCGATGCTAATCCGAGCCAATCTAAAATACCCATGGTGTATCTCCTTTGATGACTTAGCCGCCGAATATTGATTAGAAATTTCCAAAAAGGTGAAATTGCTCCCAAGGCTGTGTATAATTTGTTGTCCTTGTTGAAATCTACAGTACAGGGCGAGCGACTTAAGCCCCTTGACCGAAGTCAAAAAATGTAAATTTAATTCATAAGGAAATTCGATGACAAACTTCTGGCTGATGAAGTCTGAGCCGGACTGTTTTTCCTACCAGGACTTGGTGAATGCTCCCGGGAAGATTTCCTCCTGGGATGGGGTCCGCAATTACCAGGCGCGGAACCTGCTGCGAGATGTGGTTCGCATCGGCGATGGGGTGCTTTTTTATCACAGCAATTTAGCGGATCCAGCCATCGTCGGAGTGGCCAGGGTGGTGACAAACGGATATCCGGACCACACCGCGCTTGATCCCCGGAGCGCGCATTTCGACCCCAAGGCGACGGAGCAAGATCCGATCTGGTACATGGTTGACGTTCAGGCGGTAAGCGCGCTTCCGCATCCGGTGACAAGGTCCATGCTCAAAAGCCACCCGGGGCTGTTTGATCTGGATGTCTTGAAAAGAGGCAACAGGCTTTCGGTCCAACCGGTCTCAGCCTGCCATTGGTCGCTGATTCTTTTAATGGGCGGGATGCTTGTCGATCCGATTCAGAGACGTTGCGTTCCGCAACCTGAGCCGACTCAACGGAGACAATGATGAAAAAAACCTGGAAAATTGGGAGCGTTTTTGCCGCCATCGTAGTTGTGCTGGTCGTCACCCTGGTCGTGTTAATAAAAACGTTGATCACCCCTGAACGGGTTAAGGCGTGGATAATTCCGCTGGCACAACAGGCCCTGAACCGTGAGGTCCAGCTCGGCGACGTCGAAGTCAGCCTCTTCTCAGGCATTGTGCTGAAAAATCTCCTGATCAAGGAAAAAACCGGCAATGAAGCTTTTGTCGCTGCCGATCAGGTTGTGTTGCGTTACCAGTTCTGGCCGCTTCTGTTTACGCGGGTTGTGGTTGACGAAATTCGTCTGGACGCCCCGAAAATTACCCTGATCCGACAGGCTGACGGCAGTTTTAATTTCACCGACCTGGTCGGTGGAACGGATGAGACTCCCGTCAATCCGCAGACTCCGGTTGCCGTCGAAACAAACGATTCCACCCAAAAGAAGTCTATCGACCTGATTGTTTCCAACGTCGCCATCGCGGGAGGCGAACTTCAATTTGTCGATTACGCGATCAACCCCAAGATCCCCTATCGCTACAAGATGAACGAACTGAGCCTGCGGGCCAGTCACATCTCCCTGCGGCAGGCATTCCCTTTTAACATCAAGGCCCGACTTAACGGTTCGATTTTAGATATTGACGGAAATACAAACCTGCAAACCCGGTCCGGACGGGTTAATCTTCAACTCTCCGATTTCGACGTGGCCGCTTTTTCGCCTTATTTCCGGGATCAGCTTCCCGGCAAGATGGGAGCACTCAAGCTTAATCTGGATCTCAGCGCCGATGGTGGGGT
>MHXM01000098.1:1565-3714 GCA_001825565.1 Desulfuromonadaceae bacterium GWC2_58_13
GGATGCGCTGCCTGGCGCGCCGATCAGTGATGCTTCGTTGGCCCTGGATTATGACCTTCAGGTGGACCTGGCCAACGCAGCAGTCCAGATAACCAGGGCCAGTGTCAACCTGAATGGCATTGTGCTTGACCTTTCCGGTCGGGTTGTCGATTATTCGAGCACACCTGAAATCGATCTCATGGTCGTTCTCAACGAACTCGACCTGCGTGCAGCCCTGGCGGCCGTCCCCAGGGAGTTGGTAAAACAGGTGGAGGAACTTGATCCGGCCGGGACGGTTCGCGCCCGAATCAACCTGGCGGGAGCCGTGGACAAGCCGCTGGCTCTTCTTAAAACAGGCGAGGTGTCCCTGTCCGGCATTCAGGCTTCCGCCGGCGACTTGCGTCCCGCGCTCACCGGCCTGCTTTCACTGTCCGGCGATCAGGTGGTCACCGACAAACTCAAGTTGACCCTCGGCGACAATTCGGCCGATATCAGCTTTAAGGCTTCCAACCTGTTCGGCAAGCCAATCGTTGTTTCCAGCCTGGTTACGTCCGAGCATTTCATGCTCGATCCGCTGCTCAAGGCCGGGGCGGCACCCATCGCCGGTGGAAACGGAAAATCCGGCATCCCCGGTAAAGCCACAGGGGGAAAACAGGCTGAAGAAATCGGACCTTTTGATCTGCCGGTTAAAGCCGATGGTGAAGTGCGAATTGGTCGGACGGTGTACCAGGGGCTCAATATCGATAATTTCCAGATGCGCTACCGACTGGTTGACAATCTTCTCACGATTGAAACCATGACCGGCAATGTGGCCGGCGGTACGTTCAGTAAGACGGGCACGGTCGACTTGGGTAAAAAAGGATTGGTTTACAATGCCAAACTTAATCTGACCAGTGTACAGGCCGAGCCGATCGTTAAGGTTTTCGCGCCCAAGGCGGCGGGAACGGTATTCGGCGGACTTTCCCTGGAGACCGAAATCAGCGGTAGGGGGACTCAGCCTGAGGCGATTCGAAAGAGTCTGTCAGGTTTGGGGAAACTGGAAGTGGCCGACGGCCGACTGACCGGTTCTTCGCTGGTCCAGGGACTGGCTGATTTTGTCAACCTTGACGAATTGCGAGATCTGCATTTCAGCCAGGCCAAGGGGAGTTTTACCCTGCGGGACGGGAAGATTCTAATGGACAGCGATTTTACCGGCAAGGAAGTGAGGATGGCTCCCAATGGCACTATCGGCCTCGATGGCAATCTTGACCTCAATCTCGGTGCACGCCTGTCGCCGGAGCTGACGGCCAAGCTGGATCGAAAAGGGGAGGTGGCCCAGTACTTTACCGATCAGGAGGGGTGGGGGGAGCTGCCGCTGAAAATTGCCGGGACCCTGTCCCGGCCAAAATTCTCTTTTGACACCAAGGTGCTTAAATCGAAGGTCAAGGAAAAAGCCCGGAATGAGCTCCAGAAGAAGCTTGAAGAAAAAGTTTTTAAACTCGAATCCAAAGATACCGATGCTCAAGCCAACGAACCGGCAAAAAAAATGCTTGATGATGCCATCAAGGGGTTGTTCGGGAAGTGATGCGTTGGTATCTCAATCACCATTAGTCAGGAGTCCGCATGTCAGGAATCGAGGATTTCAGTGGTTTTGAAGTAATTCGGGCAGCCATGGAGGTTGAAAAGCAGGGCCGGCAATTTTATTCGATCCTGTCGACCAAGGCCCGCAACGAACTGGTCAGAGAAATTTTTTCTTTGCTGGCTCAAGACGAAATTGCCCATTTAAAAACCCTGGAAAGCATGGTTTCCAAATACCAGGACGGGGCTTTCTGGGAGAATGAGGAGCTTTTCCTGCCTTATCTTCGGCGATTTTCCTCGGAGCGGGTGTTCCCTTCGGTCGAGAGGATAGAAGAGTTGCTAAAGTCAGGAAAGGACGACCTTCAATTCCTGGAGCTGGCCATCGAAGCCGAAGAAAAATTTGCCGATTTTTTTCGCTTAGCTGTCGAGAATTCCAGGACCAGCGACGGCAGAGATGCTTTTGCCTGGTTGGCCGACGAAGAAAATCGTCATGCGAAAATCCTTCAGGACCGGCGGGATAAACTGTCCGGAAAACCTTGAGCGACGACCACGGGAATCGGGAGAGGGGCGAACATGGCCGACCAGGAAGGTGTCATCAAATTTCAGCTGGCGC
>MHXM01000098.1:3734-22274 GCA_001825565.1 Desulfuromonadaceae bacterium GWC2_58_13
TCTATCAGCTCCAATTGCTCGGTGAGGACCCTCTGCGCTATGACGGTTACGGATTTGGCAATATCAGCCGACGTGTTCCGTCAATTAATGAAAATGCCTCCCGACCATTTATCATCACCGGCACCCAGACCGGGTCTTTCCCTGAACTCGGACCTGAACATTTCACCACGGTTACGGGATGTTTTCCGGAACGGAACCGGGTCACCTCCACCGGTCCAATCAAACCCTCTTCCGAAGCCATGACGCATGCCACCCTTTACCGGATTGAACCGGGGTTGAGCGTGGTCATGCATGTTCATTCTCCCCATATCTGGCGCGCGGCGGCTCAACTTGGGCTGCCCCGCACCCCGGCAACAGCGGCTTATGGAACAACCGCCATGGCCGATGCCGTAGCTGATATCATGACCCAATCCCTGACCCGGAAGGTTGGCCTGTTTGTCATGGGAGGGCATGAAGATGGTGTCGTTTCTTTCGGCCGGACCGCGGAACATGCCGGAATTGCCCTGATCGGCATTCTGGCCAGGGCCTACCAGATCGTCCCAGCCTGACTCGTTCCTTTCTGAGCCAAAATCAGAATCTTGTCTCAATTCTGCGACCGATTCGCGGAAAAATGCCATCGCCGGCACTTATCGGTTCAATCCGTCCACCGTTCCCTCGGTGAGCATCCATCCCACCCCGACAATTTTCTTGCATGCTTCCCGCTGCGGGCAACACGGAATTTTGGCTCTGTCACACTGAAAATCCACGCTGATTCGAGATGATTTCATGGGTTCAAAAATTCTCTTCCAGCATTTCCGTGCACAATTTCACTACCAATAAAAAATTTTTCGTGTATTTTGGGAAAGAAAATTGCAAGTATTTTTTAATTTTAAAGATATAATCTTGAAGTTCTTTTCCGAAGATTCGGAAAATCACGTTTTGTTTGCTGAAAGCTCCCGTATGATAAATAGCAGTTGCCCGCCCGGTCCGTCAAATGACCAAACAATCATCCATGGATACCCGCTCAAGTATGTCTTCTTGTTCGTCGGAATATGGACCGCTCTCATTATCTCGTCATTATCCTGGACCACCTGGACGACTCGATCCAACCTGAAAGACTTAGCGTTGGTCCATGCTCGGGCCGTGTCCGCAAAGGACATTCTCTACCGTCGCTGGGGATCCACCTTTGGCGGCATTTATGTCAACCTGGCGTCAGGGGTCGCCCCCAATCCCCTGCTTCGGAATCATCCCGACCGTGATCTCGAAACCCGTTCCGGGCTGAAATTGACCCTGGTTAACCCGGAATACATGAGTCAGATGGTATATGACATGGAGGACCAGTCCCTGGGGATTCGTACCGGGATGACCAGCCTGGATCCGCTGAACCCACTCAACCATCCGGATGCTTGGGAAAGTTCTGCGCTTAAACAGCTTCTTGAGGGCAAAAGAGATGTCTCCGTCATCGAACATCGTCCCCAGGGACGTGTCCTGCGCGTGATGACTCCCCTTCGGGCTGAACCGGGATGCGTTCAGTGCCACAAACAGCATGGATATTCGCTGGGCAAGGTTTGCGGAGGCCTGACCGTACTGGTTCCGATGCGACCTTATGAAGAGCAGGCCACCAGTGATCTTTCCAATTTGGGGTTCACCCATGCCCTGATCTGGTTTTTCGGCTTACTGACGATCTGCCTCGGGTTTCGCAAATATGCTGCATCCGAGCGGGCCCGCCATCGTACCCAAAAAGAGCTCCTTGAAGCCAAGCTGGCCGCGGAATCGGCAAGCCGGGCCAAAGGTGATTTTCTGGCCAACATGAGTCACGAAGTACGCACTCCCATGAATGCCATTATCGGCATGACCGAATTAGTACTCGAAACGGATTTGTCCCAGCACCAACGGGATTGTCTCGATACGGTGAAAACCTCATCCGACTCCCTGCTGGTGCTGATCAACGATATTCTTGATTTTTCTAAAATTGAAGCCGGAATGCTTGAATTCGAGACGGTTCCTTTCAGACTACGGGAACTGGTCGAAGGAGCGATGCGGACCGCGGCGGTTCCGGCACACAGTAAAAGACTGGAAATAATTTATTCGGTGGCCGCCGAGGTGCCGGATTGCCTGCATGGCGATCCATTGCGTACGCGCCAGGTTCTTTTGAACTTGTTGGGGAATGCGGTTAAATTTACCGAGAAAGGAGAAGTCCATCTACAGGTAAATCTGCTTGAACAGGCGGCAGACAGTTGCAGACTCTCTTTTTCGATAAAAGACTCCGGTATCGGCATCCCCAAAGAACTCCAGAATAAACTCTTCCAAAATTTCAGCCAGGCCGATTCGTCAACCACGCGCAAGTTTGGAGGCAGCGGTCTCGGACTTGCCATTACCAAGGCTCTCACCGATGGGATGGGAGGTCGAATTTCGTTCCAGAGTTGTGTGGGGAAGGGGAGCGTCTTTTCCGTGGAACTGCCGTTTAGTTCATCATGTTTGACGTGGCCCGCCATGACTGACGACCTTTTTGGCAAAAAAATCCTTGTGGTGGAAGACCACTCTATTGCCAGGGATGTTGTTGTCGACAACCTGAGGCAATTGGGAGTCGAGGCCTACTCGATTGATTCCGGGGACAGCGCCATTCAGAGACTTCATGAAGCCCGATTTCGCAAGGAACCCTTTTCGGCTGTTCTGGTTGATTATGCGATGCCCGGCATGGATGGTTTCACGACTTCTGAAATCATACGCGAACATATCGATCCGACCTTGCCGATTGTCATGATGTTTACCACCGAAGGCCTGAGCAAAGGCCTCGAACACTGTGCTGAGTTGGGAATTGACGCTTATCTGACCAAACCGGTTTCTTTGAGCCGATTGCAGCATTCATTGAACGCCGTTTTCTGCCCGGGCTCGGTCAAAAGACCCGAACCCGTCAAGTCGCCTGAATTTTCCGAAGTGCCGACCCCGCGAACCGATACGTTTCGTCCTCATATCCTGTTGGCCGAAGACAATGCTTTTAATCAAAAATTGGCGTTGGCGCTGGCCCGCAAGAAAAATTGGGATATGACCGTCGTATCGGACGGCCAGGCTGCCGTCGATGCTGTCTGTACCAGAACCTTCGATCTGGTGTTGATGGATGTCCAAATGCCTAATGTCGATGGCCTGGAGGCGACCCGCCTGATTCGTCAGTACTGCCATGATCGAGGGCTTATTATTCCACTCATTGGCATGACGGCCTATGCCATGGCAGGAGACCGGGAACGATGCCTGGCTTCAGGGATGGATGATTATGTTGCCAAACCGATTAAGCCTGAACTGTTTTACGAAGTCGTTGAACGACATCTTGAAAAACATTCAAAAACTCATTCGCGCCTCGTGCCGAAGTCGGCCCTCCATTTGGCATTCAATAAGAACATCCAGGAAAACAAGTCCCTGATGTCCGAATTGGTCAGGGATTTTCTGGAAGACTATTTGAAAAATTTAGAAGAGATACGAGTAGCTATTGACCAGCAAAAGAGTCGCGAAGTGGAATTTCTTGCGCACAATCTTAAATCGGTTGTCGGATTTTTTAACGCCGAGGCCGCTTATCAATTGGCAAGGCAGTTGGAAATAACGGCGCGGGAGGGGACCATGGAACAGGGGAGGGATATTTTCATGAGACTGAAGGATGAACTAACGCTGCTTCACGAAAGCCTCAAGGCCATATGAGCCAGGGCGTTCCATCATTGTTTCAGGGGAGGGCAAGGAAAGAATTTGGAATCTGCTTTCCCGTAGGCATCAGATTTTCATTCGGCTGACTTCCCGTTTCGTAATAATGCTTCCGGCGTTCACAGAGGTACGGGGTAGATCCCAGGCAATAGATATTAATCAACCCCCTCCAAACGTTACTGGTGCGCGTACTGTATTTTAAATAGAATTTACACTGATTTTTCAGGTCGCAGTTCTTTTTCAAAGTCTCTTCCATTATTGGCCCTCTGTTTTCAATTATAATACCTTAATCATAATAATCTACTTTATTCTGCGGTGGGAATCTGGGCTTCTACCGCAAATCGTTTAATTTTTTTCGTTGTGGTTTTTGGGAATTCGTCCTCCCGCAAGGTAAATTTTTTCACTCGTTTGTAATCCGCCAGCCGTTTGCCGGCCTCCAGCACTTCCATACGAATCAGCTTTTCAATTTCATCTTCGGTGAGTGACGATTTCCCCAGGTTTCGGGAATACTGATCAATCGCTTCAAGATCGGGATAGATGGTTGCATGCACCTCTTCGGCGCTGGGCGACACCTTGTGTCCGTAGACCATGACTTCGGCGATATAAGGACTTTTGAGCAGTTCAGTCTCAACTTCTTCCGGATAAACATTTTTGCCATTGGGCGTCACGATAAGGTTTTTGGCCCGACCACAGATGGAAAGGTAACCATCCTGGTCAATACGTCCCAAGTCTCCGGTATAGTACCAGCCGTCGACCAGGACTTCGGCCGTGGCGTCCGGATTGTTGAAATAGCCGAGCATGACGTTGGGCCCACGTACCAGAATTTCACCCGAACCTTCCTTGTCGGGATTGGAGATGCGCACCTCCACATCCTGCAATGGAGGACCCACGGTACCGATGCGTGGCGCATCGGGCGGTTCGGCCGAAATAACCGGAGACGTTTCGGTAATGCCGTATCCCTGCAGGATCTTGATGCCGAGGTCGCGAAAACCGCGGGCGATTTCCGGGTCCAGAGCTGCGCCGCCGCTAATAAAGGTGGTGTTCTCGCCCAGCATTTTTTTAATTTTGGTAGCGATGATGGGGCGGGTAAAAGGCAGGTAAAACAGGGCGCGGGTGATGGCCTTTGACTGCACGTTTTTCGTGATACGGTCGTAGAATATTCGGTACACGGCTGGAACGCCGAGGAAAAAGGTGGGTTTCACTTCCGCCAGATTTTCACCCAGTTTCTTAATGGATTCGGCAAAAGATACCGTTCCGCCGACGGAAAGCGGAAGGAGCACACCACAGACCTGCTCGAATACATGGTTAATCGGCAGAAACGAGAGAGTGTGCATTTGGCTGTCGACTTTGAACAAACGAGTGGCGCCCTGGATATTCGAAACAATATTGCCGTGGCTGAGCATTGCCCCCTTGGAACGCCCGGTTGTGCCCGAAGTATACAGGATGACGGCGGCGTCATGCGTGGTGCGGGGATGCGCATCCGGTTCCTTGTCGCTGCAGAGGGTGTCGAAACTGAGCAGCCTGGCCTGTTGGGTGAGCTGCTGCCGGATTTTGTGGATCGGCGTAAAAATATCTTGTTTCCGGGGTTCCGCGGACAGCGAGTGCTCTGGCGGCATCAGCATCCGATAGGCATGTTCGGCCAGTTGTTCCAATGGGGATGTTCGGTCTTCCGGTAGTTGGAATTCTTTGCGCAGTCGATACCATTCATTGACCAGGTCGTTAATGGCGGCCACCGCTTCCCGATTTCTATTGAAGTCGCCTTTACGCTGTTCGATGAGAACGATCCGTTCGAGCCGGGGCAGATCGTCCTTGAGTTCGAGCAGGGAGTCCAAATAACCGCGAGTCGTAAATATCAGGCTGGCTTCGCAATCGCTGAGGACATGTTTGAGTTCGTTGGTCTTGAGTTCTTTATCGATCGGAACAACCACACCACCGGCCCGCAAGATGCCGAGGTAAGCAATAACCCAGCGTATTGAAGATGGGGCCAGCAGAGCGGCATGCTCTCCAAACTTGAAATCGTTTTGTTGGAGACCGGCGGCGATTTGTCCGGCCTGTTCCCAAAGCGAGGCATAGCTGGTCTGGACCCAACCGTCGACGATTTTCTCACGGAGAGCGGTTTTACCCTTGTGCGTCCGGCAGCTTTCAGAAAGGAGAGTATCGATGGTTTTCACGCGGAAAAACTCCTTGAAGAAGGTTGATTCGGGTCAATCTAGGCATGTGAAAATGAATATTTCAAGAAGAAAACATGCTCCGGTGGAGGATGTTCCTCCATTTACAGATCCGTGTGATATCGGTAATCTTAGCCGACAAAGCCGATTCTGATTATACTTTACAACCCGAAATATTTTCATTATTATATCAGATTGCATTTTGCATCCTTAAGTCATTATGAAAAGAAGATTATGGACAAAAGGTTTATCCGCAATTTTTCCATCATAGCTCATATCGACCATGGAAAGTCGACCCTGGCCGACCGACTTCTCGAAGCAACCGGCACCCTGACCGATCGAGAGCGAACCGACCAGTTTCTCGACAAAATGGAACTGGAGCGGGAGCGCGGGATTACCATCAAGGCCCAGGCGGTCCGGCTGAAGTATTCGGCCGATGATGGCCACGAGTATATCCTGAATCTCATCGATACCCCCGGCCACGTCGATTTCACCTACGAAGTCAGCCGGTCGCTGACCGCCTGCGAGGGGGCCTTGTTGGTGGTCGATGCTTCGCAGGGTGTCGAAGCGCAGACCCTGGCCAATGTGTACCTGGCAATCGACCAGAACCTCGAAGTCTTTCCGGTGTTGAACAAGATCGACCTGCCCAGTGCCGACCCGGCGGCGGTCAAAGCTGAAATCGAGGAAATCATCGGCCTCGACACTTCGGATGCCGTGTGCGCGAGCGCCAAAGAGGGGATCGGCATCCACGAGATTCTTGAAGCGATCGTCAGCAAGGTACCGGCTCCCACCGGCGACCAGGACGCGCCGCTGCGGGCTCTGATATTCGATTCCTGGTATGACTCCTATCAAGGCGTTATCATTCTGGTGAGGATTTTCGACGGCAGCCTGAAAAAGGGTGACAAGATCCAGCTCATGGCCAACAAGATAAGCTATGAGGTGCTCAAAGTCGGAGTTTTTGCACCCCACCCGATGGAAATGAGCAACCTGTCGGCCGGAGAAGTCGGTTTCGTCATCGCCGGCATTAAAGTTGTGCAGGACGCCAAGGTTGGCGACACCATTACCCACCTGCATCGTCCGGCCACGTCTGCCCTGCCAGGGTTCAAAGAAGTCAAACCGATGGTCTTTTCCGGGCTTTATCCCATCGACACGGGCGAATACGATTCGTTGCGAGACGCTCTTGAAAAACTCCGCCTTAACGACAGCTCCTTTTCCTTCGAGCCGGAAACCTCACTGGCTTTGGGCTTCGGATTTCGCTGTGGTTTTCTTGGCTTGCTTCATATGGAGATCATCCAGGAGCGTCTGGAGCGCGAATTTGGCGTTGAGCTGATCACGACCGCGCCGACCGTCGTGTATAAGGTTACCACGGTCAAAGGCGAACTGCTGCGGGTCGAAAGCGCCAACAAACTGCCCGAAATCCAACAAATTGCACTTATCGAAGAGCCGTTCATTCTTTCTTCGATTCATGTTCCCAACGAATTCGTTGGCGCCGTTCTCGCGCTTTGCGAAGAAAAACGGGGCGTGCAGCGGGAAATCAAATACCTGACCGCCAATCGGGTGATGGTGATCTACGAGTTGCCACTCAACGAGATCGTTCTCGATTTCTACGACCGGCTCAAATCGATTTCACGGGGCTACGCCTCCTTCGACTATGAATACCTCGATTATCGCGAAAGCAGTCTGGTTCGTCTGAACGTACTGATCAACGGCGACCTGGTGGATGCTCTATCGCTCATTGTCCATCGCGACAAGGCCCAGCACCGTGGTCGCGACCTGGTGGCGAGAATGAAGGAATTTATTCCGCGACAGCAATATGAGGTGGCGATCCAGGCGGCTATCGGCAACAAAGTCATTGCCCGGGAAACGGTCAAGGCCTTGCGCAAGGATGTTACCGCAAAATGCTACGGCGGAGACATCACGCGTAAACGCAAGCTTTTGGAAAAACAAAAAGAAGGTAAGAAGCGGATGAAGCAGGTCGGCAACGTCGAACTTCCCCAGGAAGCGTTTCTTGCTATCCTCAAGGTGAAAGAATAAAAATAATGTCCGAGTCAAAAAAAACCAGCCCAGCTGAAAATTTGGTTAAGAAACCCTGGTATCGGGAATATGCCGAGGCCCTGTTTGTCGCGGCGATTCTGGCCCTGATCATTCGCACATTTGTCGTTCAGGCCTTCAAAATTCCCTCCGGATCGATGGAAGATACCCTGTTGATCGGCGATCACCTGCTGGTCAGCAAGTTTATCTATGGCGTGCAGATCCCTTTTGTCGATGGCCGCTACCTGACGATCCGTCATCCGCAACGGGGCGACGTTATTGTTTTTGAGTTCCCCGAGGATGAGGGTAAAAATTTCTTCCAGCGTCGTGATTTCATCAAACGGGTCGTTGGCATTCCCGGCGACACCATCGAGGTGCGCAATAAGCAGGTGTTCGTCAACGGCGAACTTCAGCAGATCCCCCAGGTGATTCACAAAGAGCCGAACCTGGTCGCGGCCGGCTTCGGTCCGAGGGATTTCATGCCGTCGGTGACGGTTCCCCCGAACAGCTATTTCGTCATGGGCGATAATCGCGATCGGTCTTACGACAGTCGCTTCTGGGGCTTCGTCGATGAAAAGAAGATCAAGGGACTCGCTTTCATCAAATACTGGTCGTGGAATTCCCAGGGAGGGTGGCTGGATAAAATCCGCTGGAACCGGCTTGGCCGGCCCATTGATTGAGGCGGAAATTTCCCGGCTTATTTTCGGTTGACTTGTCTCGGTTTTTGTTGTTATAGTCGCGCAAATTTGAGCATGTCCCTTTTAAGTTAATCCAGAGAGGTTAGCAAAGGTGGCGATAAAACAGAGATCCATAGTTGGAGATTATCCAAGTACAGATACCTTTTCGCTTGCCGGCGGAGAGGTATTTTTTTATGTGCGATAAGCGACGGGGAAGGAGACTCGGGCATGGCAAGAAACGAAACGATTATTCTGGACTGCGCCGGCATCAACAGGGCTTTGACGAGGATCACCCATGAGATTCTCGAACGGAACAAGGGAACTTCCGGCCTGGTGCTGGTCGGGATTCGCACCGGCGGTGATCATCTCGCCCGAGAACTGCGGGAACGCATCGCCGATATCGAAGGCGTGGAAATCCCCCTGGGTACCGTCGATATCACCATGTATCGCGACGACCTTGGTTCCCGAGGCAGCCTGCCGATCGGTAAAACCGATATCCCGTTTCCCTTGGACGATCAGAAGGTCATTCTGGTCGACGATGTTCTCTTCACCGGGCGCACCATCCGTGCCGCCATGGACGCCCTGATCGACATCGGCCGGCCGCAGAGCATCCAGCTCGCCACCCTGGTCGATCGCGGTCACCGCGAATTGCCGATCCGCGCCGATTACGTTGGACGCAACGTACCGACTTCACGTGAAGAATCGATTCAGGTTAATTTTGACAACAACTGCCCCGTTGAGGTCCGCCTCGTTAAACCTTAAATTCCCTAGGGAGGTTTACCATGTCTTTCCGCCATAAGCACATCCTTGGCACGGAACAGCTCTCCAAAGAAGACATCGAATTGATTCTCGATACCGCCGACAGCTTCAAGGAGATCAATAGTCGCGAGATAAAAAAAGTTCCGACCTTGCGGGGCAAGACCATCGTTAATTTATTCTACGAGGCCAGCACTCGAACCCGGACTTCGTTCGAGATTGCCGGTAAGCGTCTCTCGGCCGATACCATTAACATGACCGCTTCAACCTCGTCCGTCACCAAGGGCGAAACTCTCGAAGACACCGCTAGAAATATCGAGGCCATGAAGCCCGACATCCTTGTCATGCGCCATTCGGCTTCCGGGGCGCCTCACTATCTGGCCGAGCGTATCGACTGCTCGGTGATCAACGCCGGCGATGGCGCCCACGAGCATCCCAGCCAGGCGCTTCTCGACCTGTTGACCATTCGCCAGCACAAGGGGAAACTTGAGGGGTTGACGGTGGCGATTGTCGGCGACATATCCCACAGCCGCGTCGCCCGTTCCGATTTGTACGCCATGACGAAAATGGGGATGAGGGTCCGTCTCTGCGGTCCCGGCACCATGGTCCCGCCGGGAATAGAAAAACTCGGCGCCGAAGTCTTTACCAATATGGATGAAGCCATCCGTGATGCCGACGTGGTCATGATGCTGCGCATTCAACTTGAGCGCCAGGGCAAGACCCTGTTGCCGTCGCTGCGCGAATATGCTCGTTTTTATGGACTCAACCCGACCCGCTTGGCGCTGGCCAGGAAAGACGCCATCGTCATGCATCCCGGTCCGATGAATCGCGGCGTGGAAATTTCGTCCTACGTGGCCGACGGCGAGCAGAGCGTCATCCTCGGACAGGTCGAAAACGGCGTCGCGGTGCGTATGGCGCTCTTGTACCTGGTGGCCGGCGGTGATCAATCCGAAGCGTGATCTTCATTCGATTTAATAGATAGAGAGGTGACAGATGAGCATTCTTATCAAAGGCGGCCGCGTAATCGATCCGGCCATCGGCATTGACGATACCCTGGATCTGCTGATCAACGATGGGAAAATTGCCAAAACCGGCAAAAATCTCGATGCCGCCGGGGCCGAAGTGATCGACGCCGCTGGTAAACTGGTAACGCCGGGCCTGATCGATATCCATGTGCACCTGCGTGATCCCGGCTATGAATACAAAGAGGACATCGTCAGCGGCACCCGGGCGGCGGCGGCCGGAGGTTTCACCTCGGTGGCCTGCATGCCGAACACCAACCCGGTCAACGACAATAAAGCGGTGACTCTGTATATTCGCAACAAGGCCAGGGAGGAGGGGAGTGTCAACGTTTTCCCCATCGGCAGCATCACCAAGGGCCTCAAGGGGGAAACCCTCAGCGAAATGGGAGACCTCAAGGATGCCGGCTGCATCGCCCTGTCCGACGATGGCAAGCCGGTGGTTAACGGCGAGATCATGCGCCGTGCCCTGGAATATGCCAAGCCCTTCGGTCTGGTCCTGATCTCTCACGCGGAAGAGCTGTCGTTGGTGGGGGAGGGGGTCATGAATGACGGGTTTGTGGCGACCGAGCTTGGGCTCAAGGGGATTCCCTGGGTCGCGGAAGACGCCGCCACTGCTCGCGACGTGATGCTGGCGGAATTCACCGGAAGTCGTCTGCATGTCGCCCATGTCTCTACCAAGGGCTCGGTCGAGATCGTCCGTGCCGCCAAAAAACGTGGCGTCAAGGTCACCTGCGAGGCGACTCCCCATCACTTCACGCTGACCGACGAAGCGGTGCGCGGCTACGATACCAATGCCAAGATGAATCCTCCCCTGCGCAGCGCCGAGGATGTCGCGGCGGTGCGCCAGGGCCTGGCCGACGGCACCATTGACGTCATCGCCACCGACCATGCCCCGCATCACATTGATGAGAAGAATGTTGAGTTCAATGTCGCCATGAACGGTATCGTCGGGCTCGAAACCGCTTTGCCGCTGAGCCTGCGACTGGTTGCCGAAGGGGTGTTGTCGCTGGGTGACATGCTGGCCAAACTGACCTGCGCTCCGGCTCGAACCCTCGGCATTCCCCGCGGCACCCTCGAATCCGGAGCTCCCGCCGATGTAACCATTATCGACCCCGAGCGTTCATGGACCGTCGAGGCCGCCAAGCTGAACTCGAAAAGTAAAAACACCCCCTTCGACGGATGGGAAATGAAGGGCGTCGCCGTCTGTACCATCGTCGGCGGCAAGGTGGTCCACCAGCGGTAGCAATCGAGTAGAACCGCCGCGAGTTGATGGGTTGAAACATATCTCAACAAGGAGCAGTACGCACAATGAAAGCAATCCTAGCCTTGGCCGACGGCCGGGTCTTCCACGGTAAATCCTTCGGTGTACCTGGTGAAATCACCGGCGAGGTGGTTTTTAATACCAGCATGACCGGCTACCAGGAGATTCTTACCGACCCGTCCTACGCCGGCGAAATCGTCACCATGACCTATCCAATGATCGGCAACTGCGGGATTAACACCGAGGATGTCGAATCGTCCAAGCCCCATTTGGCCGGCTTTGTGGTCAAGGAGTACAACGATTATCCCAGCAACTTCCGTTCGCGGATGAGCCTTGATGCCTATCTCAAGGAAAACGGCATCGTCGGCATTCAGGGAATCGATACCCGGGCCTTGGTCCGGCACATCCGCGACAAGGGAGCGCAGACCGGAATCATCTCTTCGATCGATACCGATCCGGCCAGTCTGGTTGAAAAAGCTCGCCAGGCCCCGTCGATCGTCGGCCGTGACCTGGTCAAGGAGGTCACCTGTTCGCAGCCCTATGCCTGGAACGAAGGTTTGTGGGAACTGGGCAGCGGTTACCCGACCACGGCCGAACCGGGCCGGTACAAGGTGGTTGCCTACGACTTCGGCATTAAACGCAATATTCTGCGCAACCTCACCAGTCTTGGCTGCGATGTGACCGTGGTGCCGGCGACAACCTCCGCCGAAGAGGTACTGGCGATGAATCCGGATGGGGTGTTCCTGAGCAATGGCCCCGGGGATCCCGACCCGATTCGTTACGCCCAGGAGAATATCCGCAAGATTCTCGGCAAAAAACCGATTTTCGGGATCTGCCTCGGTCATCAGCTGCTCGGCTTGGCCCTGGGGGGCAAAACCTACAAGCTCAAGTTCGGCCATCGTGGCGGTAACCAGCCGGTACTGCGCGGCGACGGGCATGACGTTGAAATCACCTCGCAGAATCACGGCTTCGCCGTCGATGCTGCCTCGATTACCGACCATGCGGTGCAAACCCACGTCAACCTCAACGACAATACGGTTGAAGGGATCAGTCACAAAACGATGTCGGCGTTCTCCGTCCAGTATCATCCCGAAGCCTCCCCCGGGCCTCACGACGCCCGCTACTTGTTCGACCGCTTCATCGCGATGATGGAAAAAGAGAGAAACAGTGATTAGCGATTGGTGAATTGTGATTTGTTAAGTCATGGTTCACTGATCAATCGGCCTTCAACCAGTCGCTAATCACTAATCACCCATTACGGAACCTAAGATGCCTAAACGTACAGACATAAAGAAGATTCTCATTGTCGGAGCGGGTCCGATCGTGATCGGCCAGGCCTGCGAATTCGACTACTCCGGCACTCAGGCCTGCAAGGCCCTGAAGGAAGAAGGGTACGAGGTCATTCTGCTCAATTCCAACCCGGCCACCATCATGACCGACCCGGGATTTGCCGACCGCACTTACATCGAGCCGGTCACCCCGGAAGTCCTGGCCAAAATCATCGAAAAGGAGCGTCCCGATGCTCTGTTGCCGACGTTGGGTGGGCAGACCGCGCTTAACACGGCGGTGGCCGTCGCCAAGAACGGCACCCTTGAAAAGTTCGGCGTCGAACTGATCGGCGCCAAGCTGCCGGCCATCGAAATGGCCGAAGATCGAACCCTGTTCAAACAGGCGATGGAACGGATCGGCGTTGCCGTCCCCCGGTCGGGTCTGGCGCACAACTACCAGGAAGTCTTAGAGGTCATCGAGGAAGTCGGCTTTCCAGCCATCATTCGGCCATCATTCACCCTCGGTGGGACCGGCGGCGGCATTGCCTACAACCGGGAAGAGTACGAAGTCATGGCCATGGCGGGGATCGACGCCTCGCCGACCGATGAAATCCTGGTCGAGGAATCGGTCATCGGCTGGAAAGAATACGAACTCGAGGTCATGCGCGACATGGCCGACAACGTGGTCATCATCTGTTCCATCGAAAATTTCGATCCCATGGGCGTGCATACCGGCGATTCGATCACCGTGGCCCCGGCCCAGACCCTGACCGACAAGGAATACCAGATTCTGCGCGATGCCTCGCTGCGGATCATCCGGGAAATCGGCGTCGAGACCGGCGGGTCGAACATCCAGTTCGGCATCAACCCCAAGGATGGACGTCTGGTGGTTATTGAAATGAATCCCCGCGTCTCCCGATCTTCGGCGTTGGCTTCCAAGGCCACCGGCTTTCCCATCGCCAAGATCGCCGCCAAGCTTTCGGTCGGCTATACGCTCGATGAAATCCCCAACGACATCACCCAGGAGACCTACGCCTCCTTTGAACCGACCATCGACTATGTGGTCACCAAGATCCCGCGTTTCACCTTTGAGAAGTTTCCCAAGGCCGACGCCACCCTGACCACGCAGATGAAATCGGTGGGCGAGGTCATGGCCATCGGCCGAACCTTCAAGGAAAGTTTCCAAAAAGCTTTGCGTTCCCTGGAAATCGGTTCTTACGGCTTCGAGAGTCGACTGTTCCTGTCCCCGGAAAATGGCCGTCGGGCCCTGTCGGAAAGCGAACTTGAATTGTTGCGCAGCAAGCTGCGTATTCCCAACTGGGAACGGCCCTGGTACGTGGGCGATGCGTTCCGGGCGGGCTTCAGCATCGAAAAGATTCACGATCTGACCAAGATCGATCCTTGGTTCCTGTATCACATCCAGCAGATTATCGCGATGGAAGGCCGGCTCGGCTCCCTGGATCCGGCCAGCCGGAACAGCTCGGTCGAGTTTATCGAGCTGTTCCTGGAAGCCAAGCAGGCCGGCTTTTCCGACAAGCGGCTCGCCTACCTCTGGAAAACCACCGAAGCCGAGGTTCGCCAGCTGCGACACGCCAATGGCATCCGTCCGGTTTATAAGCGGGTCGATACCTGCGGCGCCGAGTTCGAGGCCTTCACGCCGTACCTCTACTCGACCTACGAATCCGAGTGCGAAGCCGATCCCAGCGACCGCAAGAAAATCATGATCCTCGGCGGCGGTCCCAATCGCATCGGTCAGGGGATCGAATTCGACTACTGTTGCGTACACGGCGTTTATGCTCTCGCGGAAGACGGCTATGAGACCATCATGGTCAACTGCAATCCGGAAACCGTCTCCACCGACTACGATACCTCCGACCGGCTGTACTTCGAACCGCTGACCCTGGAAGATGTACTCGAAATCGTCGAGATCGAAAAACCGACCGGCGTCATCGTTCAGTTCGGCGGACAGACCCCGCTTAAACTGGCCATGTCGCTGGAACAAGCCGGCGTGCCCATTATCGGCACCTCACCCGACGCCATCGACCGCGCCGAGGACCGGGAACGCTTCCAGGTGCTGCTGAACAAGCTCGGGCTCAAGCAACCCGAAAACGGCTTGGCCCGTTCCTTCGAAGAGGCCGAAAAAGTCGCCGAACGCATCGGTTACCCGGTGATTGTGCGGCCTTCCTACGTGCTTGGCGGCCGTGCCATGGAAATAGTCTACGATCTCGACCAACTGCGTAATTACATGAAATTCGCGGTCGACGCTTCTCCCGAACACCCGATTCTGGTTGACAAGTTCCTTGATGAAGCCACCGAGGTTGACGTCGACGCCCTCTGCGATGGCACCGATGTGGTCATCGGCGGGATCATGCAGCACATCGAAGAAGCCGGGATTCACTCCGGCGATTCGGCCTGTTCCTTGCCGCCGTATTCCCTGAATCCGGCCATTGTCGACGAAATCCGCCGGCAGACCGTGGAATTGGCCCTTGAACTGGACGTCATCGGCCTGATGAATATTCAGTATGCGGTCAAGGGCAGCACCGTCTATCTGCTGGAGGTCAACCCCCGTGCCAGCCGGACCGTTCCCTTCGTATCCAAAGCCACCGGCCGGCCTCTGGCCAAGATCGCCGCCCGGATCATGGCAGGCAAAACCCTGAAAGAGCTGGGCGTGTCGGGCGAGATCATTCCGAAGCACATTTCGGTCAAGGAATCGGTCTTCCCCTTCGTCAAGTTCCCCGGGGTGGATACCCTGCTCGGCCCCGAAATGAAATCGACCGGCGAGGTCATGGGGATCGACTACGATTTCGGCAAAGCCTTCGCCAAGGCCCAACTGGCGGCCAACGTCCGCTTGCCCCTGGAGGGAACCGTCTTCATCAGCGTCAAGGACGAGGACAAGAAAAACATTCTTGAGTCGGCCCGCAAACTGGTTGACGCCGGCTTTAAAGTCGTCGCCACCCATGGTACCGCCAGCTACCTGGAAACCAAGGGGGTTGCGGTCACTCACATCAATAAGGTAAAAGAAGGCCGGCCGCATTGCGTGGATGCCCTCAAAAGTCGGGAAATTCATGCCGTGTTCAATACCACCTTCGGCGTCCAATCGGTGGAGGATTCCTATTCGATCCGTCGGACGGCACTGATGAACAATGTCGCCTACTTCACTACCGTGGCCGGCATCAATGCCGCGGTCGACGGGATGCTGGCCATGGGCCGCGAATCGCTTGACGTCACTCCGCTCCAAGAGTATTATCCGGCGAAATAAAAGGTTTTCTTTTTTACCAAAAAACGCTATTTTTAAAACGTCGGGCGGGGTAACCCGCCCGATAATATTTTAATAAAAGGAACGCACATGTCCCAATCCATTCCCATGACCCTCGAAGGCTACCAGCGCCTTCAGGACGAACTCAAAAAGCTGATTCGCGTCGACCGTCCCAAGGTGGTCCAGGACATCGCCGAAGCGCGCGGCCATGGAGATCTCTCCGAAAACGCGGAATACGACGCCGCCAAGGATCGCCAGGGTTTCATTGAAGGACGGATCAAGGAACTCAACGATAAAATTGCCCGTGCCCAGGTCATTAATCCATCGGAACTCGACACCGACAAGGTCGTTTTCGGCGCCACGGTGACCATTTTCGATGTCGATTCCGGCAACGAAGTGACTTATCAGATCGTCGGCGAAGACGAGGCCGATCTGAAACAGGGTAAGATCTCGGTCACCTCACCGGTGGGCAAAGCCCTCATCGGCCATAAACTCGATGACGAGGTGCGCATCAAGGTTCCGTCGGGCCTGCGTATCTATGAAATCATCGACATAAAATATGAATAACAAGGGAGTCGACGCATGAGCCAGAAAATCACCAAAGACATGACGTTTCACCAGGTTATGCAGATGAGCCCGGAAGTCGTCAAAGTGCTGGGACAGTTTCGTCTCGGCTGCATTGGCTGCATGGGCGCGATGAACGAATCACTCGAACAGGGCGCCACGGCCCATGGCCTCGACGTCAACGAGCTGCTCAAGGCACTCAACGCCATTTTCGACAAGTAAAGGGGAGGGGAGATGTCCCTGACTCCCTCCCGGCAACGGATCACGCAACTCATGTCGACCCCCCTGGAAACCATCCGGGGGGTCGGTCCCCGCCTCGCCGAAAAACTCGCCAAACTCAACCTCCAAACGGTGGAGGATGCCCTTTACACCCTCCCTTTCCGCTACGAAGACCGCCGTCAATTGAAGAAAATCGCTCAGTTGAAACCGGGCTGTAGCGAAGTGTTTGCTGGCGAGATTACCTTTGCCGGGGAATCGGTAACCTCCCGCTCGCGAAAAAAACTTTTCGAAGTCATGGTGACCGACGGTACCGGTCAGGTGGCGCTGAAATGGTTCCATTACCGAGGCGACTGGATGAAGAAACAGTTCGTGCAAGGTCGCAGGGCGGTCTTTATTGGCGAAATCAAACGTTTCGGCGCCATCCGCGAGGTGCATCATCCCGATGTCGAATTTCTTTCGGAAGGATCTGAAGCCACTGAAACTTTACTAAACGATCCCTTAAACTTCGGCCGAATTCTGCCGGTTTATCCACTCACCGAAGGTCTGCCTCAGAAAACCCTGCGCAAGATCATGAAGGAAGTCGTCGACCAGTATGCGCCGCTGGCGACTACCGCGATTCCTCCCGACATCGTGCAACGTCAGCAGCTGCTTCCCCTGTCCGAGGCTTTCCGCCAGGCGCACTGGCCCGACTCGGATGCGTCTCTGGACAAGTTGGACCAGGGAGCCGACGAAGCTCGTCGAACCCTGGTTTTCGACGAATTTTTCTTTCTCGAACTCGGCCTCGCCCTCAAGCGCCGGGGAATCGTCCTGGAAGAGGGGATTCCTTTTCAGGTGGCTCATACCTATACCCGGCCCCTGGCCAAACTCCTCCCTTTTCACCTCACCGCCGCCCAGCGCCGGGTGTTGGGCGAAATCAAGCAGGATCTCATGGCGCCTCACCCGATGAATCGCCTGGTGCAGGGGGATGTGGGATGCGGCAAGACCATCGTCGCCCTGATGGCGGCGCTCATCGCCATTGAAAACCGGACTCAGGTGGCGGTGGTCGCGCCGACGGAAATCCTCGCTGAGCAACATTACCTGCAATTTCATCGCTGGCTTGAAGCCCTCGGCCTGCGCGCCGCGCTGCTGACCGGTTCGCAGGGAGGTAAAGAAAAAAAGGGCATCCTTGACGCCATCCGCAGCGGTGAAATTAACCTGGTGGTTGGTACTCATGCCCTGTTGCAGGAAGGAGTCGATTTTTTTCGGCTCGGCCTTGGCATCATCGACGAACAGCATCGCTTCGGGGTTCGCCAGCGAGGCATCCTCAAACGCAAGGGGATCTCGCCCCATATTCTGGTCATGACCGCCACGCCCATCCCCCGCACCCTCTCCCTGACCCTTTACGGCGATCTGGCCCTGTCGGTCATCGACGAACTGCCGCCGGGCCGCACGCCGGTCGTCACCAGGGTCATGACCGAGAATGCCCGCGAGCGGGCCTATGCTTTCATTAAAAAAGAAGCCGGGCAGGGGAGACAGGCCTACATCGTTTATCCGCTGGTCAAGGAATCGGAAAAATCCGACCTGCTGGCCGCCAGCGAAGGGGCCGCCCATCTGCAAGCCGAGGTTTTTCAAGAATTCAAGGTGGGATTGCTGCACGGCCAGATGAAGCC
>MHXM01000099.1:0-21296 GCA_001825565.1 Desulfuromonadaceae bacterium GWC2_58_13
TTTTTGATATCCGAGGCCTGGCATGAAGGACATGCCCGTCGACCGTCCCGCCAAATCCACCACCGCCGGGTTTAATCCACCACTTCGAAGAATCCGCTTTCATCGTTGTAGTTGTAGATTTCACCCGTTTCGATGATGTAGTACCAACCGAAGATACTGAGCGTTCCTTTATCGTACCTCTCTTTGACATAGGGGTAGGTAAGGAGATTTTTCATCTGTACCAGAATATTGACCTGCTCGGTCAGCCATTCCCGTTCTTCCGGAGAATCGGTGGTCATCTGCCGGTCGACCCTGGCCCGAACCTCCTTGGAGACCTCCAGCCATTTACGCACATGGGGAATATGATCGAGTTCTTCGCTGGACTTGTTCATGGCCGCGCAGCCTCCGCAGTTGGAATGGCCACAGACGACGATGCTGTCGACTTTCAGAACCTGGACGGCGTACTCAATGGAAGAAGTGGTTGCAACATATTCCTCGGTGATCCGGTAGGGGGGAACGATGTTGGCGATATTACGCACGGTGAAGAGTTCACCGGGGTGGGTCCGGGTGATCAGGTTGGGCACGACCCTTGAGTCGGCGCAACCGATAAACAGGGTGTGCGGGTTCTGGTGGCGTCCGAGGTCGCTGAAAAGCTGCTTGTGCCGCTCGAAATTATCCCGTTTAAATTTAGCAACCCCCTTGAACAGCCTTTCCATCCCGGCCGACCTCCCGCAAAGGACTTCGCTTTTGGTTTATCCATAAAGCCCCTCTTGTGTCCGCAACCTGCCAAGAGATGGTCAAAACTATCACACTTTATTCGAATTTTCTCGGGTTACTTGGTCAACCCGAGAAATTCAAGGGTGGATTCAAGCGTCCGGTTCATCACCTGTTCCCACTTTACGCCGGCTTCGGTCAATTTTCTCAGGGCGTCATCGAACTCGCCAACCCCCTGGGCGATGTGAGCATCGCTGCCCACCGTCACCGGGGCTCCCAGTTCGGCACAGAGCCGGATGATCTCCTGACAGTTTCCCGCGCTTCCTTTACGGCTGATATAAAAAGAGGAATTGTTGATCTCCAGAGCGGTGGCGGTGGCGACTCCCTTCCGCACCACGGCCAGGTAATCGAGGGGGAAGTTGGGATTACCGGGATGGGCGATAACCTTGACTTTCGGATGGTCCATCATGGACAGAACCGCCCGGGTGTTCTCGTCCCGGCCCCGATTGTCAAATCCGCACTCTTCGTGAAATCCGGCCATCACCAGATCGAGCCGGTCGAGCAACCCCTCGTCGAGGTCGAGTTGACCGATGCCGAGGATATTGGCCTCGATGCCGCGCAGCACGCGCACCCCGTGCAGATACTCGGGAACAAACCGCAGGGCGGCAAAATGATAGGGATGGGGGCCGCCGGGGAGTCCGGGACCGTGGTCGGTCATCCCTACAGCCTTCAACCCCTTGCGGGTGGCTTCCTGGGCAATTTCACTGATCGTGCTGTAGGCATGGCCCGAGGCGATGGTATGCACGTGCAGGTCGGCCTGAGGACTGAACGGATACAACATACAACGTCCCTTTCATCAAACGGCTGGCTTCCGCAAGTCGTATACATAACACAATTTAATGCCGAGGAACAGGGGGCGACACAAAGAAAAGCGCAAAGGGCTTGTGAGCCGGAGCGGTCCGTGATAATTTGACACTCTTGCTTAAAACCCATGTCGAAACAGGAACCCATGCAGACCAGCGACGTTCTACCCCAGGTCAGCCGGCCGTCCCGCTATCTCGGCGGCGAAATGGGCAGCATTCATAAAAATCCGGAATCGGTCGAGATTACCCTCGCCCTGGCGTTTCCCGATGTCTACGAAGTGGGGATGAGCCATCTCGGCTTCGCCATCCTCTACCATGCCCTGAACCGCCTCGACTGGGTGGCCGCCGAACGCGCCTACGCCCCCTGGCCGGACATGCAGGAGCACTTGCGCCAAACCGCCACGCCGCTGGCTTCGCTCGAATCGGAGCGACCGCTGGGCCAATTCGACATCGTCGGCTTCACCCTGCAGTACGAACTGTCCTACAGTAATATCCTCGGCATGCTCGACCTGGCCGGCATCCCCCGCCGCCGCGACCGGCGCGGAGAACGGGACCCGCTGATCATGGTCGGCGGTCCCTGCGCCTTCAATCCCGAACCGCTGGCCGATTTCTTCGACTGCGCGGTGATCGGCGACGGCGAAGAGGCGGTGGTCGAGGTGGCCGAAGCCGTTCGCGCCGCGAAAAAGGCGGGCGAAACCCGGCCGCAACTGCTGCAACGCCTGGCCGCTATCGAAGGGGTTTACGTGCCCGCCCTGTTCGCCGTCGACTATCATGCCGACGGCCGAATTGCGGCGATCCGCCCTTTGCAGGACGGCTACGCCAGGGTGCGCCGACGCTTTTTGGCCGACCTCGACGGTGCTCCCTACCCGACGGCGCCGCTCATCCCCTTCATGAATACCGTGCACGACCGGGTGGCGGTGGAAATCGCCCGCGGCTGCACCCGTGGCTGCCGTTTCTGCCAGGCCGGCTACATCTACCGGCCAGTGCGCGAACGCAGCCCGGCCAAAATCGCCTCGATCATCGAAGACTCCCTCAACAATTCGGGATACGAGGAAGTCTCGCTCCTCTCCCTGTCGACCGGCGACTTCACCTGCATCGAACCGCTGCTCAAAGGCCTGATGCAGCGCTACGCCGATCGGAAGGTGGCGATCTCCTTCCCCAGCCTGCGGGTCGGTTCGCTGACCGAAGAGCTGATGGAGGAGATCAAGAAGGTCCGCAAGACCGGCTTCACCCTGGCCCCGGAAGCGGGAACCGACCGCCTGCGTCAGGTCATTAACAAAGGAATCACCGAAGAGGACCTTCTGACCACCACCCACACCGCTTTCACCCTCGGCTGGCGCGTCATTAAACTCTACTTTATGATGGGCCTGCCGACGGAAACCGAGGAGGACATTGCGGCGATTATCGAACTGGCCTCCAAGGTCAAGCGCAGCGGAAAAGGGACCACCGGGGGCAATGACGTCAACGTTTCGGTATCGACCTTTGTACCCAAAGCGCACACCCCGTTTCAGTGGGAAGCACAGATCGGCATCGAGGAAACCCTGAAGAAGCAGAATGTTCTCCGCGACGGGCTGCGCCGAAAAAAGCTGCGGCTCAAGTGGCACACCGCCCAACTTTCTTTCATGGAAGGGGTGTTCGCCCGCGGCGACCGCCGCCTGGGCGCGGTGCTTGAGCGGGCGGTCGATCTCGGCTGCCGCTTCGACGGCTGGCACGAGCACTTCAGTTTCGACCACTGGCTGGCCGCCTTCGCCGCCTGCGGCCTTGACCCGGCCTGGTATCTGCGCACCCGGGACGAGCAGGAAACGCTCCCCTGGGACCACATCGACTGCGGCATCCCCAAGGCGTTTTTCGCCGCCGAGCGCCGGCGCGCCATAAGTGGCGACTACACCCCCGACTGCCGCGGCGGCAAATGCAGCGGTTGCGGCATCTGCGATTTCGACGCCTTGCGCATGCGCCTGATCGACGATGCCGAGATGCCGCCACAACCGCCGACCCGCGAGCTGTTCACCCCGGACAACGAAGCCCGGTACAAGATTCGCCTGCGCCTGCGCAAGGACGGCAAAGCCCGCATGGTGGCCCACCTCGAATTCATGACCGTGATTCACCGGGCGGTGCGCCGGGCCGGTTTGCCCTTGCGCTTTTCCCAGGGTTTTCACCCGGCGCCGCGCATCTCCTTTCCCGACGCCCTGCCGACCGGAGTCGAAAGCGACGCCGAGATCATCGATCTCGAGCTGTTTCAGCCGATCTCGGCCGAAGCCGCGGTGACCGCCCTCAACCGTCAGTTGCCGGAGGGTTTCCGGGTACTTGAAGGGGCGACGGTGGACTGGAAAACCGCCTCCCCCTCTGCTAACATCAAGGTTTCGGTCTATCGACTGCAACTGCCGGAACCGCCGCCGGCCGACCTGGCGAGCCGAATCGCCGCCTTCCTCGAAGCCGAGACGGTGACAGCCAGCCGCGACAAGGGAAACGGCCGCGTGATCGAAGTTGATCTGCGCCCGGGGGTGACGGCCCTGGAACTCGACGGTAACGCGCTCTGCATGACCTTGAGCAAGGGGAGTCCGACGCTTCTGGCCGGCCACTTGCTCGGTCTGTCGCAGAACGAGGTGCGCTGCCTGGCGATCCGCAAAATCGGGGTGATCTTCTCCGATGCCGGGGAAACCGCCTGACCACGAATTACGGTTTGACCTTTATATAGTTTTCAACATTTTCAGATTAACGGAGGCGTCATGACCAAAGAACTGGTCATCAACACCACCTCCCACGAAACGCGAGTGGCCCTGATCGAAAATGGCCACATCGCCGAGCTCTACATTGAGCGTAGTCGGGAGCGTGGCATTGTCGGAAACATGTACCTGGGCAAAGTGATCCGCGTGCTCCCGGGCATGCAGGCGGCTTTTGTCGACATCGGGCTGGAAAAAGCGGCCTTCCTCTACGTCGCCGACGTGCTTGAGGAAATGGAGGCGGTCGAGCAGTTCATCGAGGGAGGGAGTTCCCTCGCCAAGCCGGAGGACGACACCAAACCGGAGCGGCCGCCGCTGCCGCCCATCGAGGATCTGCTCCAGGAAGGCCAGGAGATTCTGGTGCAGGTGGCCAAGGAACCCCTCGGCACCAAAGGCGCCCGCATCACATCGCACATTTCTCTCCCTGGCCGCCACCTGGTCTACATGCCGACCGTCGATCATATCGGCATCTCGCGCCGCATCGAAAACGAGGAGGAAAAGGATCGCCTGCGACAGATCGTTGAGGAGATCCGTCCCCTGGGCACCGGCTTCATCGTCCGCACCGCCGCAGAAGGGAAGAGCGAGGAAGACCTTCGGGCCGACATGCAGTTTCTGGTCGGCCTGTGGAAAGAACTGGCCCGACGTCGGGAAGAGCGTCGCGCCACCTGCCTGATCCACTCGGACCTCGACGTCACCAGCAAGGTGCTGCGCGACATCCTCACCGAAGACGTCAACCGTATCGTGGTCGACTCGCAGATCGAGTACAACAAGATCGTCCGTTTTCTCGGCACCTTCATGCCCAAGCTCCAGTATGTTATCGAACTCTATGAAGATCCCGAGCCGATTTTCGACGCCTTCGGCCTCGAAGTCGAAATCGCCCGCGCCCTGGGACGCAAGGTCTGGCTCAAGAGCGGCGGCCACATCATCATCGAACAGACCGAGGCGCTGACCGCCATCGACGTCAATACCGGGCGTTTCGTCGGCAAGCACAATCTGGAAGACACCATTCTCAAGACCAACCTCGAGGCGGTCAAGGAAATTGCTTTCCAGCTGCGACTGCGCAACATCGGCGGGCTGATCATCATCGACTTCATCGACATGGAAAAAGAGGCGCACCGCGAAAAGGTCCACTCGGCCCTTGAGGAGGCCCTCAAGAACGACAAGGCCAAAACCAACATCCTGAAGATCTCCGAACTCGGGCTGGTCGAAATGACCCGCAAGCGGGTCCGCGAGAGTATCGGCCGAACCCTCTGCGAGCCGTGCCCCTACTGCGAGGGGAAGGGTTACGTCAAGAGCCGCATCACCACGGTGTATGAGATCTTCCGCGAACTGCGCCGGGAGTTCCACGACCTCCCCGGCCAGCGGCTCAACCTGCATGTGCATCCCGACATCGCCGCCATTCTCTACGACGAAGAACGCGCCGGCATCGAGGAATTGGAGCAACGCTTCGAAAAACAGATCGCCATCAACGCACGCCCCGGCTTCCATCTGGAGCAATTCGAAATCACCTTGGAGTAGAGTTTTTCCTTGACAGCCAAAGCGGCGGTGAATATAGTTCGTTTTTGTCTTTTTAAGATGATAAAAACGAGAGTGAGGTGAATTGTATGTACGCGGTAATCAAGACCGGAGGAAAACAGTACAAAGTTTCCGAAGGAGACCTGTTAAAGGTCGAGAAAATCGAAGGCGAGGTGGGTGCAACCATCGAGCTGAGCGAGGTCCTCATGGTCGGCGGAGAAGAGGTTAAAATCGGAACACCTCTATTGCCCGGAGCGAAGGTCAAAGCGCGGATTGTCGAGCAAGGCAAGGACAAAAAAATCCTGGTTTTTCACTCCAAGCGGCGCAAAACCCAACGCAAAATGTATGGACACCGTCAACCGATCACCCGCCTGAAAATCACAGGCATCGAGGCTTAAGGAGGCTTACCCATGGCACACAAAAAGGGCGTCGGCAGCTCCAGAAACGGCCGCGACAGCGCCGGCAAACGGCTCGGTGTGAAGCGGTTCGGTGGCCAGCAGGTCACCGCGGGATCAATTCTGGTTCGCCAACGCGGCACCACTTTTCATCCTGGCAATAACGTCGGCTGCGGCAAGGACTACACCTTGTACGCGCTGATCGACGGCGTGGTCAAGTTCGAGCGCAAAGACAAACTGCGCAAGAAAATCAGCGTTTATACCGCTGAGTAACAACCCGCCGGCGGAGACGCCGCAAAACTCGAAGCCCGAGGTTCGCCAACCGAACTTCGGGCTTTTTCTTATTACCGGCTACGGCCAGGCAGTTCAGATCATGAAATTTGTCGATGAAGTAAAAATCCATGTCAAATCGGGCGACGGCGGGCGCGGCTGCCTTTCTTTCCGGCGCGAGAAGTTCATCCCTCTCGGCGGACCGAACGGCGGCGACGGCGGCAACGGCGGCAACGTCTGGTTCCGCGTCGACAACAGCTTGTCGACCCTCCTCGATTTTCGTTACAAAGTACATTACAAGGCCGAGCGGGGCGCCCACGGCATGGGCAAGAACTGCCACGGCAAGGGGGGCGAAGATCTGTACATCAGCGTCCCTCCCGGCACCCTGATCTACGACGACGACAGCGGCGAACTGCTGGCCGATCTGACCGAAAAAGGACAGGAGATCCTGCTTCTCAAAGGTGGCATGGGGGGCCGTGGCAACGCCCGCTTCGCAACCAGCACCAACCGGGCCCCACGCCACGTTCAACCCGGCATTCCGGGGGAAGAACGAAATTTGCGCCTGCAGCTTAAGCTGCTGGCCGACGTCGGCCTGGTCGGCATGCCCAACGCCGGCAAATCGACCCTGATCTCGGTGGTCTCGGCCGCCCGACCGAAAATCGCCGATTATCCCTTCACCACCCTGATTCCCAACCTCGGGGTGGTTTCCTACGGCGGCTACAAATCCTTCGTCATGGCCGATATCCCCGGCCTGATCAAGGGGGCCAGCGAGGGGCACGGCCTTGGCACGCGCTTTCTGCGCCACGTAGAGCGGACCAATCTGTTTCTACACCTGGTTGATATTTCGTCGATGCAGGAAGGCGACCCGATTGAGAACTTTGAAACCATAAACCACGAACTTGAACGGCACGACCCTGAACTGCTGGCCAAACTTCAATTCGTGGTATTGACTAAGCAAGACATCACCGAAGTCCGCGAGAAACAGCAGGAATTGATCCCTTACTTCGAGCAACGAGGTTACCAGGTTTTTTGCATCTCGGCGGTGACCGGCGAAGGAACCCGCCCGCTGGTTGAAGCGGTCGGCCTTGAACTCGAACGCTTGCGGCAGGCCTCGGACTCCGAAACAACCCTGGAGCTACCTTGACATCGGCTTCGGCACGAGGGTAATATTGCCCGGCTTTTCCGGCAGTACGACAACTCCAATCACCAGCGGATTGTTCTGTTCATGCGAAACAACCTCTTCTCCCATGTAAAACGGATCGTGGTCAAGATCGGCAGCGGTGTTATTTCCGACCGCGATGGCCTCGATACGACCGCCATGATCCAATTGACCCGGGACGTCGAAACCCTGCTGGAACGGGGCTATGAAGTTGCTCTGGTTTCCTCCGGCGCGGTGGCCGCCGGCAAAGGCGATCTCGGCATTGTCGGCCGCCCGCGAACCATACCGCTGAAACAGGCCGCCGCCGCCATCGGCCAGAGCCGGCTGATCAGCATCTACGAAGACGCTTTCCGCGCTCACGGCCGCAAGGTCGCTCAGGTGCTGTTGACCCGCGACGACCTCGCCAACCGCCGCCGCTACCTGAACGCCCGCAACACCCTGATGACCCTGCTCGACTACAAAATCATCCCGATCATCAACGAAAACGACACCGTGGTGGTCGACGAAATCCGCTTCGGCGATAACGACAACCTGTCGGCCATGGTCACCAACCTGCTTGAAGCCAACCTGCTGGTCATCCTCTCGGACGTCGACGGACTCTATGATCGTGATCCCCGGGGCAACCCCGAGGCCCAGCTGATTCACGAAGTAGCGCGCATTTCCACCGAAATCGAGGCCGTCGCCGGAACCAGCGGCAGCGACCTTGGCACCGGCGGCATGGCGACCAAAATCAAAGCGGCCAAGAAGGCCTCCCTGTACGGCGTCGGCACCGTCATCATCAACGGTCGCACGCCGGGTCTGCTCCCCCGCCTGTTCGACGGCGAGGAACTGGGCACTTATTTTCTACCGGCCCGTAACCGGATGGCGGCCAAGAAACACTGGATTGCTTTCACCAAGAAACCTCGCGGCAAATTGTTCGTCGACGACGGCGCGATGACCGCCATCACCGAAAAAGGCAAGAGCCTGCTCCCTTCCGGGATCCGAGGGGTTGACGGCGGCTTTGATCGGGGCGATGCCGTGCGTCTTTGCGGTCTCGATGGCGAAGAGTTCGCCAAAGGTGTCATCAGTTATTCACTGTCCGAACTGCTGCGCATCATGGGCAAGAAATCTTCTGAAATCGAGGGGATTCTAGGCTATAAATATGGTGACGAAATTGTGCACCGGGACAACCTGGTCTTGAAAAACCAGGATCGGGAAACCGAAACGGAAGATTGAGTTCCAAAGTGATTCCGGCGCCGAGCTCCTGCTCGCGCGCCATCAAAGGAGACCGCGATGAGCCTGCGTAACGAGATGCTGCAGTTGGCCCGGGAAGCTAAACAAGCCGGCCGCGTCATGGCCAACCTTTCTTCCGCCGTCAAAAACGACCTGCTGCTGCGCATGGCCACGGCTCTGGAACAAAACACCCCGGCACTGGTTGAAGCCAACGAGCACGACTTGGCGGCGGCCCGCGAGCAGGGCATGGCTCCGGCCATGATCGACCGGTTGGTGCTCAATGAAGAGCGTATCAAGGCCATGGCCGACGGCCTGCGGGAAGTTGCCGCCCTGCCCGATCCGGTCGGCGAAATCACCGGCATGTGGCGCCGCCCCAACGGTATCCAGGTCGGCCGCATGCGCATTCCCCTGGGGGTTATCGGCATTGTCTACGAATCGCGCCCCAACGTCACCGCCGATGCCGCCGGGCTCTGCCTCAAAAGCGGCAACGCGGTGATCCTGCGCGGCGGCTCCGAAGCGATCCACTCCAACTCGGCGATCGGCAAGATCCTCAAACAGGCACTGGCCCAGATGAACCTGCCGGCGGCGGCCTTGCAGGTGGTCGCCACCACCGACCGCGGAGCCATTCTCGAACTGCTCAAGCTGGAAGATGAAATCGACCTGATCATCCCCCGGGGCGGCGAAGGGCTGATCCGTTTCGTCAGCGAAAACTCCCGCATCCCGGTCATCAAGCACTACAAGGGGGTCTGCCACGTTTTCGTCGACGCCAGCGCCGACTTCGAAATGGCAGAGCGCATCTGTCTCAATTCTAAGGTGCAGCGCCCCGGCGTCTGCAACGCCATGGAAACCCTGCTGGTCCACAAGGACATAGCGGAAACTTTCATCCCCCGCATCGTTACCGCCATGCGTCAGGCCGGGGTCGAAATCCGCGGCTGCGAGATAACCCGCGAGTTCGCTCCCGAGGTCATGCCGGCCACCGAGGATGACTGGTTTGCCGAATATCTCGACCTGATCCTCGCGGTCAGGGTGGTCGACAACCAGAAGGATGCAACCGACCACATCAACCGCTACGGCTCCCTGCATACCGAAACCATCGTGACCAGTGACTACGCCCACTCCCAGCGGTTTCTGCGGGAAATCAACTCGAGCGTGGTGATGGTCAACGCTTCTACTCGATTCTCCGACGGCAACCAACTCGGGCTCGGCGCGGAAATCGGTATTTCGACCACCAAACTACACTCCTTCGGTCCGATGGGCCTGGAGGACCTGACCACCCGCAAGTTCATCGTCCTCGGCGACGGACAGATAAGGGCGTAAGGGGCGCACCCGCGGGTGCGCCCTTGCTCCCCATCGGTTCCGGACCAGGGCGGACACAGGGGTCCGCCCCGACAGAGAAACATAAATGAAAATCGGTATCCTCGGCGGCACGTTCAACCCGATCCACCTGGCTCACCTCCGCATCGCCGAGGAAGTCAGGGAGGCTTGTGCCCTTGACCAGATCGTGTTCATCCCGGCCGCCGTGCCGCCCCATAAAACCCTGGGCGAGGATATCCCCTTTGCCCATCGCCTGGCCATGGTCGAGGCCGCCATCGCGGAAAATCCCTATTTCGCCGTCTCCGACATCGAATCCCGGCGCACGGGCAAGAGCTATTCCGTCCACACGCTCGAAGCCCTGCACCGCGAACGCCCCGACGATGAGTTATTTTTCATTATAGGCATGGACTCCTTTCGGGATCTCCAATCGTGGAAGGAATATCGACGTCTTTTCGAGCTTTGCAACATTGTCGTGGCGGCCCGACCAGGGGTCGTCGTGGATGATCCAAAGCGGCTCCTTCCCGTTGCTATCATGAAAGAGTTCTGTTATAATTGCGCCTCCAAATCCCTGCGCCACCACAGCGGAACCTCGTTAATTTTTGTTGAGGAAACGTTTCTGGATATTTCATCCACCCATATCCGCCAGTTGATCAGCGAGGAGCGCTCAACGCGCTACCTGATGCCGCCTGCTGTTTACAGTTATATCGAAAGCCACGGTTTGTACCGTGACAAGGAAAGGTTTTAACCACTTTGCAGTCAAAAGATCGTGCCATTTTGTGCGCCGCCTACGCTCTTGAAAAAAAAGCCTACAACGTCCGTCTGCTCGAAGTCAAAGGTCTGTCATCCCTGACCGACTACCTGTTAATAGCCACCGGCCGCTCGGATCGGCAGGTTCAGGCGGTGGCCGAGGCGATTCGGCTGAGCTTGAAGAATGACCATGAAACCGCGCCACTGGCGGTTGAGGGAATGAAGGAAGGCCGCTGGATACTGCTGGACTACGGTGACGTCATGGTTCACGTCTTTCAGGAACCGATTCGCGACTTCTACGATCTCGACGGACTCTGGAGCGAAGCTGCCGAAATCTCCATTCCCGAAAAGTACCACTGGGAACGAAAATCCCCGGCTCAGTGAAACTCCGGTTGATCTGCGTCGGCAAACTTTCCGAAGCCTTTCTACGGGAAGGCGCCGACGAATACGGTAACCGGCTGAAACGCTACCTCCCCTTTTCCTGCCTCGAACTCAAGGAGGAAAAGGCCGGGGGCAAAAAAGCCGACGCCAGGGCCATCCGGGACCTCGAAGGAGAAAAGATCCTCGCCAAAATCCAACCCGATGCCTTTGTTGTCGTCCTCGACGAACGGGGGACCGGGTTAACCTCGGAGGGCTTGGCCGACCTGCTCGGCCGGCACATGGTTCAGGGAACCTCGGAGCTGGTAGCGGTCATTGGGGGGGCATACGGGCTGAGCGACAAGGTCAGACAAAGGGGAGACTTGCTGTTGTCCCTGTCGACCATGACCTTTACTCACCAGATGGCCCGACTTTTTTTTCTGGAGCAGCTTTACCGGGGATTCACCATTTTGCGCAACGAACCCTACCACAACCGCTGATCGGTGAGAGACCCAGGAGTGATCTGAATGGATGAAGCACAAACGAAACAAGCCAAGGAAAACCTGCTGAAAATGCGCCGGGAGGTTATGCAGGAGGTTCAGAAAGCCTCTGCCGCGTCCCGTGAAATGGGCCAGGACGGCGTACCCGATATCGGTGACATGTCCGCCAACACCTACAGCCGGGACGTCCTGCTCAACCTGAGCGAAGCCCAGCGCCAGAAAATCCGTGATATCGATGCCGCCCTCGACCGTCTGGCCCAGGGCGTTTACGGCGTCTGCATCCGCTGCGAGGAAGAAATCGACCAGCGCCGCATGGAAGTACGCCCATTTTCCCGATACTGCATAGAATGTAAAACCGACGTCGAAAAATTCGGCGAATAGAATCCGTTTTCGGGCGGTTCGCCCACTGGAGGATGCCATGACCCTGCTTGCCGGCCTGTTGCTGATCATTTTGTTTTTAGCCTTTTTTATCTATTTCTCGGGGCTCAACCCGCAGGATGTCACCATCTTCCTGTATGCGGATCACAGCTTTACCACTTCGGCGGCTATCCTGGTCATCGCCTGCATCGCCGTGGGCCTGGCCGGAGGTGTTTTGGCCAACGCCTACAACCTGCTCTCCTACCAGGTGAAAAGCGTGCGTGCCAACCGGCGGATTAAGCGGGACAAGGAAGTGTCCACGAACTATCGCGAGGGGATGGTCCGACTCCTTTCCGGCGATCTGAAACGAGCCAGCGCCCTGTTGCAGAAGGCTCTTGAGCGCGACCCCTCCCGCCTGGAAATCTACATGGCCATCGCCAGCGTCCACATCCAGGAAGGAGATGCCGCAAAAGGCATCGCTGTCCTGACCAAGGCTAAAGAAAAAGAACCGAAAAGCCTCGAAGTCCTGTTCAAGCTGGGCGCCACCTACGAAGAACTCGGGCAGAATGCGGAAGCCGCCAAGATCTATGAAGAAATCATCGAGATCGAAGGGACCAACCGCAAGGCTCTGCGCAGTCTGCGCGATCTGCAGGTGAAACAGGGACTCTGGAAAGAAGCCCTCGACCTGCAGAAACGGGTACTCAAGGCGTCCCAGGGGAACAAGCGCCTGCCGGAAGAACAGACCAAGCAGCTGTACCTGCGTTACGAAGTAGCGCGCCAGGGTCTCGAAGAATCCAAAGGTCAGAGCAAGGCCGACCTCAAGGAACTGCGGGACCTCATCAAAGCCACCCCCGATTTCGTTCCGGCCCGGGTCACCCTCGGCGACGCGTTGCGCAGCCAGGGCAAAACCGAAGAAGCCTCCCAGACCTGGCTTGAAGGATATAAGGCTTTGGGCAAGAGCGTTTTTCTGGCCCGCCTCGAAGACCTGTACATGAAGGCCGAAGACCCGACGACCCTTCTCTCCATTTATCGTTCCGTCAGCGCCGAGCGAAGCGAAGACCTGATGTTCCGCCTCTTTTTCGGCAAGGTTTGCCTGCGTCTCGAAATGGTCGATGAAGCCTTCGAACAGTTGCGGGCCATCGAAAGCGCCGGCGTCGACACGCCCCAATTGCGGCTGTTGCTCGGCGAAGCCAACCGCCGCCGCGGACGCATGGACGAATCGATCAGTGAATACCAGAAAGCCCTCGGCCTCGACCCCCAGCTGCGTCTCGGCTTCGTCTGCGAATCCTGCCAGAATCCTTCGACCGATTGGTTGAGCCGCTGTCCCAAGTGCGGCAACTGGGGATCCTACGTACTCGAAGGGCGCCAGAAAATGGTTAAACTTACCAAGCCGGCCCAGGTCCTTGAGATTCGCCCCATTCACCACGGAGAACGTAGCGCATGAGGCAGGGCATCAGGCGTCCGTTGACCCTGGTTATTCTCGATGGTTGGGGCATCAACGAAAACTGCGCCAACAACGCCGTCTGCCTGGCGAAAAAGCCACGCCTCGACGCCCTGTTCCGGGACTATCCGTCAACCCGCATCGGGGCTTCGGGAATGGATGTCGGGCTGCCCCACGGGCAAATGGGAAACTCGGAAGTGGGCCACCTCAACATTGGCGCCGGCCGCATCGTTTATCAGGACCTGACCAAAATCAGCAAAAGCATCGAGGATGGTGATTTCTTCGCCAACCCGATCCTGACCGGAGCCACGGCCAAGGTGTCGGCCAAAGGCGGAAAACTGCATCTACTGGGGCTCCTCTCCGACGGGGGGGTACATTCTCACAACACCCACCTCTACGCCCTGCTCGAATTAGCCAGAAACCAGGGGCTGAAAGACGTCTGTGTGCACGCCCTGCTGGACGGCCGCGACACTCCGCCACAGAGCGGCGCCGGCTTCCTGGAGGAGCTGGAAGACAAAATCAGGGAAATCGGCGTCGGCCGGATCGCCACCGTCTGCGGCCGGTTCTACGCCATGGACCGCGACAATCGCTGGGACCGGGTCGAGCGCGCCTATCGGGCCATGACCGAAGGGGTCGGCATGGCCGCTGAAAGCAGCGCCTCCGCCATAGAAGGCGCCTACCGCTCCGGCCAGACCGACGAATTCGTCGAACCGAGGGTCATCGGCACTCCGGCCACTATCGACGATGGCGACGCCGTCATTTTTTTCAATTTCCGCGCCGACCGCGCCCGGGAAATCACCCGCGCCCTGACCGATTCCAAATTCTCCGGGTTCAAACGGAAAAAGTTCCCACAACTGGCCGACTTCGTCTGCCTGAGTGAATACGACGCCACCTTCAACCTGCCGGTGGCCTACCCATCGACGACCGATATCAACATCCTCGGCGAACTGGTATCCCAGGCCGGACTGCGGCAACTGCGCATCGCCGAAACCGAAAAATACGCCCATGTCACCTTCTTCTTCAACGGCGGCAACGAAACCCCCTTTGCCGGGGAGGACCGCGCCCTGATCCCCTCGCCGAAGGACGTAAAGACCTACGACCAGAAACCAGCCATGAGCGCGCCTGCCGTCACCGACGAGGCGGTTGCCCGGGTCAAGTCCGGCACCTACGATCTGATCATCCTCAACTACGCCAATCCGGACATGGTCGGTCACACCGGCATCCTGGCGGCCGCCATTGAAGCCATGGAAACCATCGACACCTGCCTCGGTCGGTTGGTCGATGCCGTCCTGGCCGCCGGCGGCAGCCTGCTGATCACCGCCGACCACGGCAACTGCGAGCAGATGGCCGACGCCGAAGGCAACCCCCATACCGCCCACACCTGCAACCCGGTGCCGCTGATCCTGGTCGACCCCGACCGTCGACAAGCGGCTCTGAGGCCTGGGATTCTGGCCGATATCGCACCGACCCTGCTGGACCTGCTGGAATTGGAAAAACCCCAAGAGATGACCGGAACCTCACTGCTGCTAAGTTGATCCAAAAGCCGGCGCCCGCAAAGGCGCCGGCTTTTTTCCGAGGCCGCATGTCGCTGCTGTCCGCCATCCAAATCGAGCTGACCGGCCTCTTTGATCTGCTCTTTCCGCCCGTCTGCCCCCTGTGTCGCCAAGAACTTGCCGAACGCTCCCCTCGCGCGCTATGTCCCACCTGTCTCGGGCAGCTGCACCCCTTACCGTCACCCCGCTGTCCGCGCTGTGCGCTCCCCTTTGCCACCGAAGGAGGCGTCGATCATCTTTGCGAAACCTGTCTGCGCCAGCCCCCGGCCTTTACTCGCGTGGTTGCCCTTGGCGTCTATGAGGGTCTGCTGCGGGAAAGCGTGCATCGTTTCAAATTTCAGAACCGTATCAATCTGGACCGACCCTTGGCCCGGCTGCTGGCCGAAAATCTGGAACAGGCAAACCCGCCTTGTCGTCCCGACCTGATCCTGCCCGTGCCTCTCCATTCCCAGCGTCTGCGCCAGCGCGGCTATAACCAGTCGCTGCTTTTGGCGGAGCAGCTGGAAAAATGCTGGCGAATCCCGGTCCTGCCCCGGCTGCTGGTCCGCACCCGTCCCACCCCGCCCCAACAGGGGTTGAGCGTGGCCGTCCGCCAACAGAACCTGCGTGGCGCGTTCACCCTGGCCACTCCATTGCAGGGGGAAACCGTTCTCCTCATCGACGACGTCATGACCACCGGCGCCACCGTCCGCGAATGCGCTCAGGTGCTTCAATCCGGCGGCGCCGGAGAAGTCGTGGTGGCCGTCATCGGCCGGGCGCTGCGGCATCGGTGAAGATCGCCCCTTGCCCCGCCGGCCGGGGCGTGTTATCTATCCCTTCATGAGCGATATCCGCTATTACATCACCGGCCACGGGCTGGGTCACGCCAGCCGTTCCTGCCAGATCATCAACACCCTGCGCCGCCGCCATCCGGAGATTTCCATCGAGGTCGTCTCGACGGCCGCCCTTTGGTTTTTCCGGGGATTTCTCGATCCGTCGGTGTCGGTGCGTCCCCTGGCCCTGGATTTCGGCGTACTGCAACAGGACAGCCTGGTCATGCGCGAGGAGGAGACCCTGCGGACTTACCGGGCCTTTTTCCCGGAGCGGCAACGGCTGGTTGCGGCCGAGGCCGCGTCGCTGCGATCAGAGGGCGTGCGGCTGGTGGCGGCGGATATTCCGGCGGCCGCCTTCGCCGCCGCCGAAAGGGCGGGAGTCTGGTCGGTGGGGATTTCCAATTTCACCTGGGACTGGATCTACGCCGGGCTGGCCGAACGCCATCCCGGTTACGACGACGTGCTGGCTTCGCTGGAGGACGACTACCGACGGACCGATCGGCTGCTGCGCCTCCCCTTCCACGCCCCCGAGTCGGTCATCCGCACCATCGAGGACCAGCCGCTGGTGGCGCGGGTCAGCACCTTTGACAAAGGGGAACTCCGGGGGCAAATGGGAATTCCCCTTGACCGCCGGGTGGGATTGATCTCCTTCGGCGGCTTCGGTCTCAAAGAATTCGACCCGACCCCTCTGGGCCGACTGACCGACTGGGTCTTTCTGACCGAAACCGCCTTGCCCGGGGCACCGGGAAATCTGCGCCCGATCCCGTCCGGCCGCTTTTTCTATCCGGATCTGGTCAAAGCCGCCGACGTGGTCATCAGCAAACCCGGCTACGGCATCGTCTCCGAATGCCTGGCCAACGATACCGCCTGTCTCTACACCGGGCGCGGCGATTTCCGCGAGCAGGCCCTTCTCGTCGCTGGGCTGCACCGCTACGGCCGGGCCCGGGAGATCAGTAACGCCGAGTTGCGCGGCGGAAAATGGCGGGATGCCCTTGAGCTCCTGCTCCAGCAGTCTCGGCCCACCGAAACCCTGGCCGGAAACGGCGACGAGGTCATCGCCAACCGGCTGGCTCAGTTGGTTCGCGGCAGCGGGGAGGCGACTCCATGAAGACATCCAGTCTAGAGCAAGTGTTCGAACGTTTATTGGATCATTTCGGCCCGCTGCACTGGTGGCCGGCCGACACCCCCTTCGAAGTGGTGATCGGGGCGATTCTCACCCAGAACACCGCCTGGACCAACGTGGAAAAGGCCATCGTCAACCTGCGCCTGCATGATGGCCTGACCCCGGACGCATTGCGCGCGGCCCCCCGGAAACGGCTCGAAGACTGGATTCGCCCGGCCGGATTTTTTCGCCAGAAAGCCGAGCGGTTGCAGCTCTTCACCGAGCACCTGTTCGCCCGCCACGGCGGCGATCTGCGCCGGATGCTCGCCGGGCCGCTCGCCGAGGTACGAGAGGAACTCCTCGCTCTTAAAGGAATCGGCCCGGAAACCGCCGATTCGATCCTTCTTTATGCCGGCGGCCGCCCCTCCTTCGTGGTCGACGCCTATACCCGCCGCCTGTTCGGCCGCCTGCAACTGCTCGACGCCGACGCCCCCTACGAGCACATCCGCGCCTTTTTCATGGACCGGCTCCCCGCCGACAGCGACCTTTTCAACGAGTATCATGCCCTGATCGTAGAACACTGCAAAAGGCTCTGCCGCAAGCAGCGGCCTCTTTGCCCGGAATGCTGCCTGCTCGATCTCTGTCCTTTTGCCAAGGGTTGAAGGATTCCTGTTGGCAACGGAGCAGCAGGAGGTAAACTTGAAGGCGTTTATTCATTCGCGGCACTAACCTTGTTCACCACGGAGTAGATGACATGTCCATGCTCAGCGAACAGATCTCCGGCGTCTTTCCCCGCGCCGACGACATCCCCGACGCCCATCGTCTCCCCTCATTCATCGAACAGACCGAATACCTGATCAACGGCGAGTTCCGCCATTGGCAAGGCCCGATGGGCGAGACGTTTTCCCCGGTCCGCCTGCACACCGCCGAAGGACTGGTCCCGGTCCGCCTCGGCCGCTATCCCCTGCTGTCCGAGGCCGAGGCATTGACCGCTCTCGATGCCGCGGTGACCGCCTACAACCATGGCCGTGGGCGCTGGCCGACCATGTCGGTGGCCGGACGCATCGGCCATGTCGAAGAATTCCTGCGTCGTTTCAAAGCCTGCCGCGCCGAGGTGGTCAAGTTGCTGATGTGGGAGGTGGGCAAGAGCCTGGCCGATTCGGAAAAGGAATTCGACCGCACTGCCATTTACATCGAGGACACCGTCGAGGCCCTCAAGGATCTCGACCGCGTCTCGTCGCGGCTCGACATCCGCGAAGGAATTATCGGCCAGATCCGCCGGGGGCCCTTGGGCGTGGCATTGTGCATGGGCCCCTTCAACTATCCCCTCAATGAAACCTTCACCACCCTGATTCCGGCGCTGATCATGGGCAACACGGTCGTGTTCAAGCCGCCGCGCCTCGGGATTCTGCTCTATCGCCCGCTGCTAACGGCCTTTCGCGACGCTTTCCCGCCGGGCGTGGTCAACACCGTATTCGGCGAAGGGCGCAAGGTGGTCGGCCCGCTGATGGCCACCGGCCAAATCGACGTGCTGGCCTTCATCGGATCGAGCCAGGCCGCCGATGCGCTTAAAAAACAGCACCCGGCCCCCCATCGTCTGCGCTGCGTGCTCGGCATGGGAGCGAAGAACCCCGCCATCGTGCTGGCGGACGCCGATCTCGATCTGGCGGTCCGGGAATGCATCCTCGGTTCGCTCTCCTTCAACGGCCAGCGTTGCACCGCGATCAAGATTATTTTCGTCCATAAGACCATCGCGGAAAGGTTTCTTGAACGGTTGTCCGCCGCCAGCGCGGCCCTCAAATATGGCATGCCGTGGGAACCAGGGGTTTTCATCACCCCGCTGCCCGAGGGGGGCAAACCCGAGTATCTGGGCAAACTGGTGGAAGACGCCCGCAATCGGGGCGCCCGGGTCGTCAATCCGGACGGTGGCACCATCAACGGCAGCTTCTTTTATCCGGCCCTGGTTTACCCGGTCGCTCCCGGCATGCGTCTGTATGACGAAGAACAGTTCGGACCGGTGGTGCCGGTGGTGCCCTTCGACGACATCGAAACGCCGATTCGCTACGTGGTCGAATCGAACTTCGGCCAGCAGCTGAGTATTTTCAGCAGCAGTTCCGACGCCACCGCCGCCCTGATCGATCCGCTGGTCAACCAGGTTTGCCGGGTCAACCTCAACAGCCAGTGCCAGCGCGGACCGGACACCTTCCCCTTCACCGGGCGCAAGGGTTCGGCCGAGGGAACCTTGTCGGTTTCCGACGCCCTGCGGGTCTTTTCCATCCGGACCCTGGTGGCGGCGAAAAACGTGGAACAGAACAAGGAACTGATCCGGGAGATCACTCGCGAGCGCAAATCGAATTTTCTTTCCACCGATTTCATCCTTTAAACCGAAACGATAGATTCGCTGCAAGGACGTGACCCATGCCCTTCAAACTTTCCGACCTGCTGCAACCGTTTGAAGACTTTTTCAAGCGCCAGGCGTCCGGCGGTCTGGTTCTGATTGGCGCTACCGTTCTGGCCCTGGTGCTGGCCAACTCACCGGCCGCACCCTACTACCACGCCTTTTGGGAAACCAAACTGACCATCGGCTTCGACAACTTCGGTTTATCCCATTCGCTGCACCACTGGATCAACGATGGTTTGATGGCGATCTTTTTTTTCGTCGTCGGGCTGGAACTCAAACGGGAACTGCTGGCGGGGGAACTGGCCTCGCCCCGCAAAGCGGCCCTGCCGATCGCCGCAGCGGTCGGCGGGATGCTCGTTCCCGCCTTGATTTTTCTGGCAATCAATCCGGGCCCTCCCGAAGCAGACGGCTGGGGGATACCGATGGCGACCGACATCGCCTTTGCCCTCGGCGTGATCGCTCTGCTGGGCAAGCGGGTATCCCGGTCGATGGCGATTTTTCTCACCGCCCTGGCCATCGCCGACGACCTCGGCGCGGTCCTGGTGATCGCCTTATTTTACAGCGGACCGCTTTCCTCGACTGCCCTGGCCTTGGCGGCAGGATTTCTGGCATTGTTGATTATCGGCAACCGGCTGGATATTCAGCATCCCAACTATTATGCCTTGATCGGCGTTGCACTTTGGGCGGCGCTACTCAAATCGGGGATTCACGCCTCCATCGCCGGAGTGCTGATCGGATTCACCATCCCGGTACGTGCCCGTCATGGCGATGAATCGTTTCTCAATAAGTCATTTCAGCTTCTTGAACGCTACAAAACCATGGAACGAACGGAGGGCCCCTTTCACAACGAACAGCGACTGGGCACCCTGTTGGCCCTCGAACATGTGTGCCACAACGCCATGAGCCCCTTGCAGCGCATGGAACATGAAATGAACGGCTGGGTCATCTTTGGCGTGATGCCCATTTTCGCCCTGGCCAATGCCGGCATCCATCTGGCGCCCTCCGAGATTCCCACGGCGCTGGCCCATCCCGTCACCCTCGGGGTCATGCTCGGACTCCTGCTGGGGAAGCCTCTCGGTATCCTGTCCTTCTCCTGGCTGGCGGTCCGATTGAAATTTTGTGAACTGCCCCGCGGCGGCAGTTGGAGCGAATTGGCGGGAATCGGCATCCTGGCCGGCATCGGCTTTACCATGTCGATGTTCATCACCAACCTTGCGTTCATCCGCCCGGAGTTGGCCACCGCCGCCAAGTTCGGCATTTTCACCGCGTCACTGATCGCGGGATGCCTCGGATATGCCTTGCTGTACAGGATCACTGCGTCCAAGGTCTGAAAAACGCCCCCGAGGCACAGGATCGGCACGTGCCACCGATGGCACACACAGGCAACAGCCTGGAATATTTAGATTATTCCCAAAAACTGGGCCTCTCGACCCAAGCATGCGCCACAATGACACAATGGCTTGTGCTCATATGGCACAACGCCACCCGAAATACCTTCCTCGAAACCCGCATTTTCACCGGAAAACCACGATACAATTCTCCTAAGTTATTGATTTCTCTTGCTGCAAATTTTTTTAATCTAATAATTAATTCCCTGGCAAGCCTTTTGCTACATGTATACACACAACGGGATGACACACTCCCCAATGTGGACATCAATCAATTTGAACTAATAAATAAGGAGAACTAATCATGGGAAAAAACGTAAAAAATCCAAAAAAATGCATCGTTTCATGCCGTGTTAACGACAGCGAGATGGAAGCCCTGAGCAAACTGGCCCAGGAAGCCGGCACCAACATCTCGGAACTGCTGCGCCAGAGCATCTTCCTGCTCGAACAGGATTTTCGCGCCAGCGCCTAAGTTTTATCGCCATGCGGGCAGGCAC
>MHXM01000099.1:21324-29607 GCA_001825565.1 Desulfuromonadaceae bacterium GWC2_58_13
CCCCCCCTCCCCCATCGCCCCATCCAAATCCCCCTTTTCCCTTGACTTATCCCGCCGGTTTGCTAATTTACATGACTTGATTTTTCCCCGCGGGAGGACCGTTATGGACTATAAAGACACCCTGAATCTGCCGGTTACCGATTTCCCCATGCGCGGCAACCTGCCCCAGCGCGAGCCGGAAATCCTCAAGCATTGGGAGCAGATGGGACTGTACCAGAAAATCGAAGAAGCCGGCAAAGGCCGCCCCGGCTTCATTCTCCATGACGGGCCGCCCTATGCCAACGGGCACACCCATATCGGCCACGCGCTCAACAAAATTCTCAAGGATATCGTTCTCAAAAGCCGCCGCATGCAGGGCTTCAACGTCCCCTATGTGCCGGGCTGGGATTGTCACGGTCTCCCCATCGAACTGATGGTCGACAAGCAGCTGGGCTCGAAAAAACGCGACATGAGCAAGGCGGAAATCCGCCGCGAATGCCGGACCTACGCCAGAAACTGGGTCGACATTCAAAGCGCCGAATTCCAGCGCCTCGGCGTCCTCGGCGATTGGGGCCGCCCATACCTGACCATGACCGCCGACTACGAAGCGGCCACCGCTCGAGAACTGGCCCGTTTTGCCGAACGCGGCGGCCTGTACAAGGGGAAAAAACCGGTCCACTGGTGCTCATCCTGCGTCACCGCCCTGGCCGAAGCCGAGGTGGAATACGCCGACCACACATCGCCGTCGATCTACGTCAAGTTCCCCTACACCGACCAACTGCCAGAAGAACTGTCCTCCCTGGCCGGCAAGCCGCTCTTCTTCGTGATCTGGACCACCACCCCCTGGACCATCCCGGCCAACCTGGGCATCTGCCTCAATGCCGCGCTGACCTACGTGGCGGTGGAAACAGCCGGCGTGGTATTGATCATGGCCGAAGGCTTGTACCAGAAGGTTCTCAAAGACATCGGCATCGGCGACTACTCGGTGCTGACCAGCTTCGCCGCCCCGATCTTCGAGGGCAAGAGCTGCCGACACCCTTTCTACGATCGCGGTTCCCTGCTCATGCTCGGCGACCACGTCACCCTCGAAGCCGGTACCGGTTGTGTCCATACCGCCCCCGGTCACGGCCAGGACGACTACCAGGTCGGCCTGAAGTACGGCCTCGACATCTACAACCCGGTGGACGACTACGGCAAATACCGTGAGGACCTCGAACTGTTCGGCGGCATGAAGCTGGCCGATGCCAACAGCGCCGTCAACGCCAAACTGGCCGAGGTCGGCGCCCTGCTCGCCGAAGGCAAGGTTTCGCACAGTTACCCGCACTGCTGGCGCTGCAAGAAACCGATCATCTTCCGCGCCACCGAACAGTGGTTCATCTCCATGGAGACCAACGGCCTGCGCGACAAAGCCCTGGAACACATCAATCAGGTCCAGTGGATTCCCCGCTGGGGCCGGGAGCGCATCTACGGGATGATCGAAAATCGTCCCGACTGGTGCGTCAGCCGCCAGCGCACCTGGGGAGTGCCGATCACCGTTTTTTATTGCGAAAAATGCGGCGAGGCCCTGGCCGACGGCAAGATCATGCACTTTGTGGCCGACCTGTTCAAAGAAACCGGCAGCGATCTCTGGTACGAAAAGGAGGCGAAAGATCTGCTTCCCCCGGGCACCTGCTGCCCAGCCTGCGGTCACGGCGGTTTCACCAAGGAAATGGACATCCTCGATGTCTGGTTCGACTCGGGGGTTTCTCACGCCGCCGTTCTCGAACAGCGCGCCGAGCTGAGCTCGCCGGCCGACCTTTATCTTGAAGGAAGCGACCAGCACCGCGGCTGGTTCCATTCGAGCCTGCTGGCCTCGGTCGGTACCCGCGACATCGCTCCCTACAAGTCGGTTTTGACCCACGGCTTCGTGGTCGACGGCAACGGCAAGAAGATGAGCAAATCGACGGGGAACGTGGTCGCTCCCGAAGAAGTGATCAAAAAATTCGGCGCCGAGATCCTGCGCCTGTGGGTCGCCGCCCAGGATTACCGCGACGACATCCGCATCAGCCCAGAGATCCTGCAGCGGCTCTCCGACGCCTACCGGCGCATCCGCAACACCGCCCGCTACATCCTCGGCAACCTGCACGGCTTCGACCCGGCGACCGACCTGGTGGCCGACGACGACCTGCTCGAAATCGACCGTTGGGCACTGTCGCGCCTCGAACGTCTGGTCGGCCGGGTGGAAAAATCCTACGACGAGTACGAGTTCCACGTTCTCTACCACGCAGTGCACAATTTCTGTAGCGTCGACATGAGCGCCTTCTACCTCGACGTGCTCAAGGATCGTCTCTATACCGCCCCGACCAGGGGCGTTGAACGGCGTAGCGCCCAGACCGCCATGTACCGCATTCTCGATGCCCTGACCCGGCTCATCGCCCCGGTTCTCTCCTTTACCGCCGACGAAATCTGGCAGGACCTCCCCGGATCCCGGGAAGAGAGCGTGCATCTGGCGGGCTTCCCCCGCTTCGAAACCAGTCTTCTCGACGCCGACCTCGAAGCCCGTTATGAAAAACTGCTGGCGGTGCGCTCCGACGTTTCCAAAGCGCTGGAGTTGGCCCGGATCGAGAAACGCATCGGCCACTCCCTCGATGCCCGGGTGCTGGTCGAAGCGCCTGCCGGCGAATGGCGGGCCTTGCTCGAACGCTACGAGAACCAGCTGGCCACCCTGTTCATCGTCTCCCAGGCCGAGTTGGTCGGCGATCTCGCCGTCGAAGCGACCGGCGAAGAGGTCCCCGGTCTCAAGATCAAGATCGAAAAAGCCCGGGGTGAAAAGTGCGAGCGCTGCTGGAACTACGCCACCACCGTCGGCAACAACACTGACCACCCGAACATCTGCCACCGTTGCACCGCCGCGTTGAAGTGAAGCAGGCTGAAGGAATTCAGGCTGAAGGCTGACGGGAAAAACCTTCGGCCTTCAGCCTTCGATCTTTGATCCTCAGCCTTCAACCCTTTCCCCTTGGAGCCCCCGTGCCCTTCCGCTTCCGCCTGCTGCTGATCGTATCCCTGGCCGTTTTGACGCTTGACCAGGCGACCAAATTCTACATCGACAACCGGTTCGCCCTGTACGAGTCGGCGACGGTATTCGAGAATTTTTTCCACATCACTTATGTGCGGAACAAGGGAGCCGCCTTCGGCATCCTGGCCAACAACGCCTTTCGGGTCCCTTTTTTCATCACCGTCGCCAGCATCGCCGTTATCGGCATTCTCTGGTATCTGCGCAAACTCGGCGAGGGGCAGAAGCTTCATGTGCTGGCCCTGTCGCTGATTTTTTCCGGAGCGGTCGGCAATCTGATCGACCGCATCCGTCTCGGCGAGGTGATCGACTTTCTCGACGTGCACTGGTACCGGCACCACTGGCCGGCCTTCAATGTGGCCGATTCGGCCATCTGTATCGGCGTCGGCCTGCTGCTGCTTGACATGTGGCGACAGGAGTCGCGCAAGAAAAAAGCCGACGCCTGAGCTTGATTTTCATCTGCCCAAAAACAAACAAGCCGTCCCGTTTCCGGGGCGGCTTGTTTGTTTTTGGGGCAGGGGGAATTTCAGAATAACTGGCTGTTGATGCGGGCGATAAGGGAATGGGCCGGTTGAAAGTCGGGCTGGATGCTCAGCGCGCTCTCGCAATCGGCCAGGGCTTGGGTATAAAGCTGCATGACGTAGCAGGTCTGCGCCCGGCCCCAGTATCCGTCGACCTGGGAGGGATTGATGGCCAGCGACCGGTCGTAGTCGGCCAGGGATTTATCGAGCGACTTCATGACCCGAAAAGCCAGCGCCCGGTTGTTGTAACAGCGTGGGTTATTGCCGTCGAAAAATATGGCCCGGGAGAAATCCCGGATCGCCTGGGTATAATCCGACAGCCCGAAATGGGCCATCCCCCGGTGATTGTAGACCAGGGAACGAACCGGGTCGGCCAGCTTGAGCCGCAGAATGTGACCATAGATCTCGACGGCCCGTTCGAGTTCGCCGCGACTGTGGGCGTCGAGGGAATCGAGCATGAGCTTCTCGAGCTTGCGCGGCCCGGTCAGGGAGGCCAGCTCCAACGGCATTTCTCCAGCGATCGGAACGTTCGGAAAGAGGCCGGCGCCATGGTTTTCACCACAGGGGTCGTCCAGACTCTGCCGACGCTTGCGGTCCCGTTCGCGAATGTCTCTCTGATAGTCGCGGATTTCCTGGAAAATCAGATCCGACAACGACAGGGTGGCATTGAGCGAAGCCAGCTTGCGCTTGATCGAGTCGTTGGGCAGTGAAATATCCGACTTGTAAATCAGCTCGTGTTCGACTTCGGCCCAGGCATCCTGAAGAATGGTGCGCAACTGGATCTCGCAGACCCGTGCCGAGTGGGGCAGAACCTCCTCCAATTGGGTTGGATCGAGACGAATCAGCAAGTGTACCGAATCGTAACCGAATTCGCGAAACGAATGCCGGGCCCCCTTCCATTCGAGTTCGACCACGTTGAACTGTTTGGCCAGCAGCCGCTCGATGGCTTCGAGATCTTCGAGAAACGGGCAGACAATACGGATTCCAAGCAGGTCGGTCAATTCAAGGTTCGCATCGTTTTCTTCATTAAGCTGCCGGCTCTGACGCAGGAGCTTGTCGAAATAAGCTTCAAACCGCTTGACCCGGTACTTGATGGTGGGAGAGTACCCATTGTTTTCGAGCAAACGACGGATTTCGCCAACCAGCTTCTGCAGGGTGGTTTCATAAGCCGGGGACAAAACCTCGTAGGATGTTTTATACAGGGCCCGCTCGGCGATGCCGCAAACCCGTTTTTTTTCAGGCAAACCGTTTATCTTCATCGATTCAGGCTTCCTTTCGGGCAAGGAACACCATCGTTGTTCTTCTAACTTTCGGCAGAGCCTTCCACGCTGTGATCCCGTGATCGTTCATGGAACACCGGTTAGTTGCACGCGCCCAGCTCCCGGTTGGCGGCTTCGAGTTGGCTGGTGCGCTCGACCACCATCTGCTCAAGCTCGGCTGCGCGGCGTTGAATTTCTTCATGCAGCAGGGCATTCCGCACCCCGGTCGACATCTGGTCGGCAAGGGCTTCGAGGAATTTTGTCTGCGGCTGAAAATCCCGTTCCGCGGCCGTGGCCAATACGAACACACCGATAACCCGACGGCCGCTGCATAGGGGAATCGCGGCCAGGGAAATGACTCCGGACGCCTTGCTGGCCTCCCGGGTGCAGCGCGGGTCCTCCCGGATATCCAGCGAATAGACCGGTTTGCCGCTGGAAACCGCCAGCCCGCTCAGACATTCCCCCACAAGGTGGCCGGGAGCGATTTCATGTGGCAAAAGACCCTGCTCCGGCGCGCACGCCTTTAATTTCATGGCATCGCCCTGACGCAGGAACAGCAGGACCAGATCCGGTTTCAGCCTTTCGAGCAGGGACCCAACGACCGACTGAGCGACAACCTCAAGAGAAAGGCTGGCGTTGACTTTGCGGGAGGTTTCGTAAAGCGCGGCAATTTCATCAACCTGCTGCTCAAGGTTCATTTCGATCCGCTTTCGGTCGCTGAGATCGCGGGCGTTCACCACAAAAGCCTCGACCGCCGGATCATGCAACAGGTTGGTCACGGTCATGTCGAGCCACAACCAATACCCCTCCCGATGACGGACCCGAAATCGAATGGACCGGGACGCCCCGGGCGAGCCCCGCAATGAGGCCAGAACATCGAGCAAAATCGGGGCGTCCACCGGATGAACGTTTTCGGTGGGCCCCCGCCCCAGCACTTCCGTGACCGGATAACCGAGTATCCGCACGATCGACTCGCTGGCGTAGGAGATGCGCCCCTGTGAATCGACCAGCAGAATAATGTCGCACCCCTGTTCGATCATCTTGCAAAATCGACGTTCCCGGTCCCGCACCAGGAATTCGGCTTCCCGTTGAGTCAGTTTGCGCTCCAGCAGCAGGCCGAGCAGCACGGTCGCCAGCGGGTAGACCAGAAGGACCGGAATAGTGAGATGGGCAAGCGTCCTGCTGGCCATCGACCAGGGGAGCAACAGCATGCACATCAGCATGACGATATGCACGATGCAGCCGAACAGGTACAACTCGATACGCCCGAAGGTTTTCTGCCACTGGGGTCGATAACGTCGCCACCCCAACCCGATCAGCACCGACGAGGTAATGACGGCCACCCCGGGCGCGACACCGATTCCTCCCTGAAAAACCCGAAACAAAGCCGTCATGAGCGCCGCGATAACGGCGGGAACGACACCGAAAAAAAGGGCCGTCACGCTGAGAAGAATCGACCGGGTGTCGAAAACCAACCCGGGGAAAAGTGGCCAGGGATGGAGCATGATGGTGATGCCGATCGTCCCGATAACCGCGCCGACCAGAAGTTTTTTCAGGTGGAGAAGACGGTCGGACTGCTGCAGAACCGCGTCGTAGAGGGCACCGAGCGCAAGCAGCAGGGCCGCATTGGAAATCAAACTCCAGATGCCTTCAGCACTCATAAAACTCCGCGTTAGCCGTGTCCTGGCCGAGGAAACAGGAATCCAGGGGAAAGGGATCGTATGGATTCATCAAGTTTACACACATTTAATGATGGTTTCAAACCTCGGGCAGGCGGCCGGGCGAATTCATCAGGCGCGGCCAGCAAACGTCTCGTCGGTTGATCCGGTTTCCGATGCTATCGGGGCCATCTCCGAATCATAGAAAAGAAAAAGGTTGCGCCCCCGCTCCTTGGCCCGGAACATGGCATCGTCGGCCTTGCCGATTAATGTTTCTCCGTCTTCCCCGTTGGCGGGAAAAAGACTGATTCCGATGCTGGAAGTGACCGTGAACCCCTGTCCCTTGACGGTCATCGGTTTGGCCAGGGCGTCCAGAATCTTGTTGGCCCGGGTTTCAACATCGGTCACCGCCTGAATATCTTCCAGCAGCACGATGAATTCGTCCCCACCGAAGCGAGCCACGGTATCGGCCTCCCGCACCAGGGCCAGCAATCGGCTCGCCACCGCCTGCAGCACCTGGTCGCCGGCGTCGTGCCCGAGGGAATCGTTGATCGACTTGAACCGGTCGAGGTCGAAGAACAGCAGCGCCAGCATGCTTCCCGCGCGCCGGGCCTTGCGCATGGCGTGCTTCAGGCGGTCGGTAAAAAGCAGGCGGTTGGGCAGGCCGGTAAGGCTGTCGTGATGGGCGAGATACTTGAACCGTTCTTCGTTTTCCTGCAGCCGGGTTTCGGCCATTTTCCGCTCGGTAATATCCTGCACCAGGCCGACGCCGTAAAGAGGCCGGCCATCGTCATCCACCATCCACGCCGTCGTCACATATCCCCAGACCACCCGGCCGCTGCGATGCAGAAAGCGTTTCTCATAATCGAAGAAACGCCTTTGGCCTTCCTGGACTTCGATAAAATTGATCCGGGTCATTTCCCGGTCATCGGGATGGGTCAGATCGTTGACGTCAAATGCCTGCAGTTCCTCGGGAGAATAGCCGACAAACCGGCAGAAAGCGGGATTGACCTGAAGAAACCGGCCGTCGATGTCGATGGTGTTCATGCCGGCGCCGGCATGTTCGAAAATGGTACGGAATCGCTCTTCACTTTCCCGGACCGCATCCGCCGCCCGCATATGCTGCACGGCCAGGGCATACACCGAGGCCAGCCGTTCAAGCAGTTCGAGGTCTTTGGCATGGTAGTCGCGGTCCGAGTTGGCCAGGGCCAACACCCCCATCAAGGCCCCGTCGGCGATGGCTGGCGCCCCGAGAAACCTGCGAATCGCCACATGCCCCCCGGGAATTCCGGTGGAGCGGTGGTCGGTTTCGGGGTCGTTGCACAAAATGGGCTGCCGGTGCGTCAACACCCAGCCCCAGAGTCCTTTAAACGAATGGAAAACGTAGGTTTTGTCGGGAACCCGACATGTTTCCCAAACATCACGGGACATGGTCGAACAAACCAGGTCGCCGCTGCGGGGATCGACGAAACCGACAAAGCCATGGAGGCTGCCGGTCAAGTTCTTGGCCTCTGCCAGCATAACGTTTGAAATTTCTTCGATCGACGAGGAATTGAGCAGGAGCCGACCGATCTCGGCCATCGCTCGGTTGACCTTGAGTTCCCATTGCAACGCTTCTTGCGATCGGTTGCGCGCCGTGATGTCGCGCATGACACCCAGATAACCCAACACCTCGCCCTCTTCCGAGCAAACCGTGGTTCCCAGGGTCTCTCCCGGGAAGACACTGCCATCCTTGCGTCGATAGTTCACCACGTAAGGCTGGCTCTTCTGTTCGGCGGTCATGTTGAACCGCAGCTGCCCCTGGCGTTCATACT
>MHXM01000100.1 GCA_001825565.1 Desulfuromonadaceae bacterium GWC2_58_13
CGCTCAGAAGTAAGTAAGGCGAAAAACGGCCGCTCAGAAGTAAGTAAGGCGAAAAACGGCGGGCGCATCACCCGCCAACGGTGCCGGCCAACTTGAAAATCGGCAGGTACATGGCGATAACCAGGCCACCGACAGTGGTTCCCAAAAAGAGCATGAGCAGCGGTTCCATCATGGCCGTCAGATTGCCCACGGCGTCATCGACTTCATCGTCATAAAAGTCGGCAATCTTGTTGAGCATGGTATCGATGGCTCCGGATTGTTCGCCAACGGCAATCATCTGGCAAACCATGGGGGGAAAGACACCGGACTGTTCCAATGGTTCGGCGATGGTTTTACCTTCGCTGATGCTCTGCCGAACCTTGTAAATGGCCTTTTCAACGGTTTTATTGCCGGCGGTTTTGGCCACGATATCGAGGCCGTCCAGAATCGGCACGCCACTGGAAATCATGGTTCCCAGAGTACGGGTAAACTTGGCCACGGCAACCTTTCGAATCAAGATGCCGAACACGGGAGCCTTGAGGGCATATTTGTCGATGGTTGCACGGCCTTTTTCGGTTTTATAAATCCGCTTGAAACCCCATACGGTCCCAAACATCCCGGCGATGATCACCAATATGTATTTCTGGATAAAATTGCTGATATTGATAACAATCTGGGTCGGAGCCGGCAAGGCTCCGCCAAAGTCGGCGAACATCTTTTCAAAAGCTGGAATGACAAAAACGAGAATGACAGATACAACGACCAAGGCAATTCCGATAATGGTGGTCGGATAGGTCATTGCGCTTTTGACCTGTTTTTTGAGCTTCAATGCTTTTTCAATATACGCCGCGAGGCGATTGAGAATGGTATCGAGAATGCCGCCGACTTCGCCGGCGGCCACCAGGTTGACGTACAGATCGTCAAAGGCCTTGGGATGTTTTTTCAGGGCATCGGCAAAAGTCGACCCCGATTCGACACTCTCCTTGACATTGACGAGAATCTTCTTGAAGGTTTTGTTGTCCTGCTGCCTGCCCAGGATATCGAGGCATTGCACCAACGGCAGACCGGCATCGATCATGGTGGCGAACTGGCGGGTGAAAACCACCAGATCCTTGGTGGTGATCTTGGGTGCAAAACCGGGAATCTTGAGGTCTTTATCGAGGCCTTTGCCCCGCGCCTTGACCTTGGACGGCATAATCCCCATGCGCCGCAACTGGGCGTTGACCGCGGCCTCGGTCGAGGCTTCCATTTCGCCCTTCTGCACCTGGCCGGTGCGGTTCTTGCCTTCCCAGGAAAACTTCGGCATAGCTACCTCTTTTAATGGCGGGTCAGAATGCGCCGATCATTTACCAACTCAGCTCCGGTGCGGAGGAGGGGCGGAACCCTGACGCTTTAAAACCGACGCCGGATTGGCGATCATCTGTCTGAGTTCATCAGGCTCCGAAGATCGCGACAACGCGATTTCCATAGTGACCAGCTTTTTATGGTAAAGCAGGAACAGTGCCTGATTCATGGTTTGCATTCCATATTTATCCTGCCCCATCTGCATCTGCGAATAAATCTGATGCACCTTGTCATCGCGGATCAGAGCGCGAATCGCCATATTGGGAACCATGACTTCCAATGCCAGCACCCGCCCGCTGCCGCTGGCATTGGGCAACAGGGACTGCGACAGCACGCCTTCAAGGACAAAGGACAACTGAGTCCGGATCTGCTGCTGCTGACTGGTCGGAAACACGTCGACAATCCGGTTGATGGTCTGAACGCATGAGTTGGTATGCAAAGTGGCGAAACAGAGGTGACCAGTTTCGGCAATGGTCAGGGCTGCCTCGATGGTTTCCATGTCCCGAAGTTCGCCGAGAAGAACGACATCGGGGTCCTGTCGCAGAATATACTTGAGTGCTTTTTTGAAGGAATGGGTATCGGCGCCGACCTCGCGCTGATTAACCAAGCATTTTTTGTGCGGGTGAAGAAACTCGACCGGATCTTCAATCGTCATGATGTGTTCGGCACGTTCGCTGTTGATAGCATCGATCATGGCGGCCAGCGTCGTCGACTTGCCGCTACCGGTCGGGCCGGTAACCAGAACCAGTCCGCGCGGTTTGCTGGAGACATCCCGGACCACCTGGGGCAGTTCCAGATCGTCAAACGTTTTAATCTTATAGGGAATGAGCCGGAACGCGCCGCCCACGGCCCCCCGTTGCATGAACAGGTTGCCGCGAAACCGGGAGAGACCCTTGACGCCGAAGGAAAGGTCGAGTTCGTTTTCTTCCTCGAATTTACGTTTTTGCGCATCCGTCAGGATGCTGTAACAAAGCTGTTTGGTATCCGCCGGCTGCAGCAACGGAAGTTTTAGCGGCACGATATCTCCGTCGATACGGATCAACGGCGGTGTTCCGGTTGAAATGTGAAGGTCCGAAGCCCCCTGCTCCACCATCGTCTTCAAAAGTTGATGCATACTGGCCATGATCGCAAGACCTCGAATTTAGAAATTAGTGGCAGATAAAAATTACCCAACGCGGGTTAATCATCGGCGACCGTGCTACGGAGAACCTCCTCCATGGAGGTCATGCCTTCTTTGAGCTTGGTCAAAGCCGACTGACGCATGGTCTTGACCCCGAGCCGCATCGATTCCCGCTTGATTTCAGCCGTATTGGCCCCAGCCAGCACCATTTCACGAAGCTCTTCAAACATCGGCATGATCTGATAGATGCCGATTCGCCCCTTGTACCCGGTATTGTTGCAAATGGGGCAGCCCGTCCCCCGATAGCAGACGTACTGGTCAACCTCTTCGGGAGAAACGCCGGCGTCGATGAGCGCCTGTTTGGGAATTTCTTCAGGCTGCTTACATTCGGAGCAGACCCGTCTGCCGAGGCGCTGGGCGGTGATCAGGTTGACCGCCGAGGCGACCAAAAACGGTTCGATCCCCATGTTGAGCAGGCGGTTGATGGTGCTGGGAGCATCGTTGGTGTGCAAAGTCGACAGCACCAGGTGGCCGGTAAGCGCCGCTTTGACGCCGATCTCAGCCGTTTCAAAATCGCGAATTTCCCCGATCATGATGATGTCGGGGTCCTGCCGGAGAAAGGCGCGCAAGGCGGCGGCAAAATTCAGCCCGATTTCCTCATGCATTTGCACCTGGTTGATCCCAGCGAAGTTGAATTCCACTGGATCCTCGGCGGTGGAAATATTCTCGGTGGTCTTGTTCAGTTCACCCAGGGCCGAATAGAGGGAAACGGTTTTGCCGGAACCGGTCGGCCCGGTAACCAATACCATGCCGAACGGTTTGTGAATCGCCTCCTTAAACCATTCGAGGGCCTTTGGTTCGTAACCAAGTTTGGTCATATCAAGCTGAAGATTCGATTTATCGAGCAGCCGCAGACAGATTTTTTCACCGAACAGGGTCGGCAGACAGTTGACCCGGTAGTCCATGTCCTTGCCGCCGCCAAGCTTGATCTTGATGCGACCGTCCTGAGGGAGCCGGCGCTCGGCAATATCCATCTCGGACATGATCTTGATGCGGGAAGTGATCGCATTTTTCAGTTTCAGCGGCGGTTTCATAACCTCATAGAGGACACCGTCAATGCGATAGCGGACCCTGAAAATCTTTTCGTAAGGCTCAATATGAATATCCGAAGCGCTACGCTTGATGGCATCGGTCAGAATCAAATTGACCAACTTTACGACCGGCGCGTCCTCGCTGGCCTTTTCCAGTTCGCGAACGTCAACCTGATCCCCGCCGTCAACCACCTCGAGATCGATATCCTCAAGGTCTTCCATGACGTCGGCAAGGCTTGCGCTCTGATCGTAATACTTGTCGATCGCATTCTTGATCGAAGCCTCGGGAGCCACCACGACTTCGACATTGTAGCCGGTCATGAACTTAATGTCGTCGATGGCGAAAATATTAGAGGGATCGGCCATCGCAACGATTAAAGTAGAACCGGCCCGATTGATCGGAATGATCTGGTATTTTTGCGCAACTTCCGCGGGGAGCAGTCGAATGACAGCTGAGTCTATCTCAAATTCGGACAGATTGATCGAGGGAACACCGTATTGCTTGGACAAAAACGCGGCAAGCTCGTCTTCCTTGATATAGCCAAGCTTGATGAGACTGGCGCCGAGACGACCACCATCAACCTTCTGGGCTTCAAGGGCTTTTTTAAGTTGATCTTCGCTGACCAGCTGATTGCGAACCAGCAGCTCGCCGAGACGGTTGCCTTTCATCGACAAAGGAAGGCTCCTAGGGAGGGTGACAATTTTTGTCTATTATAGTAAGTCAACTGCCATTTTGTCAAAAAAACCGGAAACCTTCCGCCGGTGCGGTCAAGTGCCCTGATGTGGTCATGCTGAAAGACAAAAAATTTCCGAGACCGGGCGAGAGCCTTCGGCAAGGCGTTCCTCAAAAAGAATGGGCCAGGGTGCAGCCAACTCACCGGCGCCATGCGATCATGCCAACGCAAGGGATCGAGTTGAAACGTGCAAACGACGTGCCGGAAAGCAATCTGGATCCCTCCCCCTCAACCAATCGGAAACAGCCGCTTGCCAAATTAAACATATTGCAGGCAAATCGGCATATTAAAAGACAAATCCGTCAGCTACCAACGGATCCACGAGATCCAGAGAGCATCGTGGCCTTAAATCTACAATTGGAAAAACTCCATAAACTTGACACGGATCAAGTCAATAAGCGGGGCAACCGGAACTTATTCCCCCTCGCCCAATCCGGATTCCGGATATTCATGATCACAGGAAAAGTCCAGGTATTCACGAAACTGGATAAGGCGGCTGGTCGAGAGGATCTTTTTGGCATGGACGACATCCTCCTGTATCGCTCTGATCAGTTCATCCACGGATAAAAAGCGTTTTTCGTTTCGCAGTCGTTCAAAAAAATAGATCCTCAAGGACTCGCCGTACAGATCACCCTCGAAATCAAGCAGATGGACCTCGACAGTAACGTCCTGATTGCCAAACGTGGGATTCCACCCGATATTCAGCACACCGTCGAACAGTTGTTCCCTCCATTTGACCTTGACGGCATAAACTCCAGGGATCGGTATCAGTTCTTTATCGGTGACCAGGTTAGCGGTAGGAAAACCGAGTTGCTTGCCCCGCTTGGCGCCGTGCGAGACCACTCCTTCCAAGGTAAACTGCCGCCCCAGATACCGGACGACCCCGGCCACGTCTCCGGCACAGATCATTTTGCGGACCAGGGAACTACTGTACACCACATTATGTTCGGCAATCGGATCCAGGACTTCGACTTCAAATCCGTACTCAGCACCCTTGCGCTGCAGAAATCCGACGTTGCCTCCCCGCCCCCGACCAAAGGTGTAATCATAGCCAACGATGACATGCTTAATGCCGATGGTCTTTACCAGAATTTTATCGACGAAATCGTCCGCGGATAGGGCTGCGAACTCGGCGTTGAAGGGGGCACAGATCAAAACATCGACATGAGAGGCTTCGATGAGGCGTACTTTTTCGGCATGGGTATTGAGCAGTTTCGGAGCCCG
>MHXM01000101.1:0-147 GCA_001825565.1 Desulfuromonadaceae bacterium GWC2_58_13
CGCCAGATGCGCCTTCTCGCCGACCAGCACCCGGTGTTTTCCGGCATCGATGCCAACCACAAAAAGGGGTTCGGGCCAGGCCAGGCCCAGTCCGCGCCGCTGGCCGATGGTGTATCTGTAGGTGCCCAGGTGATGGCCGAGCACCTG
>MHXM01000101.1:291-18692 GCA_001825565.1 Desulfuromonadaceae bacterium GWC2_58_13
AGCCCGCACCTCGTCCTTGGTCATTGCCCCCAGCGGAAAAATCACCCGCTGCATCTGTTGTTGGGTCAGGGTGAACAGGAAGTAGCTCTGATCCTTGGCCGGATCGAGGCCCTTGCGCAACAGAAAACGGTCGCCCTCCGGCTCGATGCGGGCGTAATGGCCGGTGGCCAGAAAGTCGGCTTCGAGTTCGCGGGCGCGGCGCAGCAGCAGTTCGAATTTGAGCACCTGATTGCAGAGCACACAGGGATTGGGGGTGCGGCCGGAAAAATAATCGTCGCAGAAGCGGTCGATCACCTGCCGCTGGAAATCCTTTTCAAAATTGACCACGTAAAAGGGGATATCGAGCCCCTCGGCCACCCTCCGGGCATCATGCACGTCGTCGAGGGAACAGCAGGTGCCGAAGGTTTCGCCGTTTTTCGCCGTGAACGAGGAGTAGTCCCAGATCTGCATGGTCATGCCGATGACCTCGTGCCCCTGCTCCTTGAGCAGCGCCGCTGTCACGCTGGAGTCGACCCCGCCGCTCATGGCGACGACGATGCGTTTTTTGGTTTCGAACATGGTTCTCTGCAACCCATGATGACAGTAGGGGCGCAGCATGCTGCGCCCCTACGCTTTTGGCAAACCATGTAGGGGCGACCCGGTGGGTCGTCCTTGGGCGAGGCACCGCCTCGCCCCTACACAAGAATTCTTACGCCTGTTTTTCTTTGTAGTTTCTGATCGCCTCGTGCAGCGCATCGGCGGCCAGATTGGAACAGTGCAGCTTCTGCGCCGGCAGACCGTCGAGGGCCTCGGCCACCGCGGCATTGGTCAATTCAAGGGCCTCTTCAATGGTTTTGCCGATGGCCATTTCGGTCACCATCGACGAAGTCGCGATGGCCGCGCCGCAACCGAAGGTCTTGAATTTGACATCCTTGATGACGTTGTCCTCGACCTTGAGGAAGATTTTCATGATGTCGCCGCAGGAGGCATTGCCGACCTCGCCGACACCGTCGGCGTTTTCGATTTCCCCTACGTTGCGGGGATTGGAAAAGTGGTCCATAACCTTGTCAGAATACATGAGATTCTCCTTTATCCGAACTTCAACCAGATTCTTAAATATAGGATGGCAAACTATTGACTTAATGTACTTTTCTGATCACCTGGCATTCCTCGCAGGTCATCGGTTCCGTGCGGTTGTACAGGGGACTCATTTCGCGCAGGCGCTGAACGATCGGCGGCAGCACCTCGAGAACATAATCGACCTCTTCCTCGGTGTTATCAATGCCGAGACTGAAACGGGTACTCGAATGCGCCAGAACCACGTCGACGCACATGGCTCCCATGACGTGGGAAGGCTCCAGCGAACCGGAGGTGCAGGCCGAGCCGGAGGAAGCGGCAATCCCCTTCATGTCGAAATTGAGCAGCAGCGACTCGCCCTCGATGTAGGCGAAACTCACATTCAGGGTGTTCGGCAGACGCAGGTCCGGGTCGGGATGACCGTTGAGCTTGATTTCCGAAACCGCCCCGATAATTCCCTGCTCCAGCTTGTCCCGCAGGCGACGGATGCGGGCGGCATCTTCGCCGAGGTGACTGCCGGCCAGCTCGCAGGCGACGCCGAGGCCAACGATACCGGCCACGTTGTGGGTTCCGGCCCGCCGGTTGCGCTCCTGGTGCCCGCCGTGCATGAACGGGGTCAGCCGGGTACCGCGGCGGATGTAGATGGCGCCAACGCCCTTGGGGGCGCCGATCTTGTGCCCGGAGAGAACCAGCAGATCAACCTTGGCTTTCTGCACGTCGACGGGCACCTTGCCAACGGCCTGCACCGCGTCGGTGTGGAAACGAACTTTGTATTTGCGGGCGATGGCGCCGATTGCTTCGATGGGATAGAGGTTGCCGGTCTCGTTGTTGGCCCACATGACCGAAATCAGGATGGTCTTGTCGGTAATGGCGGCTTCGAGGTCGGCCAGATTGAGCATGCCGTTGTGATCGACGGGCAGATAGGTGACCCGGATCCCCTGTTTTTCAAGGGACTTGCAGGTTTCCAGAATAGCAGGGTGCTCCACCGTGGTGGTGATGATGTGATCCCCTTTATCGCGTAACGCATCGACCGTCCCTTTCAGGGACATGTTGTCGCCCTCGCTGCCGCAGGAGATGAAAACAATCTCGGCCGGCGAACAGTTGATCAGTTTGGCCACCTGCTCGCGGGCCTTTTCCACCGCTCCGCTCACCGCCCGCCCGGCCCAGTGGACACTGGAAGGATTGCCGAACTGTTCCCGATAAAAAGGCAGCATGGCCTCCAGAACTTCGGCCCTGACTGCCGTGGTGGCGTTGTTGTCCATGTAAATGCGTTTCACTTCACAACCTCCTGATAACGATATTTCAGATATGGTTTCAATCTCGTCACGAGTTGATTTTACCCTCGGCTTCCCGGGTCAGGTCCTCCAGGGTGATGGATGCCAGAAAATTCCGGATCCGTCCCCCCAACCCCTGCCAGACGCTCTGGGTGACACATTGGGTTTTACAGTTGCAACGGCCATCGTTGTCCATGCACGACACCGGAACCAGCGATTCTTCGACGCTTTCGATAATTTCATCGACCCGAATCTGGTCGGCTGGCCGGGCCAGCACGTATCCTCCACCGGGACCCCGCACGCTGTCAACAATTTTGCCGCGACGCAGTTTTACAAACAGCTGTTCAAGATAGGTCAGGGAAATTTCCTCCCTGGTCGATATATCCTTGAGTGATACCGGCGCCCCCCGGGCATAGAGATTCAAACTCACCATGGCGCGAACCGCATACTGGCCCTTGGTCGAAAGTTTCATTCCGTTTTGTTCATCTTTCTTTTGGCCGGGACCGGTTTCCCGGTCGGTTTTTCAGTTTGCTTTTCGGTCAGCTTGTTGACTTTGATCTCAAGAGCGCGAATCTGATCGAACAGGCAGGAAATAGCCTTGGCCTCCGGGTCCGGCAGCTGGCCGTGCTCGAGATCGGCGCGCTGTTCGGGTTTCTGCCCATCGGAAATGACAATCCGTCCGGGCACCCCAACCACCGTCGAGTTGGGGGGTACTTCCTTGACCACCACCGAGTTAGAACCGATCTTACTATTGTCACCGACCTTAAAAGGTCCGAGAATCTTGGCGCCCGAACCGACGACGACATTATTGCCCAGGGTCGGATGTCGCTTCTCCTTGGCCCAGGAGGTTCCTCCCAGGGTAACTCCGTGATACAGGGTACAGTTGTCGCCAATTTCGGCGGTTTCGCCAATCACCACCCCCATGCCGTGATCGATAAAAAATCCCTTGCCGATTTTGGCGCCGGGGTGAATTTCAATCCCGGTCATAAAACGGGCCAGGTGGGAAACCAGTCGCCCCAAAAAATAGAATTTTCTCCGCCAAAGGGCGTGGGACACACGGTGCAGGAGAACCGCATGAAATCCCGGATAACAGAAATAGACCTCCAACACGCTCCGAACAGCGGGGTCACGATCAAATACAACCTGAATGTCTTCTTTTAAGGTCGCAAACACAATAGATCTCCTCTCAGGCATGCCGGGGGCATTTCTGTTAATCGATAACATACCTGATTGTTTCTGTCAACTATTTTGCCCGGTTCGAGGGCTGCGGAAACAACACGGAAAAGATGGGGTATTACGAAGGTTTCGGAAGGGAAAATGTAAAGCGGCTGCCCTTGCCCAACTGACTCTCGACCCAGATTTTGCCATGGTGGGCTTCGACAATTTTTCGACAGATATACAGCCCCAAACCACTGCCAACCAGGGAATCCTGTTTGTCGACCTGGGAAAACTCTTGAAACAGCTCGGGGAAACTCTCTTCGGGGATTCCCTTCCCGGTATCCTCGATCACCAGACAGACCAATGCGCCCGCATCTTCAAGACGCACGCGGATATCTCCACCGGCAGGCGTGAACTTGATGGCGTTACCCAACAGGTTGACTAATACCCGATAAATATTCTCTTCATCAAAAAGGGCTAAACAGGTGTCTGGAAATTGCGTGTGCAAGTGCAAGGACTTTTTATTCACCAGGCTTTCATGATCGTGCAGAAACCGGCTAACCGACTTCACCAGATCTCCGGCCCGCACATCGAGGGTCATTTTCCCGGAATCGAGCCGAGACAGGTCGAGCAGGTTGTTAATGAGGTCGACCAGGCGGTCGGCGGCATCAACCACCTCCATGACGTAACTGCGTTGGTCATGGGTAAGTTGAGACTGGTCGGTTTCAGCAAGCAGGGCACAGTATCCGCTGACGATGGTCACCGGGGTGCGAAGTTCATGCGCAGCCGTATTGAGAAATTCCGCCCGTGCGCGATCGGCCTGCAAAAGCTTGGCATTGGCGTCCTCCAGGGACGCTTTGATCTGGAGCAGATCGTCTTCGATCATGCGTTTTTCCGTCACGTCGCGAAACGCGGCCACTCGCAGTTGGTCATGGGGCAGTTGTTCGCCGATACTCACCGAAAAAATAAACGATTGCCCGTTTCGCGAGGTAAACGGCATGTCAAAACGGGCATGGTTCAAATTCTCACGTGCTTTTTTTTCAAGGCAAGCCCGAAGCAGGGCGTCAACTTCGTCTCCAAACAAATCCACGAGAGACCGGCCCTGCAGCTCCACGCGGGCATAACCAACCATCTCCAGCATGCAGCGGTTGGCAAATACCACCTGACCCGAGTCGGAAAAGGCGATGAGTCCTTCCGAAGCGTGTTCGAAAAGGTGCTCGTAGATTTCCTTGATCTTCAGGTCAGCTTCGAGACGACTCTTGATATCGCGCAGAGATTCGGCTTCTTCCCAGAGGAGGTCAAAAAAGTTATTACTCTTGAGAGCCGCCACGACCACGTTGGAAACCAACCGGCAGAAGGCAATATCTTCGAGGGGAACTCCGCCATCCCGGTGGGCGATCCGCACAATAATCGCCCCGACAACCCGTGGGGCATGAACGACGGGGAACACCATGATCGCGCCGATATCCCGGTCTTCAAATGCCGGCAGAATATCGGCCATCAACGGGTTACGGGAGACATCTTCTATCAATAAAGGCTTGGCCGTCGCCATGACCCGGCGGATTTCTGGGTAATGATTCAGATCAATGCGAAATGAAGGCCGTAACAGATCCGCCGTGGTCGCCACGACAAAACAGCTGTCCTCGTCCTCTCGTATCAAAGCAATGGAACAACGGTCAACGTCCTCAAGATGTTGAGAAATTTTGCGGACGATCTCCTTCAGGGCCGTGCCGGCGTCGGTAGCGGTGATGACCGCATCGGAAATTTCAAGCAAGGCATCATAGTGCCTGGCTTTGTTGTTATTACTTTTGAGAAATTGTTTCTTCAGGAGATTGCCTTTGATCCGGGCAATCAACTCGGAACGATTAAACGGCTTGGAAATGTAATCGTCGGCGCCAACCTGGAAGGGGTTGACCGAGGCTTCCATGTCACGGTAGGCGGTCATCAAAATAATCGGGGTATGAGCCAGGGCGGCCTGGTTTCTGAGATAGCTGCAGACAACAAGGCCATCCCAATCAGGCATGACCAGATCGACGAGAACCACATCCGGAAGAATGTCGCAGGCAATCCGGCAGCCCTCTTCACCTCCGGCGGCCTGAATGACCTGGAATCCGGCTTCGTTAAGAATATCCTCCAGAATCTGGCGGATCATCCGGTCATCGTCAATGACCAGAACGGTCGGCTTCATATCGCCCTCCAACATTCAATTAAAATCGGCATGGGATTTGGGAATCGTTAAACTCTACTTGAAGAAACCCATTCCGGTCAATCAGTAGAAGTCTGTATTTTGTCGCCAAATCCCAACAATGCACCGTCAATCATCTCAAAGAAAAAGTCGATAGGCCTGATTGGCCGATTCCTCGACGTAGCGGTAGCCCAGATCCTGCAGAAACGACCGGAACGCCGGTTCCTCGCCACCCGGAATTTCCAGACCGATCAGCACCCGCCCGTAATCGCCTCCCTGCAACCGGTAATGAAACAGCGAGATATTCCAGTTTTCTCCCATGGTGCCAAGAAACCGGGTCAGCGCACCGGGGCGCTCGGGAAACCAGAACCGATACAATACCTCACGGCCAACCTCGGCCGAGCGGCCGCCCACCATGTAGCGGATATGGGTTTTGGCCAATTCGTTGTCGGTCAGATCGATGTTGTAAAATCCACTATCCGTCAGCTGCCGGCTGAAAGAAAGCCGCTCCTCCTCGTCCCGGATCGACAGGCCGACGAAGATCTGCGCCTGTTCCCGTCCCGCCAGCCGGTAATTGAACTCGGTGATGTTGCGTTCCTCGCCGATCTCGGCGCAAAACCGCTTGAGGGAGCCGGGCTGTTCGGGGATGGTGACCGCGAACAGCGCCTCCTGCTTCTCGCCGATCTGGGTCCGTTCGGCAACGTAGCGCAGGCGCTCGAAGTTCATGTTGGCCCCCGAGTTGATCGCCACCAGGGTCTGGCCGCTGATTTTGTGCTCGCGAACATATTTTTTCAACCCCGCCATGCCGAGCGCCCCGGCCGGTTCGACGATGGAGCGGGTGCTCTGGTAGATGCTTTTGATGGCACTGCACAGCTCGTCGGTATCGACCCGGACGATCTCGTCGACGAACCGGCGACAGAGGTCGAAAGTCAGCCGGCCGACTTCGCGCACCGCCACGCCGTCGGCGAAAATCCCCACCGAATCGAGGCTGACCCGGCGGCCGGCCCGTAGCGATTGAAACATGGCGTCGCTGTCCACCGGCTCGACCCCGATGATTTTCACCTCGGGGCAGAGGGCCTTGAGATAGCCGGCCATGCCGGCGATCAAACCGCCGCCGCCGACCGGCACGAAGACGGCATCCATCCGCCCGGCGGTCTGCCGCAGCAGCTCGTCGGCCACGGTCCCCTGGCCGGCGATCACCAGCTCATCGTCGAAAGGGTGAATAAAAACCATCCCGGTCTGCGCAATCAGCCGATTGCAGTGATCCTGCGCCTCGGAATAGCTGTCGCCGTGCAGCAGGACTTCGCCGCCCATGCGCCGGACCGCGTCGACCTTGATCTGAGGGGTGGTTTTCGGCATAACGATAAGGGCGCGAATGCCCAGCTTCCGGGCGGAAAACGCGACCCCCTGGGCATGATTGCCGGCCGAGGCGGCAATCACGCCCCGTTGCTGTTCCTCGGTCGAAAGATGAGCCATCCGGTTGTAAGCCCCGCGCAGCTTGAAGGAAAAAACCGGTTGCAGATCTTCCCGCTTGAGCAGCACCCGGTTGTTCAGGGCCGCCGACAGCACCGGCGCCTCATCCAGCGGCGTTTCCACGGCAGCTTCGTACACCCTTGAGGTAAGTATCTGTTTAAGTAGTTTCTGCATGGCATCCCCGACAAAAAAGCGGCGGGCTGCAAACCCGCGCGCTTGGTGAAAGTGACAAATAGCCCGAACTATTAACTACAACGGATGCCCATTAAAATCTACTTGATTATTGTAAATTCGATCGGTTTACGGCCGTTCCAGAATCATCGCCGCCGCCATGGCCCCGGCGGCGCAGATCGACACCAGGCCGTAACGGACGTTGCGCCGTGCCATTTCGTTAGCCAGGGTAGTGACGATGCGGGCGCCGGTGGCTCCGAACGGATGCCCGATCGCAATGGAACCGCCGAGGACGTTGAGCCGTTCCGGGTCGATTCGGCCGATGGCCTCTTCTTTCCAACCCTTTTCCCAAGCAGCCAGGTTGCAGGCGACCTGCCCGCCGAACGCCTCGTGCACTTCGACCAGGGCGATCTCGGCCAGGGTCAGACCGGTGCGTTTCAGCAGTCTTGGCACCGCCACCGCCGGCGCCATCAGCAGGCCATCTTTCGGGTCGATGCCGGCAAACTCGATGGCACGGATGAAGGCCAGCGGCGCATGCCCTTCGCAAATGGCCCGATCCTCGGACATGAGCAGCACCGCCGCCGCCCCGTCGGTAAGGGGGCTGGCATTGCCGGCGGTAATGGTGCCCGCCGATGAAAGGTCAAAGACCGGGGACAGTCGGGCCAGCTTGTCCATGCTGGTATCGCCACGCACGATGGTATCCCGCTCGATTCCGGCTAATGGGTGAATTTCGGCCGGCAATCGCCCGTCGGCGGTGGCTGCCGCGGCCCGATGGTGACTACGGAGGGCGATCTCGTCCTGTTCCAGTCGAGAAATCCGCCACTCCTTGTTGCTGATTTCGGCATGCTGGCCCATGGTCAGTCCGGTGGACGGTTCCTTGAAGGAAAGCGGTTCGGGGAAGAAATGCCGGGGCCGCAGCCGGGCCAGAACTTTCAGCCGATCCGGCAGGGAACGGGCCATCCCCGCCTCGATAAAAATCGCCGCCGCCTCCCGGCCGAACAGTACCGGCACCGTCGACATCGACTCGACGCCTCCGGCGATGCCGATCTCGGCGCGCCCCAGCCCGATCGCGTCGGAGACGTCGGTTATCGCGTGAATCCCGGTGATGCAGTTGTTGGACACCAAATGGGCGGAGATCGAGGGCGGCAGCTTCAGATCGAAAACGATCTCCCGAGCCAGGTTGGAAATCATTGGATCATGCAGCACCCGCCCCCATGCCAGCAGGTCGATTTGCGCGGGATCGAGATGGAATTTATCCACCACGGCCTTCACCGCATGGGAAGAAAGCTTGAGGGGAGGAATATCCTTGAACGTGGTGCCGGCCTTGACGAAAGGAGTACGCATGCCACCGACAATGGCGACCCTGTTAGTTTTTTTATCGAACATGTGGGTGTCTCCAGAAAATGAAATCGGATGTCAGCTAATGAAAGGATACCACGGTATCCCGGTTTTTCCCATTTGCCGCATCTTAGTGTCGACAAATGTATACGTCTTCTATATACTACCAGACCGACCGTTTACGAGCGCGGCGAAAGTGGATTCGCCGCCAATTCAATACCGTAAAAAGGAGAGATGACCATGCCGGAGTTCAAGTACCAGGATCCTTTCCCACTGGCCAAAGACGAGACCAAATACTACAAGATCCCCGGATCTGAAAAGTACGTATCGGTCGCTCAATTCGAAGGCAAGAACATGATCAAGATCGCCCCCGAGGCGCTCACCGTTCTCGCCAACCAGGCGATGAAGGATGTCTCCTTTCTGTTGCGTCCCGAGCACAACGAGCAGGTCGCCAAGATCCTGCGCGACCCGGAATCGTCCCCCAACGACCGCGGCGTGGCCATGGCTTTTCTGCGCAACGCGGAAATCGCCGCCAACATGGAGCTCCCCATCTGCCAGGACACCGGCACCGCCACCATCGTCGCCAAGAAAGGTCAGCAGGTCTGGACCGGCGTGAGGGACGAGGAATTCCTCTCCAAGGGCGTTTACAAAACCTACACCGAGGAGAATCTGCGCTACAGCCAGACCGTCGCCCTCGATATGTACGAAGAGAAGAACACCGGCACCAACCTGCCCGCCCAGATCGACATCATGGCGACCGAAGGGGACTACTACAAGTTCCTGTTCGTAGCCAAGGGGGGCGGGTCCGCCAACAAAACCATGCTGTATCAGGAAACCAAAGCGCTGCTCACTCCCGCCACGCTGGAAAAATATCTCGTCGAAAAAATGAAATACCTCGGCACCGCCGCCTGCCCCCCCTACCACATCGCCTTCGTGGTCGGCGGTACCAGCGCCGACGCGGTCATGAAGACCGTCAAGCTGGCCACCGCCAAAGAACTTGACGGCCTGCCGACCACCGGCAACGAGCACGGTCAAGCCTTTCGTGATATCGCCCTGGAAGAAAAACTTCTCGCCGCAGCCCAGAAACTCGGCATCGGCGCCCAGTTCGGCGGCAAGTACTTCGCCCACGACGTCCGCGTCATCCGTCTTCCCCGCCACGGCGCCTCCTGTCCCCTGGGCATGGCGGTTTCCTGCTCGGCGGACCGCAACATCAAGGCGAAAATCACCAAGGACGGCCTGTTCGTCGAAGAGATGGATCGCAACCCGGGCCGCCTGATCCCCGATCAATATCGCGGCAAGCACGGTCACGGCACCAAGATCGACCTCAACCAGCCGATGAAGAACATCCTCGCCGAACTGTCCAAACTCGAAGTCGGCGCCCCGCTGCTGCTCAAGGGGACCATCGTGGTCGGCCGCGACATCGCCCACGCCAAGTTCAAAGAGATCCTCGACAGCGGCAAGCCGCTGCCCGAGTACCTGAAGAAACACCCGATCTACTACGCCGGCCCGGCCAAGACTCCCAAGGGCAAAGCCTCCGGCTCCTTCGGCCCCACCACCGCCGGCCGCATGGACTCCTACGTCGACCTGCTGCAAGCCAACGGCGGCTCGATGGTCATGATCGCCAAGGGCAACCGCAGCCAGCAGGTTACCGACGCCTGTAAAAAACACGGCGGCTTCTACCTCGGCTCCATCGGCGGCCCCGCTGCTGTTCTGGCCGAAGAGAACATCAAGAAGGTCGAGTGCATCGACTTCCCCGAACTCGGCATGGAAGCGGTCTGGCAGATCGAAGTTGAAGATTTCCCCGCATTCATCCTGGTGGATGACAAGGGCAACGACTTCTTCAAGAAGCTCGGCCTGTAAACAAGCGATTTAACTAGCAGCAAAACGCCCCGGTTCCAGATGGAGCCGGGGCGTTTTTATCTTGGCGGACGACCTCTTTGCTTATTGTTTCCAATGGCTCCGGCAACCCAGCGACCCGGAGAATTTTCCCGTCCCCTGGCGTTTACGTGTCTACATGATTGCCCCCCATCCGTTGCTGTGCTAGTTTCCCCCTGCCCCCAAGCAACAAAACAGCAAAGGAGACTACCGCCATGCTGGCATCGCCTGACATCGTCGCCGCCCGTTACCGGTCCGAAATCCGCCAGGAAATTCGTGCCCTCGGCACGCAACTCAAGGTCGTCGGTTTTCTCGGCGGCGACTACGCCCCCTCTCTTACCTACTCAAATTACACCAGGAACGCCTGCGAAGAACTCGGCATCGTCTACGAGGTGCGCCAGGTTCACCGCCTCGAACTGGAACGGGCCATCGTTGCCGCCAACCAGGATTCCTCCGTTCACGGCATCATGGTGTATTACCCGGTTTTCGGCAACGAACAGGACCGCTATCTCAAGGACGTGGTCGATCCGCGCAAGGATATCGAAGGACTCCATTCCTTCTGGATCCGCAAGCTGTACCAGAACGAACGGCTGGTCGCCGGCGCCCGGGCCGCCGGCAAATCGGTCGTTCCCTGCACCGCGCTGGCCATACTGAAAATTCTGGAAGCCAACGGCGGCTACGGGGCCAGCGGCACCCGCCCGGCCGAACACAAGACCGTCACCATCTTCAACCGCAGCGAGGTGGTCGGCCGCCCGCTGGCGGTCATGATGTCCAACGACGGCGCCCGGATCTACTCCTTCGACGAACAGGGACCGTTGCTATACCAGGATGGCGAAGCGACCGAAACGCAGATCAGCCGGGCCGAAGCCCTGCGGCAGTCGGACATGGTGATCACCGGAGTACCCTCCCGGAACTTCCCCAAGATTGAGGCCGCCGAACTCCCGCCGCACACCATCTGCCTCAACTTCGCCACCATCAAAAATTTCACTCCCGACGCGGAAGAGAAAGCCGAGCTCTTCGTTCCCCGAGTCGGTCCGGTGACCGTCGCCATGTGCATGCGCAACACCTTGCGTCTCTACCGCACTTATTTCGCCGCCGACCGGGACGCCGAGGTTGTCTGAGGGCCACTTTTTCAGGGGTGCAACAACAGGAGCCCCCAGGCTTCAATGACTGGGGGCTCGTGAATTTCAAGGGATAAATCGGCAGTCCAGGCTTATTTACGGCCGCTGCCTTTCCACCAGGGATGACCCAGGGGGGGCGGCATCTGGGTTTTCTTCCAACGATCATGATCCGCGGGCCGACAGGCGGGGCACGGGCTCAAGGAACCCATCGTTTTCACACATCCGCTTCCTTTGCACACCGGGCAGATGAAACCGGCGCTTTTCCCAAAGGTGGAGCGGTCGGCCACAGACCCCAATCCGCCCTTTCCCCTGGTTGAAAAAAGAGGAGGAAGACTTCCCTGCCCCGTCGACCTTGAAACCCCCGCCAGCAACTGCTCTTTTGCATGCGCCAGAGAATCCGGACACCGGGCGATGGCGCCGCTGCCGTGGCATGCCTCACAGGTTTTTTTCTTCCAGAACAGCACGCCCCGGCGATATCCTCTGCCCCCGCAATTCAGGCAGGGAACCTGCCGAAGCAGTTTACCGCACCGAGAACAATGGTCGGGATCTTGGATCTTGGGCATGGGCGACCTCGTCAGGGCTGTTCAAATCCTGTTGCAACGATAGCACAGAAAAAACATCGATCAAGGCGACAGCCATCGCCCCAATCGTACTCCGCCGATAAACCTGGTTCGGATTTTTCAGGATTCGAACTGGGCGCCCTTTTCGGCCGTATCGGCCAGATCCGGAACGATCCAGCCTATATCGTAACTCTGCCCGCAGGATGGGCAGATCAAGCCGATTTTGTGCCCTTTTTCGTGCTCGCGAAAATAGACGTGAAACCCTTTCTCGTAGCCGCAGACGCGGCAGACCCTGAATTCATTCACAACCACCTCCTGAATCGTTAAAGGTTATCTTCTGCTCGAAACGTTGGATCGACGACCCTCCGGAAGGGAATGGCGAAACGGCATCCGCCCAGGAAAATTCTCCTGACCACCCGGTCGCGTCAGTGCTGGCAAAACCGACAGAAATAGGTGGACCGTTGCCCCAGACGACGCTGGCGGATCGCTTCGCCACAGTGGAGACAGGGTTCCCCGGTTCGCCCATAGACCTGTAACTGGATGGCAAAATAACCGGGCCGCCCTTCGCTGTCGCTGAAATCGCGGATGGTGGTGCCGCCGGCGGCTATGGCGGCGTCGAGCACCTCGCGGATGGCTGCGGTCAGCCGCCGGTAGCGGACCAGACCCACCCTTCCCGCCGCCCGGGCCGGATCGATGCCGGCCCGGAACAGGGCCTCGCTGGCGTAGATATTGCCGACCCCGACCAAGATTCGCTGATCCATGATGTAGGGTTTGACTGCGTTTTTTCGCCCCCGCGACAGACGGTACAAGCGTTCGCCGCTCATCGCCTCGTCGAAAGGCTCCGGGCCGAGCCCGGCCAGCAGCGGATGCAAAGCGGGGTCGTCCGAAGTCCACAACAGGGCGCCGAAGCGGCGCGAATCGTTGAACCGCAGACAGCTGCCGTCGGCAAAAACCAGGTCGACATGATCGTGGCACCCGGGAGGAACCCGGGGCGAAACCACCCGCAGGTGGCCGGTCATCCCCAGATGCAGAATCAGGGTACCCCCGTCACAACGGAGCAGCAGGTATTTGGCCCGGCGTTCGACCGTGTAAATGGTCCGGCCGGCGAGAATGGCTCCGAGATGCGGCGGAAAGGGCCAGCGCAGCCCGACCACCCGGGTGACCACCGAAACGATGGTTTTCCCTTCGACCAGCGGAGCGATCCCCCGCCGGGTGGTTTCCACTTCAGGCAACTCGGGCATGGGTTATCAGGACCAAAGCCCCGCCGCCATTTTTACCGTTGATGTTGGGAAATTCCCAGCGCCTGCCAAGACGAATAACGCTACCGGCGGACGCCGAGACGAACCCGAAGCGGCAGGTCCAATGGCGAGGGGAAGGATTCGAGGTGAGCACGACAACCTCCTCCGGATCGAAAAATCAGCGCGGACGAACAGCACTTTCGAGGGCCTTCAGGTAATCCCCTGCTTCCGGACTGCCTTCGGCGGGCGCCCAGGGAGCGAAATCCTTGTCGGAAAGGGGATGGTACGGACCGGGTTTGGTTTCGAAAAAGATCGAGCCGGGGACCAATGAAACCATCGAATGCCAGAAGCCGGAGGGAATGTCGATCCCCTGACACCCCGCTCCGACAGACAACGGAACGATCTGCTCAATCCGTCCATCATCGTTGAAGATCAGCACGGTCATGCGGCCGCGCAACAGGACGAAACACTCGGGTTTGGCGAATTCCAGGTGTCGGTGGGGGCGAATGTACGATCCCGGTTCCACCGCATTGAGCAGGCGCTGGCAGGGATCGTCGTAGCTGACGTGAAGATTGTGATTTTTTCGCAGGCGAGGCGACTTCCGGGCCGCGAGGGACAGGGCATCGAGCAGGTGCTGGTCGATGATTTGCACCGGCGAACCCATCAGAAAAACACCTTATCCCCAACTCGTTCGAAGTCGGCCCAGTCGATCTCTTCCAGGGCACCGGCAAACTCGTCACGAGGCAGCTTCTGGCTCGAATGGTATCGCCAGCCGGCATCGGTCGGCAAAAACCGCGACAATTCAAAAGTTTCTTCCCGCTGGCCTCGATAGCGGGTATCGAGGTAAAAAAGCACCCAGGCTTCCTCGCCATCGATCTTTTCCTTGAGTATCCGGCACTGATCGATCTGGAAATCCCGCCCAAGGGAGTTTTTTCCCGCAGCGATATAGCCCATGCGATCCGGGAACTGGGATCGAAAGTTGGATTCGGGATGGTAGGTGTCATAAATATAGCCGAAGTCCCCGGCCAAAAAGGCCCGCCCCCGCTGCCGCACCAGTTCGGCCGGGGATATGTCCGCCGAAATCGATGATGCGGCCGGTTCATGATCGAGGCAGCATTTTTTATATTTTTTGCCGCTGCCGCAGGGACAGGGGTCGTTCCGGCCGATGCGGGAATTCGCCATGACTACTCCCGGATACGGGGATCGAGAGCATCGCGAATCCCCTCGCCGAGCAGATTGTAACCGAGCACCGTCACCAGAATCGCCAGGCCGGGAAAGGCCGAGAGCCACCAGGCGGTGCCGAGGGTCTGTTTGCCGGCGATCAGCATATTGCCCCAGGAAGGGGTCGGCGGTTGCACCCCAATCCCCAGGAACGACAGGGCGCTTTCGGTGAGAATGGCGCCGGCCACCCCAAGGGTGGCGGAAACCAGTACCGGCGACATCGCGTTGGGCAGGATATGGCGAAAAATCAGGCGAGCGTCGGAGGCCCCCAGAGCCCGCCCGGCCTGGACGAAATCCCGTTCGCGCAAGGAAAGGAATTCGGCCCGCACCAACCGCGCCACCCCCATCCAGCCGGTCAGGCCGATGATGATCATGATGTTCCAGATCGAAGGCTCAAGAAAGGCGATGACGGCAAGAATGAGGAAAAAAGTCGGAAAACAGAGCATGATATCGACAAAACGCATGATCAGCGAATCGACCCAGCGGCCGTAATAGCCGGAGAGGGCTCCGAGGACGATGCCGATGATGCTGGCGATGCCGACCGCGACAAAACCGACCAGCAACGAGATGCGCGCCCCGTAAAGAATCCGGGAGAGGACGTCGCGGCCAAGGTCGTCGGTGCCCAGCCAATGGCTCAGGGAGGGCGCCTGCAGACGCTGCGAAATGTCGATGGCGCCGGGGTCTCCGGCCAACAGTGGCGCCAGCACGGCCATGACGAACATCCCGACCACGATGGCGGCGCCAAACAGGGCCATGCGGTTGCCGCGCAGACGCGCATAGAAAAGACTGCGGAACGGATTCTGCATTTTTATCATCCCGGACGCTCCGGATGGGCGCCCCCAACGAGGTTTATTTCAGGTGTTCTAAATCGCCGATCGACAACAGGCCCTTTTCCACGAGGATCCTGACCAGCCGCTCAAACTTTTCCTCGACAGTTTTAATCGGGCCGTTCTCCGGTTTAAAAGGCGGAAAATGAAAGGGATCGATGTCCGGCACCGGATCGACCCGGGAGGGAGGGTCTTCCAAGGTCCTGACCCTGGTCGGAAGCGAGCCGTAACAGCGCTCGATAGCCGCCCTGATCGAATCGTGGGAGGCCAACGCCGGCCTGACCCGGCATCCGGTGGCGAATTGCAGAGCATCGATGACGATGAGGTTGGTCGGGTTGGACATGGCGACCAGCAGGAAGGCCGTGCCGTTCAGTTCCTTGCGATCGACGGGGATGACATTGTACTCGACGGCTTTTTCCACCGGGATGGATTCGAGAACCGCTGCCGGGATCGACATGCGCGACAGGTCGATGCGGGTCAGGTTGAGCTGTTCGGAGAGAAATCTGAGCAAGTCGTCTTCGCCGATATAACCGAGCTTGACCAAGGACGAACCGATCTGACCGCCCCAGTGCCGCTGGTAGGAAAGCGCCGAATTAAGCTGAAATTCATCAACCTTTCCGGCTTTGACAAGCATTTCTCCAAGTCGCATATTTCGTTTGGCCACCTGATCCCCCAAAACTGCGTAAAACTTTTAAAATAGAGCGCACCCGATGGTTCAGCCATTCGGCCCTGGCGCCGTGACAGGCTACCGTCCGCGGCCTCGGACCTCGGCGACCGCCTGTTCCCAGGCCCAGGCCGTTTTAATAATATACTCCAGGTCGTTGAACCGGGGAACCCACCCGAGCATTTCGATGATCCGGCGGTTGTCGGCGATCAAAGCCGGCGGATCCCCTTCCCGGCGGGGCACTTCCACAACGTTGAAATCGACCCCGGTCACTTTTTTAGCGGCATGCACCACCTCTTTGACCGAATAGCCCTGTCCGTATCCACAGTTGAAAATTTCGCTGCGCCCGCCATCGAGCAGATGCCGCAAAGCGGACAAGTGAGCGGCGGCGAGGTCGTCGACGTGGATATAGTCGCGGATGCCGGTGCCGTCCGGGGTCGGATAATCGGTGCCGAAGACCTGCAGTTGATCGTATTCCCCCTTAGCGGTCTTGAGTGCCCGGGTAATCAGGTGGGTCGGGTTTTTATAGTCCTGGCCGATCCGGCTTTGCGGGTCGGCTCCGGCGACGTTGAAATACCGCAGGGCAACATAATTGAAGGAATCTTCGGCGCTGCTGAGATCGACCAGGAACCGCTCGGTCATCATCTTCGACGCGCCATAGGGGTTGATCGGCAACAGAGGCGCGGTTTCATCGACCGGAATGGTTTCGGGGATCCCATACACTGCGGCGGTCGATGAAAAAATGAACCGGCCGACTCCGGCGGCTTTCAGCACTTCGAGCAGGCCCAGTGCATTGGCAGTGTTGTTGCGGTAATACTTGAGCGGGTTTCCGACGCTTTCGCCCACCTCGATCCCGGCGGCAAAGTGGATAACCGCGTCGGGAGTGAAATCCCCGACCACCTGCTCAAGTTTTTCCCGATCGGCCAGATCCCCCACCACCAGTTCGCCGTGCAGAACGGCCCAGCGGTTGCCGGTGGACAGGTTATCGTAGGTCAACACCCGGTAGCCGGCCTCGCCCAGCGCCTTGACCACATGGCTGCCGATATAGCCGGCGCCGCCGGTGACAAGTATCTTCTTCACTGATGCCTCCCTTGCAACTACATGAAATAAACAGGCGAAGTATTCCGATCAGCGCCTCAGCAGCGCCCGATGCCGCGATATTCGAAGCCTTCCGCCTTGAGCGATTTGGGATCGTACTGGTTGCGACCATCGAAAATCACCGGTTGCTTCATCATTCGTTTCATAGCGGAAAAATCGGGATGCCGGAAGGGCTTCCACTCGGTTACCAGCACCAGGGCATCCACCCCCGGCAAGGCATCGTACTGATGGTTGGTCAGTTGCAGACTACCGGACTCGAACCAGGATTGCGGCAACTCTTCGCGAGCGACCTCCATGGCCACCGGATCATAGGCCAGCACCCTGGCCCCGGCGGCGATCAGCGACTCGAGAAGCACCACCGAAGGCGCCTCGCGCATGTCGTCGGTGCCGGGCTTGAAAGCCAGCCCCCACACCCCGATGGTCAGCCCCGAGAGATCGGCCCCGAAGCGCTCGCGGATTTTTTCGAACAGCACATGTTTCTGGGCCTCGTTGCGGCGATCGACCGACTTCAGGATCAGCGGTTCGACGCCGTTTTTCTCGGCCATATAAATCAGCGCCTTGACATCCTTGGGAAAGCAGGAACCGCCGTAACCACAGCCGGGATAAATGAAGGAATAGCCGATTCGGCTGTCCGAACCGATCCCGAGTCGGACCTTTTCCACGTCCACCCCCAAACGGTCGCAGAGCCGGGACATCTCGTTCATGAATGAAATCTTGGTGGCCAGCATGGCATTGGCCGTGTACTTGGTCATTTCCGCGTCCCGGATTCCCATTTCCAGGATGCGGTCATGGTTGCGACTGAAATCGGCATAAAGGGAACGCATGATTTCGAGCGCCCGGCTGCTATCGGCGCCAATAATGATCCGGTCGGGACGCATGAAGTCATTGACCGCCGCCCCTTCCTTGAGAAATTCGGGATTGCTCGCCACGTCGAAAGGGATGTCGACACCGCGTTGCCCCAGTTCCGCGGCAACGGTCTTCCGTACCTTATCCGCCGTTCCCACCGGCACCGTCGACTTGTCGATGATGACCGCATACTCCTGCAGATGTCGGCCGATTTCGCGGGCCACGGCCAGCACGTACTGGAGATCGGCTGAACCGTCCTCCCCTGGAGGGGTCCCCACGGCAATAAAATAAACCGT
>MHXM01000102.1:0-2822 GCA_001825565.1 Desulfuromonadaceae bacterium GWC2_58_13
GACATGCCGTACTACTCCTTCTGCCGATCAGTGAGCCGCGGCTGTCCGCTCCCTGTTCGGTTATTGAGATGGATCAAGGTAAGGGGTCCGACCAGACCATCGGCGACAAGCCCTTCGTCGGCCTGGAATGCCTGCACCTCCTGAAACAAAAGCCCTTGATAGCCAAGTTCCGCATCGGCCAAAGGTGGTCGACCGTGCAGAACATCCATCTGCCGCGCCAGCCACTGCACCACCGGTCCCCGCTCGCCGGGCGCGATCACCACCTCATAGCCGGGTGGCGGTTGCCATAACAGGGTGAACTCGCCGAACCACTGGCGAACCAGATCCAGGATCGCCACCGTGCGTTGTTCGGTTCCTACCCGCAGGGTGGCCATTTCGCCGTCGAGCGCCGTAAGGACGGCATAAAAATCCTCCCCTTCCACACCGGTCAGTTTGAGCAATACGGGACGATTCAACTCTCGCAACCTGCTGAAATTTCCATGTTGGGACATCTGCGCCAAGCCATGTTCGGCAGCCAGATCCGCCGGATCGACGCTCGCGTCGGACGGATAATTAATGCCCCATTCGCCGAACAAAGACTGATAGGCCAGGCTTTCACTGTTGGCGAAAGACAGCGCCTTGACCCACTCAAACGGATCCGGAGCCGGCTCCGCCAGGGGGAGTGAGGCAATTGCGACCGGATCGTCGAGAGAAGCTTTTTTGAAAAAGTTGGTCCCCAGGGCGGCGCCAGCACCAACCAGCGCCAGCGCCAGCAATAGCCACCCGGCAAAACCAAGTATGTTCCGAGGGGATCGCGCCTTCGGAGCGGCGCCCAGGATCTCCCCCGCCGCCGCCGCGAGCAACCCCGGACGCACCGTATGTTCCCCTTGCACATAGGCCCCCAGCAGGGCTCGGCTGCACAGAACGTTGATCACTCGCGGCACCCCCTGGCTCAGGCGATACAGTTTGCGAAGAGCGGAGGGGGTAAAAATCGGTCGTTGCACCCCGGCCACCGAGATCCTGTGCGCGACATAATCCCCCACCTCCGCTTGGGACAGCGGGGCAAGATGATAACGGGCGGTGATGCGTTGAGCCAGTTGGCGCAGCTCGGGACGGTTCAGCATCTGCTTCAACTCGGGTTGTCCCAGCATGATGATCTGCAGCAGCTTGCAGGTATTGGTTTCCAGGTTGGTCAGCAGTCGAATCTGCTCCAGTACCTCGGCCTGCAGATTCTGTGCTTCATCGATGATCACCACGGTGTGGTGTCCGCGACTGTAGGCATCCAGCAAAAAAGCATTGATGGCATCGACCAAGACCTTGATGCTCGACGTCCCGGCGGGATAGCCGATTTGCAATTCGTCGCAGATCGTGGCCAGGAGTTCGGCAGCGGTCAACTTGGGATTCAGCAGCAGGGCAACTTCGGACTGCTCCGGCAACTGTTCGAGAAGACAACGACAAATGGTGGTTTTGCCCGTTCCCACTTCACCGGTCAACAGCACAAAGCCGCCGTCGCTTTTCATTCCATAAAGAAGGTGCGCCAGCGCTTCCCGGTGCTGCTCGCTCATAAACAGGAACCGGGGATCGGGGCTGATTGAAAACGGTTCGGTCTTTAAACCAAAATAATCCAGGTACATAGTAGTGGCCTGATGGTCGAATTTTCGAAAACCCGGAGAAACCCTGGCAGCACGGCTGTCCGCATGGCAGCCGTGCTGAAAAGTCTATCATATTAAAACGAAAACGGAGTTCCCGGATATTTTTACCAGAAACTGACCGCCCTCCAGCACGATTAAGCAAAAAGGCGCTCAACGGAGATTTGTTATCCCCTGCGATCGTCGTATCGGCGAGCAGCGTGCCATTGTTCATGAAGACGACAAACGCCGCTTGACGTGGCGAGTGGCAATAGCGTTCCAGGGATCGTCGGGCCAGGGGTGCCTGGGATAGCGACCTTTCATCTCCTTTTTGACTTCGGGGTAAACGCTGGTCCAGAAAGAGCGCAGGTCGCGGGTGACGGCCAGCGGCCGGCCGGCTGGGGAGAGCAGGTGAATCAGAACCGGCACCCTGCCCCCGGCGACGCACGGTGTCTCGGCGAGGCCGAACAACTCCTGCAACTTGCAGGCGAGCACCGGCCCATCTTCGGCGGCGTAGTCGAGACGGATGTTCGAACCGCTCGGCACCTCCAGCCGTTCCGGAGCCAGACCCACCAGTTCCCGCTGCCGCTCCCAGCCAATCCGCGCCTGAAGCGCCGGGAGCAGATCGAGCCGGCGCAAAACCGCCAAGGTCGTCACTCCGGAAAGGTGCGGCGCCAGCCAATCCTCCAGGGTCGCCAACAATGCCTCATCGGAAAGATCGGGCCACCCCGGTCGATGGGCCGAAACCAGCCGCGCCCGTGCCCGCAACTGCCGCGCGGCCGGATTCCAGCCGAGCAGATCCAGCCCCTTGCGACGGATCACCGCCAACAGCGCCGGGACAATATCGACGACCGTCGCCGTGACCGGCCGTTCCTGCAGCAACAAGGCGCCGAGACGGCGCGCCTCGCGGGCGACCACCCGCCCACCGCGTTCGTCCCAATCGACCTCGCGCCGCCATTCCAGCGTCCCGCCGAACTGTTCTTCGAGCATCTCCCGCGCAAGCAGGTTGGCAAGATGGATTTCCCCCTCCCCGCCCGGTTTGCCGACCACCTCTACCGCCACCAGCCACTCTCCGCCCCGGACTGCCGAGCGCGGCGAAAGGCGGGCGCCAAAACCACCGCTGAAAAAATAGCGGCCGCTGCCGGACTCGCGCTCGCGACCGATGCGGTCGGGATAAGCAACCGCCAACAATCGCCCAACAGCGGCGGCAGCGGC
>MHXM01000102.1:2833-7110 GCA_001825565.1 Desulfuromonadaceae bacterium GWC2_58_13
TTTCCCGCCAGTAGCGGGCCGCCCGCGCCGCCGCATCAAAACCATGGCGACGCAACATCTCCAGCCGGTCAAGCAGGTCGCTCGCGCTGGCGTGGGCAGGACGTTCGCCTCCGGCCAGATCGCGCTCGCCAAGGAGAGCCGCCAGGTCGGCGCCTAGTCCCGGCGTGCCTGCCGCTTGAGCAGCGAGCAGCAGCCGAGCCAGGCGCGGATGGGCGGGGATCTCGGACATCCGCTCGCCAAGGGGAGTCAGGCGTCCGGTGCGATCGAGGGCGCCAAGCAGATGCAGCAGCGTTCGCGCCCCGGCCAGATGCCCGGACGAGGGCGGATCGAGCCAGGCAAGTTGGGCCACGTCGGTCGTTCCCCACCGCGCCAGATCGAGGACGAGCGGGGCGAGATCGGCACTGCGAATCTCCGGTGGGGTGAACGGAAGCAGCGCCCCCTGGGCGCCTTCGGTCCACAGCCGGTAGCAGATCCCGGGTCCGAGGCGCCCGGAGCGACCGGCACGCTGGGTGGCGCTGGCGCGGGAAATACGAACCGTCTCCAGGGAAGTCATGCCGCGAGTGGCGTCAAAACGGGGCCGCCGCTCCAAACCGGCGTCGACCACCACCGACACTCCGTCGATGGTCAGGCTGGTTTCGGCGATATTGGTGGCCAACACGACCTTGCGCCTCGATCCGGGCAAAATCGCCCGCTCCTGGTCGGCAAAAGGGAGATCGCCATAGAGGGGACGGATATCGACGCTCACCGCCAAATCGGCAAGCGCTTCGACGCAGCGGCGGATCTCGCCCGAGCCGGGAAGGAAAACCAGCAGATCGCCGGTCGTCTCGCCAAGTGCCCGTCGTACCGCCGGAGGAACGTAGTCGCCCACTCTGCCCCGCGGCTCCTGACTCAGATAGCGAACCTCAACGGGATACGCACGCCCCGCGCTGCCGATCAGTGGACAATCGCCCAGCAGACGAGCCACCGGGGCGGCATCGAGGGTCGCCGACATCACCAGCAGCTTGAGGTCGTCGCGCAGACCCAGCTGGGCGTCCCGACACAGCGCCAAGGCAAGATCGGAGTTAAGGTTGCGTTCGTGGAATTCATCGAAGATGACCAATCCGACTCCTGAAAGCTCCGGGTCGGACTGTAGTCGGCGGGTGAGGATCCCCTCGGTGACCACCTCAATGCGGGTGGCTTTGGAAACTTTGCGTTCATAGCGAATGGCGTAGCCGACCGTATCGCCGACCTTCTCGCCGCGCAGCCGCGCCATGAAACGGGCCGCATTGGTCGCCGCCAGCCGCCGCGGTTCGAGCATCAGGATCGATTGGCCGACCAGCCAGGGCGCATCGAGCAGGGCCAGCGGCACCCGGGTCGTTTTGCCGGCACCGGGCGGGGCTTGCAACACGACGGCATCGGCGCCGGCAAGAGCGATACGCAACTCGGGCAGCACGGTGTCGATGGGAAGAACGGGTTGCGTCAAAAAAACATCCCCCAAAATTCGTCAGAACCGGTAGTTGAAACTGAGACCCGCCAGATGCAGGTCGCTCTGGTACCCGCCGTTGGCGCGCGTGGCCGAAGCTTGGCTGAGCGGGTCGGCGACGGAGTTGTGTTTTTTCACCGATTCGAGATGCTGGTATCCGTAACCCACTGAGATCACCGTATTGCCCAAGGTCAGATCGGTGCCGAGGCAGATCAGGTGGGAAACCGAATCGGGCACCGCCGGCTCGAAGGTGCTGTCGGGAACGGCACTCGGGCCGTAGAGGTAGCCAGCCAACAGGGTAACCCAATCGTTGACCCGGTAGTTTCCCCCGATGTTGTAGGAGGTGGTATCGTGCCAGTTTTTTCGGCGGGTATCGACGGTACCGTTGTCGAGCACCAGCACCAGTTCGTCGTAGGACGACCACCCTTCCCAACGCATGCCGACTTCGACCACCAGGCGGTCAATCCCAGAATAGGCGAAACCGAGCGTACCGACCGCCGGCAGGGTCAGGTCCGTACTGGCGTTGGAATTGGCCAACGCCGTCCGCAACGCCGTCAGAAAAGGCTCGGGCACCGAAGCCCCCAGCGAGGGAGGCAGCTCGAAGCTCACCTCGCCGTCGATATCGATCTTCACTTCGCTGCGGTAGGAGGCGCCGAAGGCAAAGTCATCGCTCAGATCGATCAGCAGCCCGAGGTTATAGCCAACGCCGTCGCCATCCCCTTCGAAGGTCTGGTTGCCATCGGGCAGCGGGCCAAAGAAGCCGCCGCTTGCCGCAGTCAGGTTGACCCGGCTCTCCAATTCGGCGTCGAGGGTGAGAAAATCGATTCCGGCAGCCAGCGAAACAGCAGGGGTTATCCGCCAGGCCAGATTCGGGTTGACATTGATGGTGGCGATCGACGATTTGGTGGCGAGATAACGCCCCTCCCAGTCGTCGGGCCAGTCGGTGCCCAGGCCAAAGGGGCTGAAGACGCCGAGCCCGAGACTGAGCTGCTCGCCGAGGGCATGGGTCAGATACAAGGTGCTGGGATAATAGTAATTATCCTCGGTTTTTTCATGGTCGCCGGTCAGGTCGCCAGCGTACTCGCGATCCGGAAAAATCAGGGTGGTGCCGAGAGCGGCCTGGGTACCGAAAAGACGGGTGATCAGAGCCGGATTGAAAAAAACCGCCTCGGGAAGATCCCCGTGGGCCGTCACCGCATCGGCCTGTCCCAGTGCCGACGCCCCTTGAGTAAAGATGCCGAACCCCGAAGCCATGACCGTGGATGCCGACGCCCAGCCAAGCAGGAATATCAGCGAGAACAGCAGCAACAACCGGGCACCACGCACCATATAACCGCCTCCGTGCAAAATCATCTGGCTACCCCTCCGGCTGAAACTCGAAAAACCGTTGCACCGCCGAGGGAATCCGATCCTCGCGGATATTGCCGAAAGCCAGCCGCAGATACCCTTCCATGCCGGGGCCGAACACTTCGCCGGGAAGGCAAAGCAGGTTGGCTTCATCGGCCAGCCGACGGGCCACTTCGCGACCGCTACGATCGGCCAATGGATGGCGCGCCCAGGCGAAAAAACCACCACTGGCGGCCAGCGTAAAGGGATTGCCGGGACGCAGGAACTCGGTCCGGAAACAGTCGTGACGACGCTGCATCATCCGACGGTTGGCGACGACCCAGGCATCCAGATGATCGGCGCCGAAGCGGACCGCCTGCTGGGTGATGCGCGGCTGGCAGACCGCCATGGTGTCCTGAACCTTGAGGGCGTGATAGATAAAGCGCTCCGAAGCAACCAGCGCCCCGGCCCGGTAACCGGTCAGGGCGAAGGTTTTGCCGAAAGAGGCCAACTGCACCAGGTGGTCGCTCCAGGCCGAATCCGCGAACAGGTCATGGGGCGGCCCGTCGATGAAGGCGTTGTAGGTTTCGTCGAGAATCAAGGCGATGCCCCGGGCGCGGGCCAGCTCGAACAATCGACGCAGGATCGGCGGCGGGGTGACCGCGCCAGTCGGGTTGCTCGGCGTTACCAGCAGGATGGCTCGGGTTTTCGCCGTTATCAGACGGCTGATAACCCCGACATCGGGGAGTCCGCCGGCCGCCTCGTCGAAGGGGGCATGGACCGAGCGCACCCCCATCATGTCGAGTCCCATGGCATGGTCGAAATAGTAGGGGGTCTGCACCACCACCTCGTCCCCCTCTCGGCAAAGCACCGTCAGCGCCAGCCAGAAAGCCTGGCTGGCGCCGATGGTCAGGCACAGCTGATCGGGGTTGGGGGCCGCCCCGTAAACCCGCCGATACCAGGAACAAACGGCCTGGCGAGTCTCGGGCAGCCCTTCATCGGGAGAATACCTGGAGGTCAGCGGATCGTCGAGCAGGGGTTTGAGATGAGCGATCAACTCCGGCGCCGGGGCGTAGTCGGGCACCGCCTGGCAGAGATCGACCAGCGGCCGCTCGGGGGGGAAAGTGCGTCCCGCAATCCAGCCCTTGACCTCGGATATCGGCGGAAAGTGGACCTTTTCGATGGTCGGAGAGATGGCGAAACGCATGCGGAAAAGAGCTCCTACGCCTGGCGGATGATTTCGACCAGCAACTCGCTGACCCGTACCATGTCATCCACCGTCACCCGCTCCTCGACCGTATGGACCCGGTCCATGCCGGTGCCGAGAATCACCGTCTCGATGCCGTGGCCGTTGAAGATATTGGCGTCCGAACCACCGCCGGCGGCTTCGACGGCAATGGTTCGACCGAGGGCTGACCCGGATTGCTGAACCAGGCGAACAATGCCGGCATCTTCGGCGACCTGCATCAGCGGGTAATCGCCGATGACC
>MHXM01000103.1:0-232 GCA_001825565.1 Desulfuromonadaceae bacterium GWC2_58_13
GCGGTAATGCCGTGATCGGCCCATCCCCGGTATTCCTGCACCACGGTGCGCGGATGCAAGATCAGAAAATCGACTCCGGAGCGCTCGAACAGGGGGAGCAGCGGAAAGATCTGGCGCAAGTCATCGTAACCGGCCCGCAGCTTGATGGAAAAGGTGCCGTCGATGACCTGACGCAAGGCGGGGATCAACGCGTCGAGCAGTTCGGGCCGCCGCAGCATGCCCCCACCGGTCA
>MHXM01000103.1:248-6341 GCA_001825565.1 Desulfuromonadaceae bacterium GWC2_58_13
GCGAGCGCCGGCGGATTGAGCATCCCCGGCCGCGGCCACCAGAGCCTCGCAGCCGTGGCCGATCAGTTGCACCACCAAGGGGATGCCTTGTTCCCCGGACATGATCTCCCGTCTATCGGAGGAAGACAGCCGTCGTTTGGTCGAGGCGGCATGCACCCGCATGAACTCGGTGAACAGCAGGTCGGGCCGGACCCAATCGGCGAACAGGGCGCGCATGGCCCGGTTGGTCAAACCCTGCATCGGCGCCAGCATCAGCGGCGGCGTCCCTTCCGGCCAAGGGAGAGTGGCGCGGGCCGGCCGGGTTTCAACGGTCATCCCGCTCACCGTGCCGCCTCCTTTTTGCGGGTGGATTTGGACGAGTACAGCATCTTGTCGGCGGCCTTGAGCAGCAGGTTGATATCGGCGATCGAGTCGTCCTCGGTGGAAGCAATGCCCCAGCTGGTGGTCACGACAATCGCCTTCCCCTCGAACATCAGCGGATGCCGGGCCAGTTCGGCACGAATCCGCTGCATCAGCTGGGCGGCCCGGGATTTCACCGTCTCGGGCAGAATCAGCACGAATTCGTCGCCGGCATAGCGGGTCACCACGTCCGAAGCGCGACACATGCGCAGCATGCTTTCGGCCTGGTGTTTGAGCAACAGGTCGCCGCAATCGTGGCCATGGGTGTCGTTGACGACCTTGAAATCGTCAAGATCGACGAAAACCACCGACAGCGGTCGACCGTAACGGCGGGCCCGGTCGAATTCCCGCTGCAGGATGTTTTCCATGGCCCGACGGTTGAGCAGATCGGTGAGGGGGTCATGATGGGCCACCTTGCTCAGCTTTTCGTGGGCGGTGACGTTGGACAGACACAGCGACACCTTCAACGCCAGTCGTTCGAGCAGCACCGTGTTCAAACCGGGACGGTAGCGCCCGAGCGAACCATCCGCCAGGTTCAGACTGCCGACCAGTTCGCCATCGAGGGTCACCGGAATCATCGCCAGGGAGCCGATGGCGAGGCAGCGGTGCGGCGGCAGCAGCCGGGCATAGCGATTGAGCTGCTCGTTGACCAGAAGCGGCCGGTCGTCCTGGCCGGCAAGCTTGAGAAAGCTTTCCCGATCGATCAGGTTCATCCGCTCGCGCAGCACCTTGGTGGTGGCCGACTGGCGAATCAGCTGGGATACGTCGGTCTCTTCGAGCAACGAGAACCAGACCAGCGGAATGTCGAAAATGTTGCTGATTTCAATCAACAATATTTCGAAAAAATCGCGAAAATTGAGAACCGACAGAATCCGGCTTTCGACCTCGTGAAACTTGCGGGCCAGGTCTTCGTTTTCAGAAAACCGCTCGATCAGGGTGATTTTATCCATAGGTCCGTTCAGCCCCCAGAAACCTGCATGTTCAGCTAAGTAATTCACCCAACGCCTGCAGCAGACGCCGGTTTTCCCCGGCGCTACGCACGGCCACCCGCAGATAACGCCCGTCCAGCGGCGGAAAATCGGCGCAGTCGCGGATCAGAATCCTCTTCGGCCGCAAACCATCCGCCAGAAAAGCGGCCTCCGGCATACCGTCGAGGAGGCGGGCCAGCAGGTAATTGGCCTCGCCGGGAAAAACCCGCATCCCCAGAGCGATCAGTCCTTCCGCCAGGGCGTCCCGCAGCCGGGGAATCGCGGCCAGGGTCCGCCGCCGGTATTCCTCCTCGGCAAGACAGGCACTGGCCGCGGCGAGGGCCGGGGTCGACAGGCTCCAGGGGAGGCGGGCCGCCGCCAGCCGGGCGATGCCCCGGGCCGGACCGGCCAGGTAACCGGCCCGCAGGCCGGGAATGGCGTAGAACTTGGTCAGCGAACGGAACACGTACAGATTGCCGTGGCCGGCTACCCGTTCTAGCACCGAGCGCCGTGGACAGAAATCGACAAACGCCTCGTCCACCGCCACCACCGCCTGCTCCCGCACTTGGCGGGCCAGGGTTTCGATCACCTCGGGATCGACGCCGGCCCCCGAGGGGTTACCGGGGTTGGCCAGCAGGATCAGGTCGGTATCGGTCGGCAAGGCCCGCAGCAGCTTATCCGGATCAAGTTGAAAGCCGTCTTCCGGACAGAGCGGAAAAAAATCGAGCTGCACCTGCGCCTGCGAAAAAGCCCGCTCATATTCGCTGAAAGCCGGAGTCACCAGCAGCGCCCGCCGGGGCCTCAGCACCTGCGGCAGCAGGTAGAGCAACTCGGTGGAGCCGCTGCCGGGCAGCAGGTTTTCGGCGGGCAGACCATGGTGCGCGGCGAGCGCGCCGCGCAGGGAGGCGGCATCGATCTCCGGGTAATGGACCGCTTCCAGCAGCGATTCCCGAGCGGCCGCCAGCACCCCGTCGGGAACCCCCAGGGGATTGATGCTGGCGGAAAAATCGAGGATATCCCCCATCGGGACGCCCAGCTCCCGGGCCGTCCGGGCCACCGCTCCACCATGTACGAACCGTTTCATCGACAAACTGATTTCCTTTTCAGATTAACACTAATCTTCCGCTTAGCTTTTCTCCCCCTCCTGGATCAGGAGGGGGTCGGGGGGTGGTAGAGATCGAAAAGCTTTTACCACCCCCAGCCCCTCCTAAAATAGGAGGGGGGAAGGACCCCGGCACAAACCAGCGCCCTCCTCCGCAATCTGCGGAAGATTGGTACTAATCAGGATTCCTTTTCAGCACGCCAGCCACACCAGCCAGACGGCGAGACCGAGGGCGAACAACGAACTCAGGTACATCAGGCGCACGGTGCCATGATAGCTGGCGAGGGTTACCGGGCGGATCGGGTCGCCCAGGGTCGGCTTGTCGACCGGAACGCCGAAATAGACGGCCGGGCCGCCGAGCCGCACGCCCAGGGCCCCAGCCGCGGCCGCCTCGGGAAAACCGGCATTGGGACTGGCATGCTTGCGGGCATCGCGCAGCATGACGCGCCAGGCCCCGCGGGCATCGAGACCGCAGAACAGCGCCGCCAGCACCATCAGCATCCCGGTCAGCCGGGCCGGCAGCAAATTGAGCAGATCGTCGAGGCGGGCCGAGGCCCAGCCCAGCTCGCGGTAAATATCGTCCCGGTAGCCGACCATCGAATCGAGGGTGCTGGCGGCCTTGTAGAGCAGGGCCAACACCGGCCCGCCGATGGACAGGTAGAAGAGCGGGCCGATCACCCCGTCCGAGGTATTCTCCGCCACCGTTTCGATGCAGGCCTTGAGAATTCCCTCCTCATCGAGGTTCGCCGTCTCCCGGCCGACGATCATCGCCAGGCTGCGACGAGCCTCGGCCAGCCGTTTCTGCTCGACGAACCGGACCACCTCGCGGCTTTCCTTGTGCAGGGCGCGCAAAGCCAGGGTCGTGTAGGCCAGCCAGACCGCAACGACCAGGCCCGCCACCGGATGAATCTCCGCCGCCAGCCACAACACGCCGTAAGCCACCACTCCGGTGATCAGCAGGGTCGATCCGGCCAGCAGAACTCCGGCCAGGCGCCGGTTATCGAAAACGCTGGCCAGCAGAAATTCAAGCCGGTTGATGACGGCCCCGATGAGAACCACCGGATGAAACATCCCCCGGGGATCGCCAATCAGCAGATCAAGCAAGAAAGCCGCCGGTATCAACCACTCTTTTTCCATCATTCCTCCTCCAGGGCATCCAGGCCGAGCAGGCCGAAAATCCGCGCCATGTCCAGATGGGTTTGCAAGTGATCGGCCAGCCGGTCGAGTTCCGCCTCCAGACTTGCCGACACCGCTGGGGGCGTCGGCATCCCGGCCCCGGCCCGCAGCGGAGCCAGCAACGCCCGGCGCACCGTCTCGTCATCGAACAGACCGTGCAGGTAGGTGCCCCAGACCCGGCCATCGGCGGAAACCGCGCCGTCGTCGAGATCGGCCAGGGCGCCGGAGCGACGGGTCAGGCGCAGCAGCGGCCGAGCCGCCGCTCCACAGAGGGTTTCCCCCTGATGGATTTCATATCCGCGAACCACCGTTCCGGCCGGCCAGCCGATGGCTTCGGCTCCGGGCAGAGCCGTTCCTTCAACCAGGTGGGTCTTTTTCAGCGGATGGAGTTCGGTCGCAACGTCGAGCAGGCCGAGTCCTTCGGCCACGGCCAGGTCCGACTCGATCCCCAGGGGATCGCTCAAATGGTGGCCGAGCATCTGGTAGCCCCCGCAGATTCCGATCACCCGCCCGCCGGCGCCGCGATATTCGCGGATCGCCTCGAACCAGCCGCGCTCCCGCAGAAACCTCAGGTCGGGGAGGGTGCTCTTGGTGCCGGGCAGAATCAGCAGATCGAGTCCCGCCAGCTGAGCGGGTTCCTCAATGTAGATCAGGTCGACGTCCGGCTCCCGTTCGAAGGGATCGAAGTCGCTGTAGTTGGAGATGCGCGGCAGCCGCGCCACGCCGATGCGCAACCCCCGCCCGGTCGGCAGCCGTCCCTTGCGGTCCAGCGCCACCGAATCCTCTTCGGGCAGCTTCAGGTCGATCCAGGGGATCACCCCGAGTACCGGCACCCCGGTGCGGTCCTCGATCAGCTCGATGCCGGGGCGAAGCAACGAGGGGTCGCCGCGAAACCGGTTGATGATCACCCCGGCGATCCGGGCCCGCTCCGTCGGATCGAGCAGCTCCAGGGTGCCGACCAGCGCGGCGAACACCCCGCCACGGTCGATGTCGGCCACCAGCAGCACCGGGGCGTCGGCCATGGCTGCCGCCTTGAGGTTGACGATATCGTGCTCCTTGAGATTGACCTCGGCGATGCTGCCGGCTCCTTCCATGACCACCACCTGGTGGCGGGACGCCAACCGGGCGAAGGATTCCCGCACCCGCTCGAAGGCCTCGGTTTTGAAGCGGTGGTATTCGCGCACGCTCATGTTGCCCACCGGCCGTCCATGCACGATCACCTGGGAACCGGTGTCGGAGTTGGGTTTGAGCAGCACCGGGTTCATGTCGGTGTGGGCGGGGATGCCGCAGGCCGCCGCCTGCAACGCCTGGGCCCGGCCGATCTCGCCCCCCTCGGGAGTGACCGCCGAGGTGAGTGCCATGTTCTGGGCCTTGAACGGCGCCACCGAAATGCCCCGCCGTCGCAGAATCCGGCAGAGGCCGGCGGCGATTACGCTCTTGCCGACGTCGCTGCCGGTGCCGCCAATAAACAGGGATTTGGCAGGCTGAAGACTGAAGGCTGAAGGTTGGCCTGGACCTTCGGTCTTCAGCCTTCGGCCTTCAGCCTTCAGTTCATACCCCCTCGGCGTCAGCATCCTCCCGGCGGAATCGATCCGGGTCGCCGAGTTGCCGATCAGCACCAGCGACAGCATGTCGACTTCCTGATCGGACAGATGCGCCAGGTCGGTCACCGTGACCGTTTCGTCGGGACGGCAGGCGTTGCGTACGATTCCCACCGGGGTCCGCGGGCCACGGTGGCGCAGCAGAATCGCCCGCGCCTCGTCGAGTTGACGAAGGCGCCCTTTGCTGCGGGGATTGTAGAGGGCGATGACGAAATCGGCGCGACCGGCGGCATCGAGGCGACGGCGGATCAGCGGCCAGGGGGTGAGCAGGTCGGACAGGGAGATCACCGCGAAGTCGTGCATCAGCGGAGCGCCGAGCCGGCAGGCCGCCGCCTGCACCGCCGACACCCCAGGGACCACGACGATCTCCGGCTCGCCGACCGGATCGGATTCGACCAGCTCCAGCACCAGCCCGGCCATGCCGTAGATGCCCGCATCGCCGGACGAGACCAGCGCCACTATTTTACCGGCGCGGGCCAGCTCCAGCGCCTCGCGGCAACGGTCGACCTCCTTCTTCATTCCCGAGGAAACGACGTCTTTGCCGGCCAGCAGCGGCTCGATCAGGTCGAGGTAAGTCTTGTAGCCGACCACCGTGTCGGCCCCCTCGATCGCCTCGCGGGCGGCAAAGGTCATATGTTCATGGCCGCCGGGACCGATGCCGACGACGTAGAGGGTTCCGGTCATTGCAATCCTTATCTCAACAAACGCCCACTCGCGAGGAGGAGCCTCCCTCTCCCCTCGTGGGAGAGGGTCGGGGCGAGGGGGTTATAGGTGTGCTTTGACAACATCAAGCACACCTTCAATATTGTCAATATTTCACCTGATTAACACTAATTTTCCGCTTAGC
>MHXM01000103.1:6465-6676 GCA_001825565.1 Desulfuromonadaceae bacterium GWC2_58_13
CAACGTTGCCTCGCTTCTGTTTGGCAACCAGCAGTGGCCCGCCCCCGGCCGAGAGAATCGCCGCCGGTTCGCAGACCCCCCGGGCACCGACCGCCGCCAGGGCGTGGGGCGATGCCGGCGAAGGCACCGAGACTTGGTTGAGTTCCGCCGCTGTGTGAAATTCTACGGGCAGATCGTGCCGCCGGGCGAATTCGAGCAGCCCGGCCTCGTC
>MHXM01000103.1:6720-7039 GCA_001825565.1 Desulfuromonadaceae bacterium GWC2_58_13
AAAGAAACGCCCGTTTCAGTTCTTGCCCCACCACCACTTCGATCTCCTCCGCTGAAGTCCCCCGATTGCAACCGATGCCGACCACCAGATCGCGGGGGCGCAGCAACAGCAGGTTGGCGCGCCGGTCAAGATCGGGAATCAGCCGATGGGTGACGAAGACCATTCCGGCCGCTGGGGATTGCAGCGCAGCGGAAAAATTGCCGGCCGTGAACACCCCCGGCACCCCGGAAAAATAGCGCGCGATCCGTCCCCGCCGGTCAACCAGGGCGATTTTTTCCCGGTACAGCAGCAAACTGTTCAGATGCTTGATGTTCTTAAT
>MHXM01000103.1:7086-7601 GCA_001825565.1 Desulfuromonadaceae bacterium GWC2_58_13
CGGCCAGCCTGCGGGCCAGTTCGTTGGCCCCGCCGAGATGTCCGGAAAAGAGACTGACGGCAAATTCGCCGGTCTCGTCCATCACCACCACCGCCGGATCGACCGCCTTCCCCCGCAGGTGCGGCGCGAGCAGACGTGCCACGATCCCGGCCGCCATGATGCAGACCAGGGCATCGCCCCGGCCGAACAGGCGCGGCAGCAACTCCGCCAGCGGTTCGGAAAAATATCGGCCGGCATCGTCGGCCCGCAAACGTTCGGGCAGATGCACCGTCGCCTCCGGCAGTGCCCGGCCGAGCCGGCGGGCCAGGGCAGCCCCGCCGGGCGTGATGGCGATGATCGATAAAGTCATGGCGTTCGCCTGGGTTGTCCGTGGAGCACCGGCATTCAGGAGCGGATGCGAAACCCGTGGTCAAAATCCTTATCGTACAGCTTCGATTTTCCCGGAACGCCCCGGCTGCGGGCATTCAGCACCTCACCGACCAGGATCAGCGCCTGACGGCCGATTCCGGCCGCCG
>MHXM01000103.1:7654-8602 GCA_001825565.1 Desulfuromonadaceae bacterium GWC2_58_13
CAGCTCGCCTTGCTCACCACCGCCACCGGGGTTGCCGGGGTGTAGACTCCTCCGGCCAGCAACTCGGCCACGACCTTGTCCATCATCGACACCGACAGGTAAAGACAAACAGTAGCGCCGAGGGCGGCGATGCGGCGCAGCTGCTCCCTTTCCGGCACCGGGGTACGTCCCTCGATGCGGGTCAGCACCAGGGTCTGGGATACCTCCGGCAGGGTCAGTTCCTGGCGCAGGGTCGCCGCCGCCGCAAAAGCGGCTGTTACTCCGGGGATCACCGCATAGTCGATGCCGAGGGCGTCGAGAGCTTCCATCTGCTCCTGAATCGCCCCGTACAGCGCCGGATCGCCGGTGTGCAGACGCACCACCCGTTTGCCGGCGGCCACCGCCTCGGCCATGATCGCCAGCACCTCTTCGAGAGTCAGCGGGGCACTGTCGTAGGCTTCGGCGCCGGCTTTCAGTTCGGCCAGCAGCGCCTTGTTGACCAGCGACCCCGCGTAGACCACCACATCCGCCGCCTGCAGCGCCTTCAGGCCCTTGACCGTGATCAGCTCGGGATCGCCGGGACCGGCGCCGACGAAGAGAACCTGGGAGTTTTGCATATTTGGAATTCTTTCTCAAACACTGGCTGACACAAAATCGGAATTTTCAATTATTAGGAACTACGCTCTTCAGGATTCTTGATGGTAAGCAGCAGGACATAGTGAAACCAACTGAGGGTAAACGGTGGCCTGTCGAATTTCGCAAACAGTGTCTGAGAAATTGACAATTGTGCAGAAGGCTTCTGCACAATCCCAAGAGGATGAGATTTGCCAGAAGCCTTCCGGCAAATTCCGAGATCGTGGTCGTGACAGTTTCTTTTTTCATCGCGACAACGCCTTCTGCAACGGGTCCTTTAAATTCTGCGCAATTAACATCTGTGAGTATTTCTCGGTGACGGCGAAATGGACGTCA
>MHXM01000104.1:0-3530 GCA_001825565.1 Desulfuromonadaceae bacterium GWC2_58_13
ATCCCCTGGCTGCTGGTGATCGAGCTGATGTGCCGCCAGCGCAAGTTGCTGTCCGAACTGGTCGGCGAGCGGATGCGGAAGTTCCCCGCCAGCGGCGAAATCAACCGCACCCTGGCCGACCCGCAGGGGGCGATGGCCCGGGCCGAGGCGACCTACCGGGCCGAGGCCCTGGCCCTCGACCGCACCGATGGGCTGAGCATGGAGTTCGCCGACTGGCGCTTCAACCTGCGTTGCTCCAACACCGAGCCGGTGCTGCGGCTCAACGTCGAATCCCGGGGGGACGCGGCGCTGATGCAAGATAAAACCTCAGAACTGCTGACGATTATTGATTTCCAGCCGTAGGCTGGAAATCAGGGGAATAGACTGAAGGCATTTGGCTGAAGGAAAACCTGGTAAAAAAATAACTGCTGATGGTGCTGATTTTAGATTTGCCAGCAGCCTACAGTCTTCAGCCTGCCTTAACTTTTTCACGGAGGGATGATGTTTCAGGATAGTTTACGGGAAAATCGCTGGTATCTTCTGGCGTTGCTGCCGCTGTTGGCGCTGACCTACTGGACGGTGGTGCCCGGCATGGTCAGCGATTGGAACGATGATCCCAACTATTCCCACGGCTTTCTGGTGCCGCTGATTTCGGGATACTTCGTCTGGCAGAAGTGGCCCGAGCTGAAACGACTATCGGTGCAGCCGAGCCACTTCGGCCTGCTGGTCATCGTCGGCAGTCTGCTGATGCTGGTCTTCGGCTTTGCCGGCACCGAATATTTCACCATGCGTTCGTCGCTGGTTTTTCTGCTGGCGGGGATCGTTCTTTATTGGTACGGCTGGACGGTCTCCGGCCATCTGGCGCTGCCGATCGGGTTTCTGCTTTTCATGGTGCCGCTTCCCTATATCGTCTATGACGCCCTGGCTTTTCCCCTCAAGCTGCTGGTGGCCAAGTATTCGGTTGTGGCGCTCAAACTGATGGGAATCGCCGTGATGCGCGAAGGGAACATCATCATGTTTCCGCAGACCGTCCTCGAAGTCGCCGATGCCTGCAGCGGCCTGCGCTCGCTCGTGTCGCTGCTGGCGCTGGCGGTGGCCTTCGCTTTCCTTTCCCAAAAATCCAATGTCAAACGGGTAATCATGGTTCTGGCGGCGGTGCCGATCGCCATTGCCACCAACATGTTCCGGGTGATCGCCACCGGTTTTCTGGCCCAGTATTACGGCGCGGCGGCGGCCGAAGGTTTTTTTCATGAATTTGCCGGGATGGCGGTTTTCGCCCTGGCCATGCTGCTGCTCTTTTTGCTGGGAGCCGTGCTCAGAAAAGTGGGGCGTGCATGAAGCCTTATCGTTTTTATGTGGTTTTTGGGCTGCTGGTGCTGACGGCGCTGTTTGTGCACTTTCATCGGGATGTCCAGGTTCCGGTGGCCCGGCCGCTGACGGATATCCCGGAACGGCTTTCCGGTTGGGCGAAGGTCGACGAAACCCGCTTCAGCGAGGCGGTGCTGAAGCTGCTCCGCCCGACCGACTATCTCTATCGGGTTTACGTAAACGACCAGAGTCATCCGGTGTCGCTCTATCTCGGCTACCATGGCGGTGGTCCGGAAAGCGGACCGATTCATTCGCCCAAGCATTGCCTTCCCGGCAGCGGTTGGCAGAATATTTCGGAAAAAAATATAACGTTCGAGGTTGGGGAGGACCGAATCCATCTGGTGGAGGCGGTTTATCAGAATGGCGACGCCCGCGAGTTGTTTCTGTACTGGTTTCAGGTCAAGGGCGAATCCATGACCAGCGAATACGCCCTCAAATTCGCCGAAATTAAAAATTCAGTCCTGTTCAACCGGCGGGACTCGGCTTTCATCCGGATTTCCGTCCCCTACCGGCAAGGAGATGATGGCGTTCTTGCTTTGGGCGAACGGTTCGTGCGGGATTTCTATCCCCAGATCAAGGCGGTGCTGCCGCAGTAACGCCGGCGGAAGGCCGAAGAGTTTTCGCTAACAGCCTTCCGCCTTCCGCATTCAGTCTAAAGGCCTTCTATGTTGCAACTGATCCTTTCCTGCCTGGCTATCGCACTTGCCGTAGGTTACGGCATTTTTCTGCTGGTTCGATTCTCCCGGCGGCTGTCGGTTGTTGCTCTGCTGGGCGGACTCCTGGCGTGCGTGGCCCTGGAAATATGCGACCTGCAGGTGTTGCGGCATCCCGAATCCCTGGCCGATTGGAAACGGGCGGCCCTGGTGGCTGAATCCTTTCTTCCGTTTTTCTGGCTGCTGTTCGCCCTGACTTTCTCCCGTGAACGCAGCTGGCGCGATATTTCCCCGGTGTCGATGGCGGTGCTGTTTGCCGCTCTGGGTTTTCCCGTGGCCGGCTTGCGCCTCTCCCTGCCGGCGGTTTTTTACTCCCCCGATTTCGCCGATGAAAAAATGCTCTTCCTGAGGGCGGGAGGGTATTTTTTCTATGTTGCGCTGATGGTGTTTCTGGTTCTGGCGATGTTCCAACTGGAACGAACCCTGATGGCCTTGCCACGCTCCAATCGCTGGCGGGTCAAGTTCGAGATCGTTGGAACGGGCGTGCTGCTGGCGGCACTGGTGATCTTTTACAGCCAGGCCCTGCTCTATCGATCCCTGGACATGAACCTGATGCCGGTGCGTTCCTTCTGCCTGATTATTTCGGTCGGCATGATGGCCTGCAGCCGCATGCGGCGAGGCGAGGCCGTCAGGATTCGGGTTTCCCACGAAATGGCCTATCGTTCGGTGGTGGTGCTGGCCGTCGGCTGCTACCTGATCGTTCTGGGAATTTTCGGCGCCGGCATGCGTTATTTCGATTTTGCCGGCAATCGAGCCCTATTCACCGGGCTTTGCGTGGTGCTCGGATTGACGATTGTTGCGGTGCTGCTTTCGGAAAAAATCCGCCGACGAATTCGGGTTGTTCTGCATAAGCATTTTTACCAGCGTAAATACGATTATCGACAGGAATGGCAGCAATTCACAGCCAAGCTGTCGGCAGCGAAAACCCGGGAAGACCTTGAAAATGGGATTCTGGATTTTTTCACCGAAACCTTTTTTCTTCAGGATGCGGCCCTGTATTTGCGGGACCAGGATTCCGACCTCTATCGTTGTTCGACTTGTCTGGAAACCGACGCAATTTCGCCGACCCTCTCCGGGGACCACCCGGTTGTCAAAAGCATGGGCCAGCGGGATTGGGTGGTCAGCCTGGACGATGAGGTTGGGGATGACCCCGGGGGAGGTCTGGATCTTTTGAAACGACACGGTTATTCGTTTCTGGTGCCCATGCGGTTTGAACGGGGACTCGAAGGCTTTGTTGCGCTGGGGCGGCGTATCTATAAAGAAGAAACTCTGACTTACGAAGATTTTGACCTGATGAAAATTCTGGCTCATCAGGCAATGGGTGTTCTGCTGAGTCGAAAACTCTATTCCCAACTAGTCGTGGCCAACGAAATGGCTGCCATCGGCAGGGTTTCGACGTTCGTGATTCACGATTTGAAAAACCTGGTGTCCGGTTTGGGCATGGTGGTGGACAATGCTCGCGATTATATT
>MHXM01000104.1:3539-9005 GCA_001825565.1 Desulfuromonadaceae bacterium GWC2_58_13
GAGTTTCGCGCCGACATGTTCGAAACGCTGGAAAATACCGTCGGCAACATGAAGGGGTTGATTGCCCGTCTGCAAAATGTTAAGCAGAAACCGTTGCTTGACCTCGCCGAATGCGACTTGTTCGAAGTGACGAGGGCGGGAGTTGCCCTTTCGGGCGGGAACGGCATTGTTCTCGATGGAACCTCGGTTACGGTGAATGCGGATCCGGTCGAATTGCAGAAAGTGATCCTGAATCTGGTTCACAATGCCCGGGAAGCTTCCGCCGATAAGGCTCCGGTCAAAGTGGAGGTTGGTCGATCCGATCTGGCGTATGTGAGTGTTTCCGACGAAGGCGTTGGCATGACCGACGAATTCATGCGAAACCGTCTGTTCAAGCCGTTTGAAACCACCAAGAAAAAAGGAATGGGTATCGGTCTGTACCAGTGCCGTCAGGTGATCGAGGGGCACGGTGGACGCATCGAGGTGAAAAGCGTAGTGGGCAAAGGCTCGTCATTTACCGTCTGGCTGCCGGTGTCGGGAGAGATGGGGGCCTGAAAACAGAAAGAGGGGGAACTTTTGAACAAACTACTGATTGTCGATGACAGCCCGGAAATTCTCAAGCAGCTGAAGTGGGGACTGGGCAAGACCTACGAGGTTCTGCTGGCTGAAAATGTCGAAGAGGCGATCAAGATATTTAAGGCCCAGCACCCCCGGGTCATCACCCTCGATCTCGGTTTGCCTCCGGACGTGGATGGCGCCTCCGAGGGGTTGCGGTGCCTGGAAATGGTGCTCGGGTTGCGCCCGGCCACCAAGGTGATCGTACTGTCCGGAAACGAAGATCGTGCCAATGCGCTCAAGGCGGTGCAGTTGGGGGCTTACGATTTTTACCGGAAGCCGATCGAACTCACCGAACTCAAGATCATTCTGGACCGGGCTTTTCATCTGGCCACTCTCGAAGAGGAAAATCGTCGTTTGCAGTCCGTTTCGTTGCAGCGGCAGGGAGGGATGCACGGGATCTTTGGCCAGTGCCAGGAGATGGAAACGATCTTTTCCACGATTCGGAAAGTGGCTTCGGCCGATGTTCCGGTGATGATTCTCGGCGAAAACGGCACCGGTAAGGAAATGGTGGCGCGGGCCATTCATAATCAGAGTTTGCGGAAGGATGGCCCATTTGTCCCGATTAATTGCGGCGCCATTCCGGAAAACCTGCTGGAGTCCGAGCTTTTCGGACACGAAAAGGGAGCGTTTACCGGCGCTGCGGGGCGAGTGCAGGGGAAGGTCGAATTTGCCCATGGTGGCACTTTGTTTCTCGACGAGATCGGTGAATTGCCACTTTCTCTTCAGGTCAAACTGCTGCGGTTTTTACAGGAAAAGGTCATTCAACGAGTGGGGGGACGTGAGGATATCGCGATCGATGCCAGGATTGTCGCGGCGACCAATGTCGATATCGAGACCGCCATCAAAAAGGGAAACTTCCGGGAAGACCTGTACTACCGGATCGGGGTCATCAACCTGAAGCTGCCCCCCTTGCGCGAGCGCGGGGACGATATCCGGCTGCTGGCCGGCCTTTTCCTCAGTCGATATTCCAATGAATTCAATAAAAAAATCAAAGGGTTCAGTGCCGCCTCCGAATCGGCGATGAAACGCTATGCCTGGCCCGGCAACGTCCGTGAACTTGAAAATAAGATCAAACGGGCCATTATCATGACCGACTCTCCCGTGCTTGACCCGGCGGATCTCGGTTTTTCCGGCGTGGTGGAAAAGTCCCCCGATTTTTCCGTGGTCGGGATGACCCTGAAGGATGCCCGTGACAAGGTTGAGCGGGACCTTCTCGATGCCTCGCTAAAAAGCCATGGCGGCAATGTTGCCAAAGCGTCCGAGTCTCTGGGGGTCAGTCGCCCCACCTTTTATGATCTCATGAAAAAGCACGGGCTTCAACATAGCTGAAGGTAGTGTGTGCGGTAACGATGCCTGGAGGTGATGATTTTCTCCAGGCCGTCGTGCCGCCAATTTTAGTCACTGTGCGTCCGCTGTTTTTCCTCTATCGGCGTGCATTCCGCCGGATCGTCCCGCCTGCTGAATTTTTTCCGTTTAAAGAGGAATAATTTTTTCCCAATGTTGCGCCTACTTATCGTGGCGATGAATCATACTTTTTTGTTTGTTTGCCATGAAGATTCTTTCAGGTACGGAAGTTGCGAATTCTAAAATGTGGCTTGCGGCAAGCACGGCAAGCACTCAGGTTTTCGAAAGGGACAACTTCGGGCAGCCGAAGGGGGGAAACTCTTCCGCTTTCGAAAGCAACATTCTGCTGGAGGTGCATTCGATTATGGGTAGATTCGGAAAAATATTATTTTGGTCCTGTTCGGCAGCAGCGGTTTTCTGTCTGTTCGGCGGGGGCGGCAATGTTTGGGCCGCCAGGGAGAAACCCGTAAGGGTTGCTGGTGAGCTTCTGGTCCAGTACCGGACCGGCGTTGCGAAAGAGGCGCTTGACGGCGAGTTCACCCGGTTGGGGGCGATGATGTCGGAAGAGATTCCGGGCATCGGGGTTCGGCGGATTAAAGTCAATGAGGCCAATCGTGAAAGGATCAAGGCGACTCTGGCCAAACATCCCAAGGTAAAGTTTGTCGAAGACAATTTCATGGCCACGGCCGTGACCGTTCCCGATGACAGCATCTATTCTTCCCAGTGGCACCTTCCCAAAATTTCGGCTCCCCTGGGCTGGGATATCTCCACCGGTACGACGACCGTTTCCATTGCCGTGATCGACTCGGGGGTAGACCCAACTCATCCCGACCTGGCGGCCAAACTCATTCCCGGGTACAACTTTGTCGCCTACAACACCGACACCCACGACGTCGCCGGACACGGCACCGCGGTGGCCGGGTCGGCCGGGGCGCTTGGCGACAATGGCCTCGGCGTGGCCGGAGTGGCCTGGCATAACCCGATCATGCCGCTGGTGGTGCTCGATTCCAGCGGATCGGGGTCGTATTCGGCGATTTCGTCCGCAATCACCTGGGCTGCCGACCGGGGCGCCAAGGTGATCAATCTCAGCCTTGCCGGGCCGTATGCTTCGTCCACGTTGCAGGACGCGGTCAACTACGCTTGGGGCAAGGGGGTGGTGATCATCGCCGCCGCCGCCAATGAGGCGACCAGCACTCCGTATTATCCAGCCGCCTGCGACAACGTGGTGGCCGTGTCGGCGTCGGACACTTATGACAAGCTGGCCAGCTTTTCCAATTATGGCGCCTGGATCGACGTCGCCGCTCCTGGCGTCACCATCTATTCCACCAACAACGGCGGCGGTTACGGCGCCTGGAACGGAACGTCCTTCTCGTCGCCGATCACTGCGGGGATGGCGGCGCTGATCTGGTCGGTCAATCCGCTGCTGAGCAATTCCGAAGTGGTCGATATTCTCAAACAGGGAACGGATGATCTCGGCGCGCCCGGATTCGATACCTCGTTCGGTTTTGGCAGGATCAATCTGTACAAGGGACTGACTCTCGCTCTCGGCTATGCCCCGGCACCGGATACCGAACCCCCGGTATCCGCCATTACCGCGCCGGCCGCCGGCGTGACCCTCTCCAGTCAGGTAGGCATCCTGGTGTCGGCCTCCGACAATGTTGCGGTGAGCCGGGTCGATTTCTTTGTCGACGGCGCCTTGCTGGGCAGCGACCAGACCGTTCCGTACAGTGTCGACTGGGATGCTGCCCAGGCGGCCGATGGCTGGTATACGCTTACGGCGGTGGCTTATGATGCCGCCGGCAACGTCGGAGCGGCGAAGCCGGTGCAGGTTCTGGTCAGCCATCCGGTCGATTCCGAAGCACCACGGGTGGTGTTGGTCGGGCTGGCGGACGGCATGACCATTGGCACCAAGCTGACGGTGCAGGTGCAGGCTACGGATAATGTCGGAATCAGCCGCCTCGAACTTTATCTGGATGGCGTACTCAAGGTCGCCAGGGACGGCATCGCGGCCCTGACCTTCGTCTGGAACACCCGCAAGCTGGGCGCGGGGGCGCATGAAATCAAAGCGTTGGCTTTTGATGCCGCGGGGAATGTCGGTGAGGCCAGGGTGACGATGTATCGGTAACAAAGGATTTCAGCAAATAAAAGGGCGTCCGTATTCGGGGCGCCCTTTTTCATGGTGTCCTTGCTGGCACTGGAAGTGTTTTTCTTTCGCGGAACGTCGGTTGCGCCGATCATCACTTGGGTGGTGTAATTCACCGCAGCGTCGAATGGTTCGTCGCAGAAATCGGTCATGTCCTTGATGGCGTGGAGTTCGACTTCCTTTTCCAGCCGTTCGAGGGATTCCGGCTGGATTCTGTGGGTGCGCTGATCCAGCAGGTCTTTGACCACGTGCAGCACATGAATGGACGCTCCGGAAAGTTCAGCCTGATAACGGGCGTACTTGGCCGCCGGAGTCGAGCTGTCGGAAAAGTCGGTGGCGTAGAGGATTTTCTGGAATCCTTGCATGTTGAATCCTCCGATAAATCGGAAACGGCTTCACTGTAGCCGATGAATGGGGGCTCCATTGAGTCCCACAAGCCCAGAGCCTTGAAATAACGCTCGGCCGAAGCCATGGTGGAGACTTCGACGTCGGGCAAGTCCTTAGACCGCCGGGTCGCGATGCATTAGGAGAAGGATTGGAACGTTCCCCTTCCGGTCCGCCGGAGAAGGCCGGGCGGGTTTTGGCCGCTTCGATGACTCCAGAGGGGATCGGCATCGCCAGGGGCAATGCCAGACAACTGATAATCGTCAGGAACAGTCGCGCATGTTTCATCGTTTCTCTCCTTTCTTGAAGAATAGGGAATTGTTCGGGAGGTATTTTAATACTAGCATCTGTAGGGCTATCCGAAATTTGAGTTCCATTTTTATAAAATCGTTTGTTTGTTGAGGGTTGGCAGGTTTTGTTTGGGTTTTATGCACTTTTACGGGATATCTCTCTGGTATTTGAGGTCAGATTTAGCCAGATATGGTTTTTGTCGGCCATTGTTCCGTTTGTGTCGCGAGCGGTTATAACAAAGTTTCTTTGTTGGGACCTGGATCATTTAAAAAGCGAAGAAGAATTAGCCCGGTTTTCTCGGCTGCCGCACTTGACAAAAGGGAACGGAATCACTACCTTAACAGAAGAATTTTCTCGGAGGTTTAAACGATGCCGATGTATGAATATCAATGTGAAGCTTGCGGGTTGGTGTTTGAAGCCCGCCAGAAATTTTCCGACGCCCCATTGTCCGAATGTACTTCCTGTGGGGGGGCGGTGAAAAAACTGATTTCGCAGACGGGGTTCGCGCTCAAGGGAGACGGCTGGTATCAGCAGGGTTATTCCGGGAGCGGTGCCCCGGCGGCCTGTCCCGGGGCAGGGGCGGGCGGTTGCAGCGGCTGTCCCAAGGCTTCCAACGAATAAAAAAAACCCGGTCGAAGGACCGGGTTTTTTTTATTCTGAGTTGATATCCGGGGAGTTACATCGACATCGCTGCCGCCAGGGGATGG
>MHXM01000104.1:9013-18298 GCA_001825565.1 Desulfuromonadaceae bacterium GWC2_58_13
TGCCTGGGCCGGGGTGAAGATGAATTCTTCGGTTGGTTGGTAGATTTCCGTACGGTTGCGCCCGTTGTTTTTGGCCCGGTACAGTGCTTGGTCGGCGTCGGCGACGACCCGTCCAGCTTCGATGCTTTCCGAGCCGCGGACGCAGCGCATGCCGATGCTGATGGTCAGAGGAAAATCGCCCAGGCTGTGGTTGCGGTTGATGGTGGCGATTTCGCAGCGGATGCGTTCGGCAATCGTATAGGCGTGGGTGGCCGAGGTGCCGGGCATGATGACGGCGAATTCCTCGCCGCCGAAGCGGCAGACGGTGTCGTAGGTGCGGATACTTTGGCGCAGCACCCTGGCTACGGTTTTGAGCAGTTCATCTCCGCCCTGGTGGCCGATGGTGTCGTTGACCCGTTTGAAATGGTCGATATCCACCATCAGCAGCGAGAAGGGGTTGCGGGTGCGGTTGTTGCGTTTGAGTTCCGTCACCAGGGTTTCATCGAAATGGCGGCGGTTGCCGACTTCGGTCAGGGGATCGGTGATGGTCATCCGAGCCAGACGCTGGTTGGCTTCGCGCAGTTCTTCAAGACGTTTCTTGCTGACCAGGTAACGCTGAATGCGGGCCCGTAGTTCCCGATCCGGGGTAGCGAAAGAGAAGCAGTCGCTGGCGCCCGATTCGATCCCCAGAATCCGATCGTTCTCCATTTCACTCGTGGCGAATACCAGTACCGGAATGTCGGTCCAGTTTTCCTTGCTGTTGAGCTTGAGCAACCAGGACATCCCTTTTTTCGAAATCCGTTTGGTACCGCAGAAAATCATGTCCACGGGAGAACCCTCGAGGCGGCTGAGGATTTCTCGGGCGCTGGCGCAAAGAGCCAGCCGGCCGAAGATGCCGGTTGCGGTAACCAGGTGGGCGAGGTCCCTGCGGCGTGCGGGGGATTTGTCGAAAATGACGGCGGTTGATGTCATGGCAGCACCTCTGTGGACGGACTGGTCGTCGTTGATTCTGTCTTGATTACTGTTGGCTAAACTTCATAGCATTGTCCGTGCCACGAGAAGGATACTTTGCAAGCTATAATTAGGTTGCTGGTGATAATTAATCCGGATTAGCCCGCCAACTAGCCGAAAATAAGAGTTTTTAAGAAAAAAGATGGCCAAGGTTTCTTCCCTTTTGAGACAAGAAATGCTGGACTTTTATTTTTTGAGGCTCTGTCGGTATTTTGACTCATGGCCCGTCATTGGTGGCGTTGCGGGGGTAGAAATGCTCCTGTGCCATAATGTTGACCGAGGGGTTTGGCGGGGGCCGCCGAGACGCTTCGAGGTGGGGGACGGGAGATATTTCGGTCTCGTTTTTTGGCCTGTTGCCTGTGCCTGAATCCTTTACTTTCTTCAGCGCGTTTCGTATAGTTTAGGCTCATTTCAAGGAGGTAGGCACGTGGACAAGATTATTGACGGAAAACTGATCGCCGAGCGGATGCGGGAAACCATTGCCGCCGATGCCGCCGCGCTCACGGCCAGGGGGATGACTCCGGGATTGGCCGTGGTGCTGGTCGGCGAAGACCCGGCCAGCCGGGTTTATGTTTCGATGAAGGAAAAAGCCTGCGCGAAGGCGGGAATTTTTTCCGACGAGCACAAGCTGTCGGAGCAGACCTCCGAGACGGAACTGTTGCGCCTGATTGATGACCTGAATAAAGATACGCGCATTGATGGCATCCTGGTGCAGCTGCCGTTGCCCGGGCACATCGACGAAAGCAAGGTACTGGAGGCGATTTCGCCGAAAAAGGATGTGGATGGTTTCCATCCTTACAATGTCGGACGCCTGGTGACCGGCAATCCCCTGTTTCAACCCTGCACCCCCTATGGAATCATGAAGATGCTTGAGCAGACCGGCGTCGACCTGAGGGGGAAAGAGGTCGTCGTGGTCGGGCGCTCCAATATCGTCGGCAAACCGGTGGCTCTGATGTGCCTGGCCGAGCACGCCACGGTGACGATCTGCCATTCGCGCACCAAGGATCTGGCCGCACAGGTCCGGCGGGGAGACGTGGTGATAGCCGCGGTCGGCCGTCCGGAAATGATCAAGGGCGACTGGATCAAGCCCGGGGCGGTGGTCATCGATGTCGGCGTCAACCGGGTCGGCGAGAAAAAGCTGGTCGGCGACGTCGAATTCGAGGCGGCCAAAGAGCGGGCCAGCGCCATCACCCCGGTTCCCGGAGGAGTCGGCCCGATGACCATTACCATGCTGCTGTACAATACCGTCGAGAGCGCCAAGCGGCGCGCGGCCGGCAAGTAATAACCCACCTGCGACGCCCGGGGCCGACGGTCCGCTCCGGGCGTTCGTGTATGCACCGGTCCCAGCGGGATTAACCATGATCATCAGCGAACAGAAAAGCAGGGAAGAACTGCAGGAACTTCTTGAGGGCAAGGATCGGCTGTTTGTCATCGGCTGCGCCGTCTGCGCCACCGTCTGCAAATCCGGCGGCGAGGAAGAGGTTTTCCGCATGCAGGAATGGCTGGCGACCCTGGGAAAAGAAACCACCGGCAGCGTCATTATCGACGAGGCCTGTCACATCATGCGCGCCGGCCGCGACCTGCGGCAGCTCAAACAGCAGGTTGAAGAAGCCGATGCCCTGCTGGTGATGGCTTGTGGCGCCGGAATCCAGTCGATATCCAGCAACACCGATAAACGGGTGATCGGCGCCCTCAATACCCTGTTCCTCGGCAATATCCGCCGGTTTGGCCAGTACGAGGAAAAATGTTCGCTGTGCGGCGACTGCATCCTCAACGAAACCGCCGGCATCTGCCCGGTCACCAATTGCGCCAAGGGTTTGCTTAACGGCCCCTGTGGAGGCATGGAGGAGGGTAAGTGCGAGGCCGACCGGGAGATCGACTGCGCTTGGCACCTGATTTACGAACGATTGAAGAAACAAAACCGCAAAGGGGTATTCGCCCGCACCGTGCCGCCCAAAAATTGGGGCAAGGTGCCCAAGCCGGGACGGCATAAAATCAAACCTTGAGGGCGACGCATGCGCTCCTCTAACCGGATGGCCCAATAAAATCGATGTCGAGACTCGAACAGCAACTGGCCGCCGGCCAATTCGTGGTGACCGCGGAAATCGCCCCGCCCAAGGGCATCGATACCGCCCAGGCTCTGGAAAAGGCCCGCCTGATGGCCAACCTCTCGGCGGTCAACGTGACCGATAACCAGGGGGCCAACATGCGCATGTCCCCCCTGGCCATGGCGGCCCTGCTGGTGCGCCAGGGGATCGAACCGATTCTGCAGCTGACCTGCCGCGATCGCAACCGCATGGCCCTGCAGTCCGATCTGCTCGGCGCGGCCGCGCTGGGATTGGAAAACCTGCTGCTGCTTTCTGGCGACCATGCCCGCTTTGGCGACCATCCCAAGGCTCGTTCGGTTTTTGATCTCGATTCGATCCAGTTGATGCAAACCGTTCGCGGCCTGACCGAGGGAACCGACATGACCGGCAAGATTCTGCACGGCGCGCCACGGTTTTTCGCCGGTGCGGCGGTGACCCCCGAGGCCGAGCCGTTTGAGCTGATGTTCCAGAAGTTTGCCAAAAAAGTGCAGGCCGGCACCCGTTTTTTTCAGACTCAGGCGGTGTACGACGTTGAGAAACTCGAGCGGTTCATGGGCGAAGCGAACCGGCTCGGGACGCCTGTTCTGCTCGGTGTCCTGCTGCTCAAGAGCGCCCGCATGGCGGAGTTTCTCAATCGCAACATCCCCGGCGTTCGCGTCCCTCAGGCCCTGATCGATCGCCTCGCTTCGGCTCCGGTTCCCCTCGAAGAAGGGATACTCATCGCCCGCGAGATGGTCGGTCATGCCCGTCGGCTCTGCCAGGGGGCGCACCTGATGACCCTTGGACACGAGGAGCGGATTGCCGACATTCTTGGCTAGGTTGTCAGCGGGAGTGTTGCCGGTTATAAGGTTAAAATGTGAAGCTCTGGGGGCGCCCCTTTATTCAAGGGGGCGAAACGGGATTCCGTACGATTTCGGGAGAACAAAATTATGTTGAAAAAAACGCCGCTCAACGCAATCCACAAACAGGCGGGTGCCCGCATGGTCGATTTTGGTGGGTGGGAGATGCCGGTCCAGTATCGGGGAGTGATCGAGGAGCACCTGGCCGTGCGCAACGCCGCCGGGCTGTTCGATGTTTCCCACATGGGGGAGATCAAGGTCGATGGCCCGGGGGCGCTGGCGTTTATCCAGGAGTTGACCACCAACGACGCTTCCAGCCTGGAAAACGGCCAGGTCCAGTACAGCGCCCTGTGTTATCCCCACGGCGGGGTGGTCGACGACCTGACCCTGTACCGGTTCGATGAGGAGCACTACCTGTTCTGCGTCAATGCCGCCAATACCGACAAAGATTTTGCCTGGATGGAAGAAGTCCTTGCCGACGGCGACTTCCACGGAGTGGCCCTGCACAACGTCAGCGATGACTTCGCCCAGTTGGCCCTGCAGGGACCGCTGGCCGAAACCATCCTGGCCCGGCTCACCGACACCGCACCGGTCGGGATCGGCTACTACCATTTTTACGAGGGGCTGGTGGCCGGAGTGCCGACGATCATCTCCCGTACCGGCTATACCGGCGAAGATGGCTTTGAGCTGTACTTCGCTCCCGATGCCGCCGAAAACCTGTGGAACGCCCTGATGGAGGCCGGAGCTGACGATGGGCTGGTGCCGGTCGGCCTGGGCGCGCGGGATACCCTGCGGCTGGAAATGAAATATGCCCTCTACGGCCACGAACTGTCGACGGAGATTTCGCCGCTGGAGGCGGGCCTCGGCTGGATCACCAAGCTCGATAAGCCGAGTTTCGTCGGCCGCGAGGCGTTATTGAAGCAGAAAGAGGCCGGAGTGTCGCGACGATTGATCGGTTTTGCCATGACCGAGCCGGGGATCCCGCGGGCCGACTACCCGGTTTTTGCCGAGGGGCGCCAGGTTGGCGTGGTCACCAGCGGCACCATGTCGCCATCGTTGCGGGTCGGTATCGGCCTGGCCCTGGTGGAGCAGGGTTTTGCCGCCATCGGCACCCGGCTGCAGATCGGCATCCGCACCCGCCGGGTCGGCGCCAAAGTTGAAAAAACCCCCTTTGTGAAAAAAGGCTGAAGGACTAACCCGAACCCTATCCGGGGGAGCGCCCCCAACGATATCCATACAGGAGGATGACCATGGAATTTCCCGAGGAGTTGAAGTACACCGAAGAGCATGAGTGGGTTCTTATCGAAGATGGCGTGGCCACCGTGGGGATTACCGATTTTGCCCAGGATGCGCTGGGCGATGTGGTGTTTGTCGAACTGCCCGAGGTCGGCACCGTTCTCGAGGCCGGCAAATCCTTTGGCGTGGTCGAGTCGGTCAAGGCCGTTTCCGACGTCTATGCCCCGGTTTCCGGCGAAGTGATCGAGATCAACGAAGAGCTGCCCGATACGCCGGAACTGGTCAACACCTCACCCTACGAAGATGGCTGGATGGTCAAGATCAAGCTCGCCGACAACGTCGAACTCGACGATCTGATGGACGCCGACGCCTATCAGGAATTTGTCGAGGACGAAGAGTAATCCTCTTTTCGCGTCTGTCCGCAGGAGTATTTTTATGCGTTACATCCCTCATACCGAGGAAGACATCCGCCAGATGCTCGATGCCATCGGGGTCGAGACCGTGGGCGACTTGTTCACGGGCATTCCCGCCGATGTCCGTCTGCAACGGCCGATGAACCTGCCCCCCGCCCTGGCCGAAGGCGACCTGCTGCGGGAATTCAAGCAACTGGCGCGGCAGAATGCCACGGTTGAAAGCCACTTGTCGTTTCTCGGCGGCGGCGCCTACAACCACTTCATTCCGGCGGTGGTCGACCAGATGATTTCCCGCAGCGAGTTCTACACCGCGTATACGCCGTACCAGCCGGAAATCAGTCAGGGAACCCTGCAGGCTATTTTCGAGTACCAGACCCTGGTCTGCCAGTTGACCGGGATGGATGTGGCCAATGCCTCCATGTACGACGGGGCCTCCGCTTGCGCCGAGGCGGTGCTGATGGCGGTCCGCGCCTCTCGCCGCAAAAAGGTACTGATTTCCGCCGCCCTTCATCCCGAGTACCGGGAAACGGTGGAAACCTACTGTCGCTACCTTGATATCGAACTGGTAACAATTCCTTTTGCCGCCGACGGTCGCACCGATCTGTCGGCCCTGGAACGGGCGCTTGGCAAGGATGTGGCGGCAGTGGTTACCGGTTATCCCAATTTCTTCGGCGTTATCGAAGACCTGGCCGCCCAGGCCGGGATGGCTCAGGGTAGCGGCGCCCGTCTGGTGACGGCGGTGGCCGAGCCGATCGCCCTCGGCCTGCTCAAGTCGCCCGGCGAATTGGGAGCGGACATCGTGGCCGGCGAGGGGCAGAGCTTCGGCATCCCGGTTTCCTTCGGTGGACCCTATCTCGGCTTCTTCGCCGCTCGCCAGCAGGATGTCCGATCGATGCCCGGTCGTCTGGTCGGCGAAACGATCGACAAGGAAGAGCGGCGCGGTTTCGTGCTCACCCTGTCGACCCGCGAGCAGCACATCCGGCGCGAAAAGGCGACCTCGAACATCTGCTCCAACGAAGGCCTGTGTGCGCTGATGGCCACTGTCTACCTGTCATTGATGGGCAAGGCCGGTATCCGCGAGGTGGCGGTGCAGAACCACTCCAAGGCCGATTATGCCCGCCGGGCTATTGCCGCCCTCAAGGGCTATGCCATCCCCTTTGCCGCCCCGGTGTTCAACGAATTCGTGGTTGAGGCTCCGGAGCCGGCGGCGGCGGTGCTGGGTCGTCTCGAACAGCAGAACATCCTCGGCGGGATTCCACTCGAACGTTACTTCGGGGGAATGGCCAACCGGTTCCTGGTCTGCGTCACCGAACAGAACAGCAAAGCCGAGATCGACGCCCTGGTGGCGGCACTGGCGGGAGGTGGACAATGACGACCCTGGGGACCAGCGGACTGATTCTCAACGAAAAGCTGATGTTCGAACATTCCGACCCGGGGCGCAAGGGGTACAGCCTGCCCCCCCTCGATGTGCCGGCAGTCACCTTGCCGGCGCCGCTGGTACGGAACGAGGTGCCCGGTTTCCCCGAGCTGTCCGAGGTCGACGTGGTGCGCCACTTCACCCGCCTGTCGACCTGGAACTACGGAGTCGACTCGGGTTTCTACCCCCTGGGCAGCTGCACCATGAAGTACAACCCCAAGATCAACGAGACGGTGGCCCGCCTGCCGGGGCTGGCCGGGGTGCATCCGGCGACTCCGGAGCATCTCAGCCAGGGGGCGCTCAAGCTGATGTACGAGTTGCAGACGGCGCTGGCCGAGATCTCCGGTTTTTCCGCCATCACCCTGCAACCGGCGGCCGGCGCCCACGGTGAGCTGGCCGGCATGCTGATGATCCGGGCCTGGCACGAGGCCCTGGGCAATCCTAGAGCCAAGGTGTTGATCCCCGACACCGCCCACGGCACCAACCCGGCCAGCGCCGCTCTCTGCGGCTACGAGGTGGTGCCGATCGCCTCCGACGGGGTGTTGTCGGCGCAGACGGTGGCCGAGCACATGGACGGCGAAGTCGCCGCGCTGATGGTTACCAACCCCAACACCCTGGGCCTGTTCGAATCGGAGATCCGCGAGATCTGCGACATCGTCCATGCCAAAGGAGGGTTGGTTTACTGCGACGGCGCCAACCTCAACGCCCTGATGGGGATCGCCCGCCCCGGAGACATGGGGATCGACGTGATGCATTTCAACCTGCACAAAACCTTCGCCACCCCCCACGGCGGCGGCGGTCCCGGTTCCGGCCCGGTTGGTGTAACCAAGGCTTTGACACCGTTTCTGCCGGTACCGGTGCTCACTTCGGGCGAATCGGGGTACCGGCTCGATTATGACCGTCCCCAAAGCATCGGGCGCCTGCGGTCGTTTTTCGGCAATTTCGGCATCATGGTTCGGGCCTACGCCTACATCCGGACCATGGGGGCGGCGGGCCTGAAACACGCCAGCGAGATGGCGGTGCTCAATGCCAATTACGTGCGGGCGCGACTGGAGGGGACTTTCCACCTGCCGTACCCGAACCGTTCTCTGCACGAGGTGGTCTTTTCCGACCGTGACCTGGCCGGCGACTGTCATACTCTCGATCTGGCCAAGCGGCTGATCGATTACGGCTACCATCCGCCGACCATCTATTTTCCGCTGGTGGTCAAGGGGGCGATCATGATCGAACCAACGGAAACGGAAAGCCAGGAAACCCTCGACGAATTCTGCGAGGCCATGTTGGCCATTGCCGTCGAGGCCCGGGATACTCCCGGACTGCTGCACGCGGCCCCGGTGCGTACGCGAATCCGTCGACTCGACGAAACCGCCGCGGCGCGCAAGCCAAGGTTGAAGTGGGAAGGGTAGAAACTGAAAAAGGGGAGCCGGTCGGCTCCCCTTTTTCGTATCGGTTTTTCGCTGGGGACATTTAGTACAGGAAGGGGCGGGTGCGGGTCAACTCGTATTTGAAGAAGACCATGATGTTCAGTTCGTCTTTGGGAAAGGCTTTGGGCAGGGGGCCGTACGTTGCCCCTTTGCGGATGGCCTGCATGGCCTCATGATCGAGTAGCGGATGGCCGCTGGTTTCCTTGAGCACCACGTCTTTGACGTCCCCCTCCCGGGTGATTGTCACCTTGAGCAGGCAGGTTCCTTCCTGTCCGAGTTCCTTGGCGATATCCGGATAGTTCCAGACCATTTCGACGTTGCGCCGAAACCGTTGAAAGAACGAGATGAGGATGTCTTTTTCGGTGTCGAGCCAGACCGTATCCCCTTCTTCGACCTCGGTGCGGTATTTTCGCCGCCATTGATCGGAAACGCTGGCGGCGGCCGATTTGGCGGAAGCCAGCAGATCGAGATTTTTCAGCCGCTCGGGGGACTGTGGGGTGCGGTCTGCGGTGGTCTCTGGTTTTTTCGGCGAGGGTTGGGTCGGAATCGGTGGACCGCTGCTTCCCGGGCGCCGCTGCGGTTCGGTAGCCGCCGTTGGTTGGGGCGGCTTGGACGGCTTAATCTCCGGCGTCGGTTTCTGGGTGGCCTGTCGGGCGACGGGAGAAACGGCTTTCGGCGTCCGGTCGTCGAAATCTTCTCCTTTTGGGGCGACCTCTTTTTGTACCACCTGGTCCGACGGACCCAGACGTTTGGCCGGAGTGTCGCGCGGCTTTTCCTGCTCCGGCCGGGCAGGAATGTCAAGCTCCCGGCTGAGGGGCTGCGGCGGGCGCAGGTCGACGTAGACCGGCTTTTTTTCCGGAGGTACCGGCACCAGGGCAT
>MHXM01000104.1:18321-32017 GCA_001825565.1 Desulfuromonadaceae bacterium GWC2_58_13
CAGGAAGATGTCCGAGCGGCGGTTCAGATCCATGAGTCCATTAGTTGCGGGTCCGGCAGCATTGCGCGTCCGGCAATTATACATGAACAGCTGTTGCTTTCGCCAGTAATCATTGTACCTTGGCTTCAGTCACCCTGGCCCATTTTTCAGCGGGGAAATTGGTTGACCGGCAAGAGCCCATCGGGTATAAGTATGCTTTAAATTCAAACCACGTTCTAGGGGAGGTAATTGACATGCATTTGGTTGACCAGATCAAGGCCAAGGCCCGTGCTAGCCTGCAGACTGTAGTGTTACCCGAAGGATACGACGATCGCATGGTTCAGGCCGCCGGTCAGATTGTCAAGGATGGCTTGGCAAGGGTGGTGCTGCTTGGCAGCCCGGACACCCTGCAGAAAAAAGCCACGGAGCTCGGTGCGTCCCTGGCGGGCGTGACTTTGCTCGACCCCAAAAATTCTCCCAAACTTGGCGAATATGTCGACGAACTGGTGCAACTGCGAAAGAAAAAGGGTCTTAGCCGCGAGGAAGCGGAAAAACTGCTCACCGGTGAGGACAATCTGTACTATGGCGCCATGATGGTTCGCAAAGGCGATGCCGGTGGGGCCGTGGCCGGTGCCTACAACACCACCGGCGACGTGCTGCGGGCCGCTTTCCAGGTCGTCGGCACCGCTCCAGGGATCAACACCGTCTCTTCGGTTTTTCTGATGGTGACCAAAACCCCCGAATTCGGCGAGAACGGCGTCATCTGCTTTGCCGACTGCGCGGTCAATCCCAATCCCGATGCCCAAGCCCTGGCCGAGATTGCCGTTAGCACCGCCAGCAGCTGCAAGAGCTTCCTAGGCGTCGACGCCCGGGTGGCGATGCTCTCCTTTTCGACCAAAGGAAGCGCCAAGCACGAGGATGCCGACAAGGTGCTCAAGGCGCTTGAGATCGCCAAGGGGATCGCTCCCGATCTGCAGATCGACGGCGAACTGCAGGCCGATGCCGCGCTGCTGCCCAAGGTTGGCGCCAAGAAGGCTCCCGGTTCAACCGTGGCGGGCAAGGCCAATACCCTGATCTTCCCCGATCTCGACTCCGGCAACATCGGCTACAAGCTGGTCGAGCGTCTGGCTGGCGCCGAAGCGGTCGGCCCGATTATCCAGGGGCTGGCCAAGCCGGTCAACGATCTCTCCCGTGGTTGTTCGGTCGACGACATTGTCAGTGTTTCGGCTATTACCGCGGTGCAAGCTCAGGGATAATCTTCGAGAAATTTGTTGCATAACGCAAAAAGGCCGGCGGTATTCCCGCCGGCCTTTTTGCGTGAAAAGATAATTAAATGCTACTTGACCCGCTTCAGCAGCCCGCTGGCCCAGGAAAGTCCAACGCCGAAGCCGCAAATAACGATGCTGTCGGCTGGGCCGTTGAGTTCGTCGACCAGTAAAATCGGCAGGGTCGAGGAGACCGTGTTGCCATAATCGTAGGTGGCGTAGGGCGCTTTTTCACGGGGAATCTGCAGCTTGTCGGCGATCGTTTCGACGATGATTTTACTGCCCTGGTGAAGCAGGAAACGGTCGACTTTTTCCAGGGTCAGGCCATTCTTGGCCACCATCTGACGGATGTCCTCGGGGACAACCTTGGCGGCAAAGTTGAACACCGCTCGGCCGTTCATGAAAAGGACGCCGTCGTTGCAGATCAGTTTTTCGTAGTCGCCGCCGAGGGTGCCGAAGGTGAATATACCGGAAACCAGTTTCGGGTTTTCCGAAACCAGGGTGACTGCCGCAGCGTCACCGAACAGCAAGGAGGTGTTCTTATCGTTGGGATCGACGATTTTGCTGTACGGATCGGAAGTGAACAGCAGTCCTTTTTTCATGCCGTTGGCCGCCATGAACCCCTGGAACACCGAGAGGGCATAGACGAAGCCGGAGCAGCCCAGCGAGATGTCGAAGCAGGCGCAACGGGACGGTAAGCCCAATTTGCCATGCAGCATGGCCGAGGCGTGGGGGATGTTGCGGTCGGGATTCTGGGTCACCACGATCATGGCTTCGATGTCGTTGAGATCGATATCTGTTTTGCGGCGGAGATCGGCAAAGGCCTTGACACACAGGTCGGAAGTGTCCTCGTCGGCGCCCTTGACGGAAACCCGGCGAACGCCGATTTTCTGCTCGATGAAATGATCATCGATGCCGAACTGTTCCTTCCGGTCGTAGTTGGAAATTCGTCCTTCGGGAATGTAATAGCCTATTTCTTCGATGCCGAGCATGCAAATACCTCCGCGATGCAAAACCAGGTGATGGTCGGGTAAACGCTGTACTTGTTGGTGTTGCGCTGCTATCCAAGTAACAACTATGCCGTTTTAAGATAACACCCCGCCGGGTAGGGGGGCGCTAAAGAAGAAGACCGACGGATGATAGCCGCCGGTCTTCTTGCTGTCAATGACGCAATCGCCGGCAACCCGGCATTTATTTTCGCTGAAATTCCTTGGTGGCGAACGAGTATTGGAACTTCATGTGATCGGTATAGGTTCCTTCGAGGATGGCAACCACGTCTTCGGTGAAGACCAGTTCCTCGTCGGTCGGGATAACGAATACCTTAACCGGCGAGTCAGGGGTGGTAATAAGGGTTTCCCGCTTACGAGTCATGGTGTTGCGATTGACTTCCTTATCCAGATAGATGCCCATGAAGTCGAGCCCTTCAAGCGCCATCTCCCGAATCAGCCAAGCCATCTCTCCAACTCCGGCGGTAAAGACCACGGCGTCGATTCCGCCGATGGCCGCAGCGTAGGATCCAATATACTTTTTCAGGCGATAGGCTTCGATTTCAAGGGAAAGCTTACAGCGCTCATTGCCTTTTTCCGCCCCCGCGATGACATCGCGGCGGTCGGTGTACTGGCCGGTAATTCCGAGCACGCCCGATTTCTTATTGAGAATCGAATCGATTTCCTTGGGATTGTAGCCTTCCTGTTCCATGATGAAGGCCGGGATGGCCGGATCGATGTCGCCGCAACGGGTGCCCATGAGGGCACCTTCGAGCGGGGTCAGACCCATGGAGGTGTCGACGGAGACGCCCCCCTTTATGGCCGAGTGGGAGACCCCGTTACCGATGTGCATGGTAATGATGTTGCATTCCTTGGGATCCTTGCCCAGCAGCACGGCGGCCCGTTTGGAAACGTACAGATGGCTGGTGCCGTGGAAGCCGTAGCGGCGCACGCCGTATTTTTCGTACCACTCGTAGGGGAGTGGATAAGTGTAGGCATGCTGCGGCATGGTCTGATGAAATGCGGTATCGAAAATGGCGATATGGGGAGCGTCGGGAAGTACGTCCTTGGCCGCCTCGATTCCGGCAATATTCGGTGGGTTGTGCAGTGGAGCCAGATGCTGTACTTCTTTGATGGCATCCAGCACCGACTCGTCAATCATCACGGAACAGGTAAACTTTTCCCCCCCGTGCACCACCCGGTGTCCGACGGCGGAAATTTGACTCATATCTTTGACGACACCGTGTTTGGGGTCGGTCAGGGTTTTGATAATCAGGTGAATCGCAACTTTGTGATCGGGGCATTCATATTCTTCCCGGTAATTATCCCGGCCGGGAACCTCATGCACGATGTACGAATCACCGATGGTGACCCGTTCCACCATCCCCTTGGCAACAATCTCTTTTTTCTTCCAGTCAAAGAGTTGATATTTGACCGAAGAGCTGCCGCAATTCAAGGCGAGAATATCCATTAAAATTTACCTCCTCCGCGAATTTTTTGTTTCAATTAAATGTTCACCATTCTTGCAAAATATTGTTTTATTGCTCTTGCATGTGTCCCCGGAATGCAAGATGTACAGCGCCGGAAGGGCGGCACTATGTACAAAGAAAGAATGGGAAAATGTTATAGAAGAGTAAAGGAAGCAAGGGTAAATTGCAAGAAATTTGTGCTGATTTAAGCAGCTTGTTTGGTCTGGACAGACACTCGACCTTGGTGTAGTCTCCGAATCATCTAGAACGGCGTCTTTAATCCACCGCGCAAAAGGGTTGCGGCCAGGGCTCCTCCGATGGCCGAAGAGTGCATTAATTGCGGGACCTGCGAACCGGTTTGCGCCGTCGATGCTATCCGTGAACCGGGGGATGTCCGGGGTCGACGGCCCCGTCCGCACCGATGGCGGTGCTGGTGTGGGCACCTTCCTGGTTGATGCCATTAAAACGCTCTGATTGCCCAAAGGTGTGAAGTTGGGCTTTCGGGAGAGCTTGGAGGTTGATATGTTTGGGCTTGGTGCCACGGAAATGATGATTATTCTGGTGCTGGTTCTGATTATTTTCGGAGCGGGCAAGCTTCCGGAAATCGGGAGTGCGCTTGGCAAGGGACTGCGCAGTTTCAAGAAATCCGTCCGTGATCGGGATGAAATTGACATCACGCCGAAAGATGAGGACGAAAAAGACAAATAGATACGGTTTTCACGGCAGATTTGTCTGGTCCGACAAGAAGAGCGCCGCACGGTACCGTGCGGCGCTCTTCTTGTCGGGGATGTCGGAAGGAAATTTAGTGCTGGCCGCCCGGTTTGGAATCCACGACCTCCACGGTAAACTCGGTTACGTTGGTCGGCAGGGCGCGGAATACGATCATGTAGGAGATCTCCTTGCCGGGTCCTACATTGAGGTTGGATAGGGCATTGCCAAACTGGTTGTTCATGGCTTCTTCGATCTTGGCGAAGCTCGCGGTCTGCAGGTCTTCGTAGCTCAGCAGATTGCCGCAGAAGACGGTCTGCTGCATCAGCACGTTTCCCTGGTCGTCATGGAGCATTCCCTTGACGGCAATGGCGGAACGGTTTTCCGAGTAGCCGTTGACCGCGTCTCCCTGAACCACGAACAGTTGGCCGACCTCCTGGTTCATGATGAAAAAACTGTTGGGAAGGGGCAGCCGGATCTGGGCTGCCGGGACGCTCGGTTCCTGGTTGCCCCGGAGTTGATCGATGATCTGCAAAATGTCGGTGGTGCCGCCCCGCCAGAGCAGATATCCTGCGATAGTTCCCAAAACCAGTAACAAAACCAGAAAGATGCGCAGTACGCTGGACATGGGGGTTTTGCGTTTCTGCTTGGCCGGTGTGGGCAAGCCGATTGCCAGCTCGGCCAAGGGATCCGGGAACGAAGCCGGTTTTTTAACAGGTTTGGACCTTTCCACCGGGGCGATGGTCTCCTGGCTTTCGACCGCTGCCGGGCCGACCGTCTCGCTCTCCCCAAAAGAAATGCCGTCAAAGCCGAAGTTATCGCTTGCGGCTGCTTTGGAGGGAGGGAGATCGAATCTGATCTCGGCGGTTTCTTCCGAATCGGAGGCTGTCTGGTCGTCCGAAGCGAAAAGGTTGCTCTCGTCGAAAGCAAACGCATCCGCCCCATCGCCGCTGTCGCGTTCAAAAGAAAATTCGTCGGTGACGGTTTCATCGAAGGAAAAGCCGGGAAGGTCTTGCCCGGTTCCTTCGGGAGTCTCTTCTTCGAAGGAGAATTCGTCCAGGGACAGATCGTCACCGGCAGGCGCCGGCAGGTTTTCGCCAGATTCCGAGTCTTCCTCAAATTCGAATTCGTCGTCGCTCTCGGCGCCGATGGTTTCATTTTCGAAGCCAAAGGCATCGCCGGAAATTTCTTTTCCCGGGCCCTCACCCCAGCCGAGATCGGTTGGAGCGGACTCCTCTTCAGCGGGTGCTTGAGCCGGCTCGGGCGCCGGTTCTTCCCCCCACTGGTCGTCCGGGAGAAATTCGGTGCCTGGTCTGACGGTTTCGACGGGGATGTCATCGAGGGATGAAAGACCGAGGTTCGATTCGTCGATGCCGACGTTCCACTCCTCAGCGCCAGCCGGGGATTCTTCCGTTGTTGCCGCGACCGGGGAACCTTCATCCGCAAGGGAAAGATCGAGATCCTCCTCATCAAGGCTGGTGTCCCAGGCTTCCGCAGCCGCGGATGGTTCCATGGCCTCGACGGTGGTCGCTGGCTGCCGCTCAAGGGCGGGTTCCGACTCCAAAAGGTCGGCCCAGTCGCTCTCGCTGGCCAGGGGCGTCGCCGTTTCATCCGGTGCCGCGGGCATTTGCATTTCCCGGCGGATGGATGGGCCCTGTGTTTCGGTGAAGCCGAGGTCCCAGTCGTCATCGGTTGACGAGATCTTGTTGGCGGCGGCAGTGGGCTGGTGTTCACCGGGGACGGCGTCGAGATCCGATTCTCCAAAACCACTGTCCCAGAGATCATCGGTGGCGGAAGGCGCTGTTTCCGCGTCGACTGGCCGCGATCCCGCCGCTGGCTCTGCCGCAAAAGTGCTGGCGGCGGGTTCCGTCACAGGCGGTTCCACTGGAGCTGGCGTGATTTCCGGAGCGGCTTCCGGCACGACGGTAAAAATGTGACGACACTTGGCGCAGCGAACCTTGACTCCCTCCGGCTTGATTTTTTCGTCGGAGAGCTTGAAGCGGGTGGTGCATTCGGGGCATTGGATGACCATGCAAGTCACTCCCTTTCAGGCCTGATCAGAGACCCTGTACCAGGTAGATATCCGGAAGGTTTCGGTATTTCTCATCATAATCGAGACCGTAGCCGATGATGAAGCCATCATCCATGGAAATGCCGATATAATCGGCCTGGATGGGCACTTTTCTGCGGGAGCTCTTGTCGATCAGGGTGCAGATTTTGAGCGAACGAGGTTCCCGCCGTATCAACCTGTTGTAGAGGGATTCAAGGGTGTAGCCGCTGTCGATGATGTCCTCGACGATGACCACGTCGCGTCCCTTGATGGGCATTTCAAGATCTTTACGCATTTCGACGAGTCCCGAGGACTGAGTCTCGGAACCGTAGCTGGCAAGCCGGACAAAATCGATGACCGCGGGAGTGGTGACGGCACGGACAAGATCAGCGAAAAAGAGGAAAGAGCCTTTCAGTACACAGACCAGCAGAATCTCGGTATCCGGGTAGTCGCGGCTGATTTCCGCTCCCAGCCGCTGGATCTGGCGGGCAATTTCATCCTTGGAGTAAAGTAACTGCAAATTTTGTGCGGTCATACGCATCCCGTGAAAAATTGAGCATAAATGTTGTCGGGTATTCTATACAAGATAATCTGTATGTGTCAATTTTTTCAGCAATCTACAAAGCTATGGCCAGCTTCTTTGGGGGTGTGTTATACTTCCGCGGATCGACCGGAGGTTAAAGCGAAGGAATCATTGACAGGGAAGGATCATCGATGAAACGGATAAATATTGTCCTGCTGGCGTTGGCCTTTTGCCTTACAGCGCTGCCGGCGCTGGCTGCAGGACCGAAAATGGCCATGGAGAAGGCGGATTTTGATTTTGGGCAGATTTTTCAGGGCGAGAAAGTGGAGCACTCCTTCAGGTTTCAGAACGCCGGGGATGAGCCGTTGATTATTGACCGGGTTCGCAGTTCCTGCGGGTGCACCGCCACCCTGTTGTCGACCAAGATCATCGCCGCGGGAGATGTCGCCGACCTCAAAGCCACTTTCGATTCGACCCGCTTCAGCGGAGCTGTGGTGAAAACCATCTACCTTTATTCCAACGACCCTGTGCAGCAGGTGACCGAGCTGCACATGCGTGGCACGGTCAAGCAGGAAATCATCCTGACCCCGCCGCGTCTCGACCTGCAGAATCTGGTTGTTGGCGCCCCCAAGGAGATCGTGGTCCGACTGTCCAACCGGGGTAAAATGCCCCTCTCGCTCTCCGGTCTGCAAACCACTACCCCGGAACTGGTCGCGACGTTGTCGGCAGAGCAGGTTGCGCCGGGCAGCGAGGTCGATATCTCCATCCGGGTTACTCCCAAGGAAGGCGCCGGCCGGCTTAATGGCTATGTGATACTGCATACCAGCAGCGAACATGTGCCTGAACTGCGATTGCCCGTTTACGGGACGGTTGCTCCTCCGGCGACCAAATAACCGGCCTCCTGAATTTCGATCTAAAAAGCCCTCGGATGTTCCGAGGGCTTTTTAGATGGTGCGTCCGGCCGGGCGCGAGGTTTCCACTCCCCCTCGATTCTTGCAACGCCTGGAAAGCCGTTTATACTATGAACCAGTTTGCGCTCCGGGCATGGCCTGCTTCGGACGCCGCCAAAACATGTATTGTTTTTGGGAGGAGCCATGGCCAACGACAGCCTTCCGCCGAACCAGCGGCGGTTTTTTCTGACCATTGTGCTAGGCGGGATCAGTGCCGTTTTGTCCGTTGCCGCCGGCTGGCCGGTCTTCCGTTTCCTCTCTCCCGCCAGCGGCGGTGGCGAGGTGAAGCCGGTTGAAATGCCCCGGGCCAAAATCGACGTCGGTGGAGCACAGTTTTTCACCTACCACGGGAGCCCGGCGGTGGTTTTGCAGAAATCGGCTGGGGAGTTCGTGGCCTTTTCGGCGGTCTGTACCCATCTCGGCTGTATCGTCAAGTGGATTCCCGATAAGGAGGAGTTCCTCTGTCCCTGCCATGCCGGCCGGTTTTCGACCGACGGCGCCGTTCTTGGCGGCCCGCCCCCCAAACCCCTTAAGTCGATTCCGGTGGTTCTTGCCGGCGACCTGCTTCGCATCGGATAGGAGGCGGCGATGTCCCTGTTCAAAGGCCTGATGGATTATTTGGATGTGCGGCTGGGAGTCCGTGACCTGATCCGGCAAAATCTCACCGGTTACCTGGTTCCGCGTCGCGCCAATTTCTTTTACACCCTCGGCGCGGTTCTGTTGGCCCTGTTTTCTCTGCAGTTCGTCACCGGCCTTCTGCTGTTGATCCACTATCGTCCCGACGCCGCCAATGCCTTTGCCAGTGTTCAGAGTATCATGAATGACGTGCCCTACGGCTGGCTGGTTCGTTATGCCCATGTGGTCGGGTCGAACATCATCGTCATCGCCCTGCTACTGCACATGCTTTCGGTTCTTTTCATGGCGAGCTACAAGAAGCCGAGGGAACTGACCTGGCTGGTCGGATTCATTGCCTTCAATCTGGCCCTGGCCCTCTGCCTGACCGGATACCTGTTGCCCTGGAGCCAGCTGTCCTACTGGGCGACCACCGTGGCGACCGATGCCGCCGGGGCCATTCCGGTGGTCGGTGAAATGACGGTTCGTTTCCTGCGCGGAGGGGCGATGGTTGGCGAAGCGACCCTCGGTCGGTTTTTCGCCCTGCATGTGATGGGATTGCCACTGTTGCTCGGCGCGGTCATCGGCCTGCACCTGTTTCTCATGCGGCGCGCCGGGATTTCACGTCCGCCGTTCGGCCCGGATTACGAGCCCCCGGCACCGTTGACGACCTTTCGCCACGAGGATCATCCCGACGGCATCCCGTTTTTCCCCCATTACGTGACCAAGGATCTCGCCGGCGTCTTTTTCTTCCTGGCGGCTTTGGCCTGGGTGATTTTTTTCGCCCCGGTCCTGTTCATCCCTCCCACCGCCCTGGAGCCCGCCGATCCCTTCGTCACCCCGCCGCACATCAAGCCCGAGTGGTATTTCCTCTGGGCTTACCAGACGCTGAAAATTTTTCCCAGCAAGGTCGTCGGGCTGGGCGCGCAGGGAGTGTTTATGACGCTGCTGGCGGTCTTGCCCTTTCTGGATATCGGTCCCGAGCGGCGCCCGGCGCACCGGCCGCTGTTCGTTGCCTGTTATTCCCTCGGCATCCTGCTGATGGTTGCCCTTTCCATCTGGGGGCATTATTCATGAAAAAATATTCTGCCGCCCTGATTCTACCGATACTGTTGTTGCTGATTCCCATTATAGCGCCGTCTTTTGCCGCGGCCGCCGAAGAGACCGTTTGTCTGCAATGCCACGGTGGCCAGACCGGCCACCTCGGCGAACCGGTGCCGCTGTGGCGCGAGAGCGTCCACCAGGCCAATGGGATCTCTTGTCATCACTGCCATGGCGGCGACCCGACCGATTTTGCCATGGCCATGCGCCCGGAACGTGGCTTTATCGGAGTGCCGGCCGACAACGATATCCCCGCCTTCTGCGGGCGCTGCCATGTCGGGGTGCTGGAGGATTATCAAGCCAGCGCCCATGGCCGGGCACTGGGCTCCGGCGGTCCCCAGTGCGTTACCTGCCACGATAATCATCGGGTTCTGCGGGCTTCGATCGACCTCATCAATCCGCAGGACTGCTCCCGCTGCCATGATTACGGGCGTGCCGAAGAACTTCGCCAGGCGGTCTCCGGCACCGATGCGCTTATCACCGGCCTTGAGAACGACTTGGCCGAACTCCATCGGCTCGGGTTTGACACCAAGCCAATGTCCGGGACGGTCTTTTCCCTGCGCAATGATTTCCATCGCCTGTTTCACAGTGTCGACGTAGAAAAAGTCCGTTCAAAAACCGCTGTTTTCGCCCAGGATCTGGACAAGGTCGAAAAGGAGGTCGCCGCTATCCAAAGCGATCTCGGAAAACGCAAGTTGTGGGGTGGGGCCATGGTAGTGCTGCTGGTTCTGGCCGGGCTCTACGCCCTGCTCATCCACAAGAGCTACCAGGAAGAAACCGGCGAAGACTGAGTCTGTTGTCGGACGTTGTTGATGCTTTTTGCAAAAGCATCTTTTTTACTTCAGGAAGTTTTCTTTCAGATCAAGATAGGCTCGGCGGACATTGAGCCGGAGGAACTGATCGTAGCCATTGTAGTTGCGGTACTCCGGCAAGGAAAAGGTCCGCAGGGTCTGCTCCAGGCTGTCGCCTCGCTCCAGATGTTTCAGAACCGCGGTGACCATCTCTCGGAAAAAGTCTTTAAAGCGGACGATTTCGTCGGTCGAACTGATCGGTCCGAATCCGGGGATGATTTTTCTGGCCCCCAGCCGTTCGATGAATTCGAGGGTCAGCAGCCAGTCCTCCATGTGGCCGTCACCCATGTAACCGACGCTTTTGACGTAAACCAGGTCGCTGGTGAACAGCACTTCCGATTCAGGGAGAAAAACCAGGGTGTCTCCCTCGGTGTGGGCTCGGCCCATATTCGTCAGGATGATGGTTCGCTCGCCCAGCTTGAGGGTCAAGCCATCGCTGAAAAACAGGATCGGCCGGTTCACCTCGCGAATCTCGTCATCCATCGCTTTCCAGGTCTGCCAGGAAATGATGAGGTCCACTCCCGCCGGGAAGTCGAAGTCGATGTGGCTGTAGCCGATGTGATGGTGGGCGAGAATGAAGTAACGCAGGGGCTTTGGGGTGACCGTGCGGATGGCCGTGACCAGATCGTCCACGGCCTGCTTGGTCATGTGGGCCCCGCCGGCTACGACATATTCGGGACCGACCACGAAAAAAGCGTTGGAAGTCGCGCTGCCGCCAGGGCTGGAGAGGGCGGCGTAAACCTCGTCGGCGACCCACTCGACCCGATAGCTGGCCTGGGTGCCCGAGGCGGTCCGGTCGGTTTCGTTTTTACCGCGGGGGATTTCCATCAATGCTTCGCCCTGGCGAGGCAAATCACGTTCTTCGGGTGGGACTGGCGGCTTAACCACGGGGGCCGGTGCCGCGGGCTTGGCCGGTGGTGGCGAAGGTTCGACATGAACAATTGCAGTTTCGGGTGGCCTTGATGCCGGCGCCGGTGGTGCTGTAACGAGAATTTGCGGTTCCGGCGTTTTGATTGCCAGGGTTGGTTCGGTTGCCGGCGCCGGTTCCGATTTCGGTTCCGTTGGGATCTCAGGTGCCTTTGGCAGCAGGTCCGCCAGCTCTTTGGGAGAAAGCCCCGGCGGCACGATTGCCAGCACCTGAAGTTCGTTCAAAATGTTCAGGCCCGTCGGGTTATCTCCCATGGTGAACAGGATCTTTTGCAGTTTCTGCAGTTGCCAAGGGTTGAGCCCCTGGCGGGCGACGATCAACTCGGGCGAGGTCTTTTGTGGGGACTGCCGCAGGACGTAACCGGCCAGGGGAAAAAACTCACCGGGGGCCTGACTGGCCAGATAGCTGTCGCTGAGAATCGCCACGTCGACCAACCGGTAACGGCTGAGCCAGGCGTGGAGAGTCTTCTCGCTGCTGAAGGTCTGCACCGAAACCTCCTCCGCCAGTTGGTTCGCCAGATAATTGGTGAGAAATCCGGCTTGTTTTTCCGACCACAACAAACTGTTGGCGCTGGTTACCACGCCAAAGGTGATCTTGGCATGGGCCGGTAGAGCGATCAGCAGCATCAGGAGAAGGAACAGCGAGATCCTGGATTGTAACATCGGGGGTTCCGTCGGCAGGAGTTAATTCTTCAATTGACAAGCCGTCCGAGTATACCAGCAAGGCAGGGATTACGGCAAGTTCAAGAAAAGTTTGAGGTTGCAAAATAAAACGCGTTGCGGTATATAACCCTTCTCTTTGCGCGATTAGCTCAGCTGGATAGAGCGCTGCCCTCCGGAGGCAGAGGTCACAAGTTCGAATCTTGTATCGCGCGCCAGTAAAATCAACGGGTTACGACTTTTGTCGTAACCCGTTTTTGCGTCTGTGCCCCAATTGTGCCCCAATTGTAGAAATTAAAAACATGCCAACTCTTGCGCTGATGGATTTGGCAGGTCCTTTTGCTGCAGTTTTGATCTTTAGTCAAAACTGCATTCCCTACGCACTACTCATTCGTTTCCCTGAGGGATTCATCGTCCGGGAGGGAAGGGTTGGTGTTGTGAATTCGGAGAGCTTCGATATGCTTAAGATGATCCATGGACCGGCGGATCTTCATTGAATCCACAATCGGGACCGGGCCATCCCGGGGATGACCCGCGGCGGAAGACGCCAGCGAAGAGGGCGAGTGTTTATGGCCAAGAATAAACTGGTGGTGATCGGCGGAGATGCGGCCGGCATGAGTGCCGCGTCCAAGGTGCGCCGCGAAGATTCCGAATGCGACATCGTCGTGTTCGAACGCAGTCCGCATACCTCCTATTCGGCCTGCGGCATCCCCTATCTCATCGGCGGCCTGGTCGAGGAGGCCGACCGGCTGATCGCCCGCACACCGGAAAAATTCCGTGAAAAGTACCGGATCGATGCCCGCATTCGCCACGAGGTGGTAGGCATCGAGCCGGACCGCTCCCGGGTGCGGGTCAGAAATCTGGAAGGGGGCGCCCAGAGCTGGGAACCGTATCGGCAGCTGCTGATCGCCACCGGGGCCCGTCCGTTCTGCCCCGGGGTGCCGGGAGCCGAAGTCAACGGTATTTTCGGCCTGTCGACCCTGGAGAGCGGCATCCGGGTGCGGCAGGCATTGCAGGAAAACCAGGTGCAACAGGTGGTCATCGTCGGCGGCGGCTATATCGGCTTGGAGATGGCCGAGTCCTTCATCCGGCTGGGCCTCAAGGTCTCTCTGGTTCAGCGCGGCCCGCAGGTAATGGCAACCCTCGATCCGGATATGGGGGCGTTGATTTCCGACGCGCTGCGGGACATCGGCGTTAACCTTTTGCTGTCGGAATCCCTGACCGGCTTCGAAGGCGCCGCCGGCAGGGTCAAAATGGTGGTGACCGACCAGCGTTCGCTCCCCGCCGATCTGGTCCTGCTCGGGATGGGAACCCGTCCCAACAGCGCTCTGGCCGAGGCGGCCGGCATCCGGCTCGGGGTCGGCGGCGCCATCCCGGTCAACACCAGACAACAGACCGAACGGGAGCAGATCTGGGCCGCCGGTGACTGTGCCGAATCGTTTCACCTGGTTTCCCGGCGGCCGGTGCATATTCCCCTGGGGACCATCGCCAACAAGCAGGGCACCATAGCCGGAATCAACCTGGCGGGGGGCTACGCGACCTTCCCCGGGGTCGTGGGAACCGCCGTCAGCAAAATCTGTAAATACGAGGTGGCCCGCACCGGGCTGCAAGAAAA
>MHXM01000104.1:32025-34406 GCA_001825565.1 Desulfuromonadaceae bacterium GWC2_58_13
GGCAGCTGGGGCTCGAAGGGGTCTGCGCTACGATCACCAGTAAAACCCGGGCTGGATATTACCCGGGAGCGGGCAAGATCACCGTCAAGCTCTGGGCGGAAAAAGGGAGCGGCCGGCTGCTGGGCGGCCAGATTGTCGGGATCGAAGGGGCCGCCAAGCGCATCGACGTGCTGGCCACGGCGCTCCATGCGGGATTGACGGTTGAACAGATCGCCTATCTCGACCTCTCCTATGCCCCGCCTTTTTCCCCGGTGTGGGATCCGGTGCAGACCGCGGCCCGTCAGGTTATGAAAGACCTTTAGCCCGGAGCAGGGCGCCGGCCGAAGTGGACGGCGAATATTAATCAACTATTTGCGACCAAAGGAGTGAATCATGGGAACATTGCTGGGACTGGCTATTTTTGTTATCGACATCTGGGCCATCGTTAAAACCCTCCAGAGCCCGGTCACCCCCGGCACCAAAATTCTTTGGGTGGTGATTATTTTTCTGCTCCCGGTGGTGGGGGTCATCCTTTGGTATTTCCTGGGGCCTCGCGCCGGCAGGGTGTGAAACCAGGCATAAGGATTCACTGGTGAAAACCAAGCTCGTAAATTAAATACGATGCCTGGTTCATCCCTGCGGTCATGGTGCTCCTGGCGCTGAGGGTTCTTACTTGAGCCGTATCAACCGGGGGATTGGTCGGCCTCGAGAATCAGTAGAGCAGAGACTTGTCTTCGATCTCTTTCTTTCTGCGATCATATTCGTCCCGGTTGATTTTTCCCGACTCATAATCGTTCTCAAGATCTTTCAGCTTTTCCTTGTTGGAATACTCATATACCGCTCCGGCGGCGCCAACGCCCAATGCCGCTCCGCCCACCATTTCTCGGCTGCATCCGACGGAAAAAGCCAGAGGCATGCTTACCAGCGCAATGATCAAGAGTCTAAGCATGGTATCCTTCCTTTCTTTGTTGGGATTCCTCTGAGCGCAGGGGCGTATCGCTTCGATTCCGTAAACCGCCGACGCCGATCAGAATCAGGTAGATCGCGACAAGGAAGTTCAGAAACTTCGGGATTGCAAGAATCGACCGCCCTGCCGGCAGGGAAAGAATCGGCTCCAGCTGAACATCCATGGATATCCTCCCCGCGGAATTATTTATTCAAAGTATCCTCGCCACTCTCTTTTATCTGAGCCGCTTCTTCCTTGACTTCATCGACGGCCTGATCGATCTGCTGACCGGCCTTTTCCGCCGGCCCTTCTTTTTCACAGGCCGCCAGCAGGGACGTTAGGCCGATGGCTAAAACAAGGCTGAGAAAAACAAATTTTATTTTCATCCTGACCTCTTTTCCGCTGAAAGTTCGCGGTCCGTTTGCATACGGACCTGATACAAAGATAGCGCCCTGCCCGGAATTCACAAGGGGTGTTTTGCTACTCCTGATGGTAGCAATGATCTCCTTTCTCTCCGTTGGAAAAATTGGAAAGAAAGGGAAGCGGCAGGTTGCGGGGACAGGATATTTAGGTTGCGGGGACAGTAGGTTGCGGGGACAGGATATTTATCTTTATCCCTCTTGTAGGTTGCGGGGACAGGATATTTATCTTTATCCCTCTTGGATTGAATGAACTGCGACAGTTTGCCGGTGTTTGACAAGGGAGACAACTTGACGCATCGCAATGCCGGGATACAGTGAAACCAAAAGAACATCGTTGATCCCGAAAAGCCAAACCTGCCGCGAGGCAGGGACAGAAAGCGACGGATCTCCAAGTTTGGAAGATGGCCGAGCTGCCGAAGGAGTTTCAATCCAGAAGGCGGGTTCGGCCTTTGTTTTGGACCGGCGGATGCCGGAGTTGACCACCAAAAGGAGGTGCAACCGGGGGCTGTTGCCATCAGCCCCACCAACAGCCGATTATGGAGGACATCATGCTCAGCTCAACTACCATAGACACATTCAAGGCAAGCCTGCGTGGCGAGCTTATCCAACCCGACGACAAGGGCTACGATGAAGCCCGCAAGCTTTACAATGGGATGATTGACAAGCGGCCCGGCCTGATCGCCCGCTGCGCGGACGTGGCGGATGTCGTAACGGCAGTGGATTTCGGCCGGGAAAATAACCTTCTCGTGGCCATCCGGGGGGGCGGTCACAACGGACCCGGACTGGGCAGCTGCGACGATGGCCTGGTGATCGACCTGTCCCGGATGAGGGGAATCCGCGTCGATCCGAGCAACCGCACCGTGCAAGTCGGTCCAGGTCACTCCCAGGGCGACATGGACCACGCCACCCATGCTTTTGGCCTGGCGGTGCCGGCCGGGATCGTTTCGACCACGGGGGTCGCGGGACTCACGCTGGGCGGCGGCCACGGCTACCTCACCCGCCAGTACGGCCTGACGGTCGACAATCTGATCGAG
>MHXM01000104.1:34489-35291 GCA_001825565.1 Desulfuromonadaceae bacterium GWC2_58_13
CGGCGGCAACTTCGGAGTCGTGACCAGCTTCGTCTACCGCGCGCACCCGGTGAAAATGATCTACGGCGGGCCGATCTTCTACGATGTGAAGGAGGCGCGCCGGATCATGCAGTGGTACCGGGAGTTCCTGCCCCGGGCGCCGGAAGAACTCTTCACCTTCCTGGGCCTGAAGACCGTGCTCTCGACGGCTCCGTTTCCAAAGGAGATCTGGGGGCGGAAGATCTGCGCGCTGATCTCCTGCTACAACGGACCGGCCGAAGCGGCGAAGGAGGCGATGAAGCCCATCCGGCGGGATCTGCCGGCACCGCTCTTCGAGCTTGTGGACGTCATGCCCTTCCCGACCCTGCAGAGCCTGTTCGATCCATTCCTGCCGCCGGGGTTGCAGTGGTACTGGAAAGGCGACTATGTCAAGGAGTTGCCCGATGCGGCGATCGACGCACATCTCGAGTACGCCGCCAAGTCCCCGAGCGTGCTGTCGTTGATGCATCTCTATCCGATAGACGGTGCGGTGCACCGGGTGGGGAAAACCGAGACGGCCTGGAGTTGCAGGGATGCAACCTGGTCCATGGTCATCGCCGGCATCGATCCCGACCCGGCCAAGGCCGAGCGGCTCAGGTCCTGGGGCCGGGAGTACTGGACTGCCGTGCATCCGTACAACATGAGCGGGGCATACGTCAATTTCATGATGGACGACGAGGGGGATGCCCGGGTCCGGGAGACCTACGGGGACAACTATGCGCGTCTGGTTTCGGTCAAAAACAAATACGATCCGGCCAACCTGTTCCGGGTGAACCAGAATATC
>MHXM01000105.1 GCA_001825565.1 Desulfuromonadaceae bacterium GWC2_58_13
CAGGTGGCTTCAAAATTGTTATGCCGATGAATCATTGTCCGAATGTCCCCTCGGGAGGAGCAACGCAAAACATAAGAGGATATTAGAGAAACCGACGTTTTCCTATTTGTCCTGCAACTGCACAAGCAATGCATCTCGAAGGTTTTTCGCGATGGCCAAGGCCTCCTCGGCATCCAATTGTTCAGCCGATTCACCAGGGTAGCGGAAGGTTACGGCTGCACGGGAAAGAAAGCGCAACTCCTCTACCGGCCAATTCCAGTTCGGAAAATTGCGGTTGATGATATTTGAAAGAACTGCAAGATCATGAACTCTGGGTGGACTTTCCTCCCCGGCGATCAGCAAGGCTTTCATGAGTTTTTCAATGCACTGCTGGGCGTGAAAACAAACGGCGTCGAAGTTGGGCGCTTCTATGGCATCAAATTCCCGTTGTGCAGTGCGAAAATCGCCATCGGCTTTGGTGATCCATTCCTTAATGACGGCGTTCATAGAGAACTTTCCCCTTGTCCAATGCTTCGCGAATCAAGGGATCTCCTTGCGCATAACGCTGGGCCGTTTCGTCCGGTCGTCTGGCAATGAGGTCGATGGGGAAATGCGGGTCGAGACGGTTGAGGATATCAAGAGATTTACGGAAAGAACTTCCCTGAAATTGAAGAATGACCAGTAGATCGACATCTGAATCTTCTCGTCCACGACCAGAAGCCAACGAGCCGAAAAGAATAACTTTTTCCGGGTTATATTCCCGGACGATTCGTTCGGTGAAACTCCGGATTGTTATTTCGTCGACCATTTCCGGTACTCCCGGTTGGAAAAAGGAGTTGTCATGCTCAAAATTCAGAGTTCTTTTATATCATCTCATTCCACGGCGCCCAAACAATAAAAACAAAAGGCCCCTTGGAAGGGGCCCTTCATCGTATCTATTTCAAGCGCACTCGCTGTAGCCGCAGGCGTGGCAGACGCAGCAGCCGCCTTCGTGTTCGACCGGGCCGCCGCATTCGGGGCAGGCGCCGCCGTTCTGTTTGACCGCCACGCCGTCCTCGCCGTGCTGGGCCATGTGCATCTGGATCGCCTTGGCCACCGCGTCGGCGCAGGAGGTAACCCGGTTGGCGCCGAAACCGGCCGGTTTGTGGCAGGTGATGCCGATCATCTGCTTGACCGCTTGCCGAGCCTGGACGCCGCTGCGCCAGGCCAGGGAGACCAGCCGGCCGATGGCTTCGCACTGGCTGGCGGCGCAGCCGCCGGCTTTGCCCATGGTGGTGAAGAGTTCGAACAGCCCTTCGTTGTCTTCGTTGATGGTGATGTACAACGGGCCGCAGCCGGTTTCCATCTGGTAGGTGGTGCCGCGCAGCGCCCGGGGACGTTCGCGCTTGCGCCCGGTTTTCTTGGTCTCGCGCGGGACCGTGTCCTCCGGGGCTTTATCCGTCTTGCCGACCGAGAGCACCTGCTGGTCGCGGGAGCCGTCGCGATAGATGGTGACGCCCTTGCAGCCTTGCTGATAGGCGAGCCGGTAGACGGTGGCGACGTCTTCCTTGGTGGCGGTGGAGCAGAAATTAACCGTTTTGGAGACGGCGTTATCGGTGTATTTCTGGAAAGCCGCCTGCATGCGGATGTGATCCTCGGGGGTGATGTCGTGGGCGGTGACGAAAACGCGCCGCACGTCTTCGGGGACCTTGGGGATGTCCTGCACGGTGCCGTGCTCGGCGATGAGTTTCATCAGGTCCGGCGAATAAAAGCCCCGTTCGCGGGCGATTTTTTCGAACAGGGGATGGACCTCGACCAGGATATCCTTGTCCAGCACCTGGCGCACGTAGGAGACCGCGAACAACGGCTCGACCCCGCTGGAGGCGCTGGAAATGATCGAGATGGTGCCGGTCGGAGCGATGGTGGTGCTGGTGGCGTTGCGGACCGGCCTGCCGCCTGTTTTGTCGAACACGCTCCCCTTGAAGTTGGGGAAGGGACCGCGCTCAAGGGCGAGCTCGATGGACATCCGACGGGCTTCGTCGGTGATGAACTTCATCACTTTCTCGCCGAGTTCCACCGCTTCGTCGCTGTTGTAGGGGATGCCGAGCAGAATCAGCAGGTCGGCCCAGCCCATGACGCCGAGGCCGATCTTGCGGTTGGCGCGGGTCATCTCCGCAATCTGCGGAATCGGGTAGTTGTTGACTTCGATGACGTTATCGAGAAACCGGGCGGACAGGCGAACCACGTACTTGAGACGATCCCAGTCGACATCCCCATCCTTGATCAGCTTGGCCAGGTTGATCGAACCGAGATTGCACGATTCGTAGGGGAGCAGCGGTTGCTCGCCGCAGGGGTTGGTAGCCTCGATTTCGCCGACGTGCGGGGTCGGATTGTCACGGTTGAGGCGGTCGAGGAAGATGATGCCCGGCTCGCCGTTGTTCCAGGCCAGATCGACAATGTGTTCGAACACCTTGCGGGCCGGCATGGTTTTAACGACTTCTTTATTGCGCGGGCTGATGATGGAATATTCGCCGTCATTTTCCACCGCTTCCATGAAGGCCTCGGTCAATCCCACCGAGATGTTGAAATTGGTCAGCACCGTTTGGTCGCGCTTGGCCATGATGAAGTCCATGATGTCCGGATGGTCGACCCGCAGGATCCCCATGTTGGCGCCGCGCCGGGTGCCGCCTTGTTTAATGGTTTCGGTGGCGGCATCAAACACCTTCATGAACGACAGGGGGCCGGAGGAAACGCCGCTGGTCGAGGCGACCACGTCCCGGGCCGGGCGGATGCGCGAAAAGGAAAAGCCGGTGCCGCCGCCGCTCTTGTGGATCAGGGCGGTCTGCTTGATGGCCTCGAAGATTTCCTCCATCGAGTCGCCCACCGGCAGCACGAAACAGGCCGACAGTTGGCCGAGTTCGCGGCCGGCGTTCATCAGGGTGGGGGAGTTGGGGAGAAATTCGAGGGTGGTCATCATCCGGTAAAACTCTTCTTCCAAAGCCTCCGCGTTCTGGCCGGTTTTCAGCAGCGTCTCCGCCGAGGCGATGGTTCGGGCCACGCGGCGGAACATTTCGGCCGGCGATTCGAGAACCTTGCCTTCGGTGTCGCGTTTGAGGTATCGGCGTTCGAGAACGGTAATGGCGTTGGGCGAGAGTGCGATTGTCGCGGAAGTGGCCGGTTTTTTCATGGGTCCTGGTTCCTTTGAATAAAATTATAAACTGAAAAAAGGGGGGGCACGGAGTCTATATTGTGTGTCCGGCATGATATAAACCACAATATGTCGTGGCTGTCAATGCCACTGTGATACGTTTTGGGATTTTTAATGCAGCTGCCGGAGACCCAGCGATTTTTGGAAAATTTCACGCTCCGAAGAGCCTTTACACAGTCGTTACGATTGTGTTAGTAATGTTAATGTATTAAGCAGTCTCATTATATTTATTTCCATATATATCATGGAATCTTAAAATGGCATTTGACGAACATCGTCATGGGGATATCGAAGAAGAACTGAAGAGCCTCAAAGATGTTCTGAGCGTTGCCCAGGTGGTGGTTTCCTCCCTGGATATCGACGAGGTTCTGCAGAACATCCTCTACAGCGCCATGGCGGTCATGGACATGCCGGCTGGCAGCATCGCTCTTTACGACGAACCTCTCGGACAACTGTCCTTGCATGCCCATGCCGGTTTGAGCGAACGGTTTCTCGAACGTTATCGCTGGCCGGTGAAAGATGGGACGGTCATCCGCCGGGTGCTTGACGACGGCGAAATTTTTCGCCTTGAAGATATCGGTTCCTCCGGCTGTGTCGACGATGCCCTGATCCTCCAGGAAGGGATCCGGTCACTGGTGGCCGTGCCGCTTAAAATTCAGAACAAAATCGTCGGCCTGATCTGTCTGGACGATTTCGAGCCCCGGACCTTTGCCGAAAGCCGTTTGAACATCCTGTCCATCCTGGCATCCTTTGCCGCCATGAGCATCGATAATGCCTGCCTGCACCAGCGTACCTACCACCTGGCCGTGACCGATGGCCTGACCGGCCTCTATAATCAACGACAGTTCCGCTTGATGCTCAAGGAAGAAATGGTCCGCGCTCGCCGCTATGACAAGCCGTTGACCTTGCTCATGTTCGACGTGGACAATTTCAAGTCGTTTAACGATACCTACGGGCATTTCAAGGGAGATAAGGCCTTGGTGGCGGTCGCCGAAATCCTGCGCGAGTCGATGCGTGAATGCGATATGGTGTTTCGCTACGGAGGCGAAGAGTTCATTGCGATCCTTCCCGAAACGGGGCTCGATTTTGCGTTGAAAGCGGCCGAGCGGGCCCGCAAGTCCATTGAAACCTTATCGGTTGACTATCTCAGGGGCATCGCCGGACGCGGGGTGACCGTCAGCGTCGGGGTGGCGGCCTACCCGGAAGATGGCATAGACCGCGATTCCCTGCTGCACGTGGCCGATGCTCTGCTTTACAAGGCGAAACGCGAAGGGAAAAATCGTGTTTACCATCAGGAACCCGAAAATTGACCGTGGCCGGGGAAAAAATTCTGATTGTCGACGACGAGGAGGGCATGCGGCGCCTGCTGGTCCGGGTGCTGGCCAGGGAAGGGTACCAGGCGGTTGCGGCGGAATCGGGAGCCGAGGCCATGCGCCGGATCGGCGGAGAAAACTTCGACCTGGTGATTACCGACATTCAGATGCCGGGGATGAACGGTCTGGCCCTGCTCGAAGAACTGAAGTCATTCGATCCGGCCCTGCCGGTGGTGGTCATCACCGCCTACGGCACCGTCGAAAGCGCCGTCCAGGCTCTCAGGGCCGGGGCCTACGATTACCTCACCAAGCCCTTTGAAACCGACGAAATCAAACTGACCGTGGCCAAGGCGCTTGAGCGCGAACGGTTGCTGGCGGAAAACCGCTACCTGCAGCAGGAGTTGTTGGAGCGTTACCCCTTCGCCGGCATTGTCGGTGGATCGCAGGCCATGCAGCGGGTGTTCGAGGTGGTCGACTCGGTGGCGACCTCCAATGCCAACGTTCTGGTCACGGGCGAGTCGGGAACCGGCAAGGAGTTGATCGCCCGATCCATCCACCAGCGTTCCAACCGGCGTGACCTTCCCTTCATCGTTCTCAATTGCGCGGCCCTCTCCGAAGGGGTGCTTGAAAGTGAGTTGTTCGGCCACGAGAAAGGGGCGTTCACCGGCGCCCTCGCCACCCGAAAGGGGCGCTTCGAACTGGCTCATCAAGGAACCCTGTTCATCGACGAGGTCGGTGAGATGCCTTTGTCGGCTCAGGTCAAGCTTTTGCGGGTGATTCAGGAACACGAATTCGAGCGGGTCGGCGGTACCCGCACCATTCGCAGTGACGTGCGCCTGGTGGCCGCCAGCAACAAAAATCTCGAAGATCAGGTGAAGAAAGGGGCGTTTCGGGAAGATCTTTTTTACCGGCTGAACGTGGTCAATATCGAACTTCCCCCCTTGCGCGACCGGCGCGAGGACATCGAGCCGCTGGCCGCCCATTTTCTGAAAAAGTACCAGCGGGAGACGGGACGCCCGGTGTCCCGGATTTCGCCCCGGGCCTTGAGCTGTCTTTTGGCCTACGAATGGCCGGGCAACGTGCGTGAACTGCAGAACGCGATGGAGCGGGCGGTAGTGCTGTGCAAGGGGGAGTCGATTACCCCACGGGATCTGCCCCGGGGGATCCAGGGGCCGGATCAGATCTGCCTTGAGCTTCCCGACAGTGGCGGCAGCCTGACCGAAATACTTGAAGATCTCGAACGCCAATTGATCATCCAGACGCTGGCTCGCGAGAAGGGGTCGCAGACCCGGGCCGCGGAACTTCTCGGTATCAAGCGGACCACGCTACGCTACAAGATGGAAAAATACCGCCTGCTCGATTGACGTGTCCGCGTTCCACCCAACCCCTTGCTCGTTTCAACCTTTCTACGGTATATAATGTGTTGTCGTTTCCCCCCGGCGGCTTACCTTGTTTTTAAGGCTCGATTCTCTACCGGAAACGCTATATGAAATCCTTTCTCGTCCTGACCATTCTTTTGTCGTCGGCCCTTGCTGGCCCTGCGGTCGCCTGCTTCGGACCGAAACTTTACCTCGGCGTTCCGGAAGGGACGCGCGAAGCTGCGGTCGCGGCCGTGGCAATTCTGTATATCCAAGAAAAAACCGGGGTTGAAACCATCCAGGTTTCCGTCCCGGCGGGTCGGGGCGTGGCCGGAGTGCTTGAAGAATCCCTGGATATGATTCTGGCCCCTTCGCCCGTGGCTGATTTGCCGACCTTGCTGAAGGTCCCCGGCGGACCATTTCTGCTCAGCGGGCGACGTCCCCTGGACGACCTCCAGTTCACCACCGTGGCTCCCGCCCTGCAAAACCTTGATCATCTTCTGACCACGGAGTTTATCGAACGGCTGATGGCTTTGGTCGAAGTCGGCACCCCGGCCGCCGCCGCCCGCCAACTGATGATGGAGCTGCGATGGATCTGAAGCTGAAACGGGGATTGTTGTTTCTTCTCGGGGGGCTGCTGGTCGCCTGCGCTCCCCTGCCGCGCAACCCTGGCGCTGACGACCTTGCGCATATGCGCATCCTTTCCGGCGTCATGAGCGGTCGGACTGTGCTCGGCGGTGAGGTGTACATGCCCGGGGATGCCTTGATTCCGTCGGGCAGCTCCCTGCGGTTGCGACCCGGCACCATCGTTTACGTGCAGCCGGCGGAAAGCACTAAAATCGATCCCGAGTATCTCTCCTCGGCAACCGAATTGCTGATTCGGGGCACCCTGTGGATTGATGGAACGGCCCGCCACCCGGTCCGTTTCATCCCCCTGTCGAGATCCGTGGCGGGGGAACCGGCCTGGGCCGGCATCACCCTGGTCGATTCAGTTGGCAGCCGGATCGACCAGGCCCGGATCGAATATGCCGAAACAGCCATCCTGGCCATCGGCTCATCCCCGGAAATCCGCGGTAACCAGTTGCGTAACAATCGTTACGGTATCATCGCCCAGCAGGGGAGCTTTCCCTTGATTTCGAACAATGTCGTTGAACACGGGGAGGCGGGCATTTTCTGCTGGCTTGGGTCGAGTCCGCAACTGATCGACAACCGGGTTGCCGACCATGTCGAGGAAGGAATTTTCATTGACGCCAGCAGCCGCCCGCTGCTGCAGGACAATCAGGTGACCGGCAATGATCTCGGCCTGGTGTTGTACGACCGCCGACTGGCCGGCAATCTCTCCGGGGTAAGCGGCAACCGGGAGGATCTGCGCCTGCTGACGCCTGACCGGGAACAGTCTCCATGAGGTGTCTGGTTCTGCTGACCCTGCTGCTGTGCTGCTGGCCGGCCGGCGAGGCTCTGGCCGATACCGAGTACCGGGGAGAACAGAGCTTGTGGCAGGATACCGTCTGGAACGACCGGGTGCTGGTAGACGGAATCCTGACAATCCCGGCCGGGGTGACCCTGGAAATACGCCCGGGAACCGAGGTGCGTTTTACCCGCCGGGATACCAACGGCGACGGCATCGGCGAAAACGAGATCTTCATTCAGGGGGCGCTCAGGGTGTTCGGCACGGCCGAACTGCCGGTGCGATTCACCAGCGCCGAGGCCGATCCGGTTCCCGGCGACTGGGGGGCGATCAACATGATGGCCTCGGAGGAAGAAAACCTGCTCGAACATTGCCTGGTGGAATACGGTTATCGGGGCTTTCACGCCCACTTCGCCAATGCCTCGCTGAAGAATTCCATCTTCACCCGCAATCAGCGTGGTTTGCAATTTCAGGAATCGACCGTCGTCATTGACGGCTGCCTGATTGAAAACAATTTCAATGGCATGCAGTTCCGCAATTCGAAGGTGCGCCTCGGGGCGACCCGGGTGCTGAATAATCACTGGGGAATCCGCTGCGTCTACAGTGAATTGGCCATGCGCGACTGCCAGGTGGCCGGCAACCTGATCAACGGCCTCAATCTGCGCGACTCTACCCTGGATGGCGAAACCCTGCAGGTGACCGGCAATCGCAAGGGCGTTTACCTGCAACGTTCCCGCGGCACCCTGCGCGGCAGCCGGATTCGCGACAACAGCGAACATGGCATCTTTCTTGAAGATTCGGAGTTCCTGGTTACCGGCAACCTGATTGCCGGTAACGGTCGCTCCGGCGTCCGTTGGAAGGATTCTACCGGAAAGCTGCGTGACAACCTGCTGGCCGGTAATGGTGAATATGCCCTGGTTAACGAAGGAGAGGGGCCGGTCGATGCCCGTTCCAACTGGTGGGGCACGACGGAGGCAAAGGCTCTGGGCGCCCTCATCCGCGACGGCGCCGACTTGGCTGGCCGGGGGCTGGTCGATGCCGGTGATTTCCTGACCGTTCCGCCCTCGCTGCCCTTGGGCCGTTCTGCAGTGAACCCCGTAGCCGATCCCGTTGAGATGAACTGAATATGAAACGTCTTCTTCTGCTCCTGCTGCCGGTTGTCGCCGTGGCTGTATTCTCGGCCGGTTGCGACCGGATCAAGGAACGCCCGGTGCTGCGCATCGGCTACATGAACTGTAACAATGAGCGGGAAACCATGGAGCGGTTCGCTCCCTTGTCCCGTTATCTGTCGGAACAGGTCGGGGTGACGTTCGAGACCATTCCGGTCGATACCCATGAGTTTGAAGAACGTTTTCGGGCCGGCGAGTTTGCCCTGACCCACACCAACTCGCTCTTGTACATCCTTCTCAAGGAGGATGCCGGGCTTAAGCTGGTGGCGGCCGACAAACGCGGCCATTACGGCTCGCGTACCGCCGGCACTTTGATTGCCCGCAAGGGCAGCGGGATCGAGACGCTGGAGGATATCCGCGGCAAGCGCCTGGTGTTCGGGCCGATGATGGCCCCCACCGGCTACCTGGCGCAGTACGACCTGATGCTGCAGGCGGGTATCGATCCCGAGCGCGATCTGGGATACTACGCTATCCCGGCCGGCTCCTTCAAGCACGAGAAGCTGATTTACGGCGTCTATTTCGGTGATTTCGACGTCGCCGCCGCGCCGGCCCTGGACCTCGAAGAGATGACCCGAGAGGGCAAAATCGCCGCCGACGATTTCGTGATCCTGGCGCAGAGTCAGATCGTCCCTTATTGTACCTTCGGCGCCGCCCCCGATCTCGATCCGGTGATTTTCGCCAAGGTCAGGCAGGCGCTGCTGGAGCTGACCCCCACGGACACCGTCGAGATCGACGGCGAGCGGGTCAAGGTTCTCAAGGCGGCTTGGGTCGATGGCTTTGAGGAGCTGCTCGACAGCGATTACGACCCGATCCGGGAGATGGCGCGACGGGTCAACATGCCTCCCTATCAAACCTATTGAGACGATGCCGAAATTTTCTCAAACCAGCCTGCTCTGGCTTTTGATGGTGGTTGCCACGGCGGCGATGGCCGCACTGCTGGTTACTGCGTCCGGGGATGACCCGCGATGGCGAACCGCCGGTCTCGACAAGGCGGTGGAAAGAGAACTGGCCTTCCAGGCCCGGGCGGCTTTTTTGCAGAAGGTCTACGCTCCGGTCGAGGCGCTGCTCGCGGCCGGCCAGGCACAGACTGCCCTGCTTAAACTCGACGAGTTGGAGCGAAGCTTTTCGGGGGATCCGCACGGATTCATTCTGCGCGGAGAAATTCTGCGCGACCTGGGTGTGCTGGATCGGGCCATCGCCAACTACGTTCGGGCCCTCAAGTTGAGCGGCGATTACCTGGAGGAAGCCAGTCCTCTGTCGCGGCGGACGGAAATTCGTCATCTGGTGGATCAGGGACTGCGCGAACTGGTTCCCCGAGCCCGCTCCAATCCGGACAACCGATCACTGGCGGCAACGGTCGGGGAACTCCATTATTTGCAGAGCCGTCTGGCGGGGGGATGCGAATAGCGCATGAATTTTCGCGATCGGCATCTGTGGATCGTCATTCTGGCCGGCCTGTCGCTCGGCACCCTCGGCGTATTGCTTTCAGTGTGGGGCAATCCGCAGAATTCGGGGATCTGCGTCTCCTGCTTTTTCGAAAACAGCGCCGGTGCCCTCGGCCTGCATGACAATTCGCGCATGCAGTACCTGCGTCCCGAACTGATCGGTTTCGTGCTGGGTTCCATGGGGAGCGCAGCTCTTTTTCGCGAGTTCCGTTCTCGTGGCGGCAGCGCTCCGTTGCCCCGGCTGTTTTCCGGGATTTTCCTGATGGTCGGTTGCGCGGTGTTCATCGGTTGTCCGATCAAGTTGGTTCTCCGCCTGACCGCCGGAGACCTGACTGCCGTGGCCGGGGGGATCGGTTTGGTCGGTGGAGTCTGGGCCGGGCTCAAAACCCTGGCCGGGGGGGTTCATCTGGCCCCCGCCCAGACGCAGAAAGGCAGTGGGTTGCTGGTTCCGGGCCTGTTCGCCCTGCTGCTGGTTTTTCTGATTGTCCGCCCCGGTTTTCTGCTCTTTTCCGCCGCCAGCAGCGCCGCCCAGCATGCGCCCTGGCTGCTGGCCCTGGCAGCCGGGCTGGGGCTCGGCGCCCTGGCCCAGCGCAGCCGCTTGTGCGTTACCGGCGGAGTGCGCGACACCCTGCTGCTGGGGCATCGTTCGCCGTTGCTTTACGGATTGTTTGCGTTCGTCCTCAGCGCGGTGGCTGTCAACCTGGCCACCGGCCGGTTTAATCCGACCCTTTACGGCCAGCCGGGAGCGCATCTTGATCATCTGTGGAGCTTTCTCGGCATGGCCCTGGTCGGATGGCTTTCGGTGCTGATCGGCGGCTGTCCTTTCCGGCAGTTGATCAAAGCCGGGGAGGGGGATGCCGATGCCGGACTGGTTGCCGTCGGCATGTTGATCGGAGGAGCACTGGTGCAGAGCTGGGGAATCGCCGCGACGGCGGCCGGGGTGCCACTGTATGGCAAGGTCGCGGTTCTGGCCGGCTTCATTTTCGTGTTCGGATTGAGTCTGGTCCAGCGTGAGCAGGAAGGGTACTAGCTCCGTGGGACGGAATAATTATGCCAGGAAGGATCAACCCGTTGAAGAATCTGTCACGTAATCCCGATATCGTCTGGCGGGTGGAAAAACGCCGCGAGGCGGAAATAATTAAGGCCTTGGATGCCGGCGAGGACGTTTCCGACAAGGGAAGCGTCATCCTGATCGTCTCCGGCATGATGCACCAGCTCAATCTGGTTGGCGGCAGGATCTGGACCCTCTGCGACGGTCAGCGCTCGCTCGACGATCTGGTCGAGGCCCTGTCGGGTGAATTCGAAGTCGAGCGAGGGGAACTCACGGGAGATGTCGAAGCGTTTGTTGATGACCTGCTGAAAAGGGGATGGCTGAAGTATGCCTGATGCGGTAACCGAGCTTTTTTCGGCTCCACTGACCTTTAACTGGACCCTGTCTTTTCGCTGTAATTTCAGTTGTTCCCATTGCTACAGCCGGGACGAGTCGGTGGATGAACTGGCGACCGCGGACATTCTGCGGATCGTCGATATCCTGGTGGAAAAGCAGGTGCTGTTCATTAATTTCGGCGGGGGCGAGCCATTGATCCGCGACGATCTTTTCGAGATTGCCGATTATGCCGTTGGCAAGGGACTCAACGTTTCGATGAATTCCAACGGCTGGCTGATCGATGCTGCCGTCGCCAAGCGTCTGCGGGCCAGCGGGTTCCATAGCGTGGGAATCAGCATCGACAGCGCCGAACCGGCGCGGCACGACGATTTCCGCAACAGGCCCGGTTCCTTCGACCGGGCCGTCGCAGCCTTGGAGCACTTGCGCAAAGCCGGCGTCCGCACCACCATGAGTTCGGTTATTTCCCGGATCAATTACTGTAATTTCCGTGATCTGCTCGATCTGGCCAGAGATCGCCGGGTCGCTCAGGTCTACCTGCATAACTTCAAGTGCAGCGGTCGCGGGTTCAAAAACCGCCAGGATCTCGACCTTTCCGCCGAAGAATGGAAAGCCTTTTACCTGGAAGCCTTGCAGGTCAAGCAGCAGACCGGCGATTTGCTGATTTCTTTCGACGATCCGGTGATTTCCTCCCTGCCGGGGTATGATGAGAAAAGTTTGGTCAACGGAAGTAGTTGTGGTAAACTGTCGTTGCATATGCGTCCGAATGGAGACATCACTCCTTGCGGTTTCATCCCCCTGGTGATCGGCAATATTCTCCGGGACGATTTCGAAACCCTGTGGTATGACTCTCCCATCCTGCAAAAAATGCGGAACAAAGAAGCTTCGGGCAAGTGCGTGGAGTGCGGGGCTTTCGAAAAATGTCTGGGAGGGTGCACCGCCCGCGCCTTTGCCGTCTACGGCGATTTCAACCAGCCCGATCCGCATTGCTGGAAATAATGGTATTCGGCCTGCCCGTGGCAGCCGGAAATGACAGCCACATAGCCGTCGCAGTTAACTCGATATTTTCCAAGGAGGTGAAGCGCATGAAAAAGTATATGAAGCCCCGGGTGGTCGGTTCCTCGAATGTCCATCCATGCTAAGGATGAAGGTCCTCCGGGGGCAGCGCTGCTGCCCCTTTTTTTGAGCCCGCCGACCTCTGTCCATGACCCTTGACCTGCTCGATACCCCCCTGCGTGTTTCCTGGCGCCTGTCCCCTCAATGTTCGTCCGCCGTTGCCAACCTTCCGACCATTGCCGAACGCCTGGTCGAGGCCGGCGTTTTTCAGGTCACTCTCGAAGGCCGCCCGTTGGCCCACCCGGCTGTCCACGAGGTTCTGTGTATTTTTGCCGCCGGCGGGCTCCGGGTCGATCTGAGCTGCGAAGGGACGGCCGCCGAGTTGAACTCCCTGGGCTCCGGCATGCCGGTCCGGCAGATCGCTCTCGATGTCGCCTCCTGCCTCGCCACCGACGATTTTACGGTCCTTTCGGAGCAGCTTGAAACGATCCGCCGCAAGGGATTCGATCCAGCCCTGCTGCTGGTTCCCCGACATGACAATGTGGCCCGGATCCCCCGGCTTTTTGAGTTCTGCCGGGTCCATCGGGTGGCTAAATTTAAGTTGCCAAACGTCGGTATCGATGTTAGCGTCAAAAACCTTTCCGGAGCCGAGCTGGTCACCCCCGGCGATCTGTTGCGTCTGAGTCGCGAACTTCCTCCGGATGCCGCATCCGGGCTGGAGCTTGAGGTGCATGACCTGTTTCTCTGGGAACTGTTCTGTCCCGATTGTCAGGACAGCCGAAGCGAATACGGCGGCTGCCAGGCCGGCAACAGCCTTGGTTACATCGATGCCGGCGGGAACCTATATCCCTGCGCCTCCTGGCCGGAAAGGCTCGGGTCGTTGCTGGACCATTCGGTCGAAGCGCTCTGGGCGCTTCCCGCACGACGGCGGATTCGTGAAGAAATCGCCGAAACGCCGGAAGGGTGCCGGGGATGCCGTGATCTGTCGATCTGTCATGGAGGGTGCCGAGGGCTGGCCCGGACCTTCAACCGCAGTCATGGCAGCCGTGACCCCCTGTGCGGCGGGCCCCGCAGGTAGCATCTTCAAGGCTTGCCCTTTCTGATCTTAATCTGATATTCTCGTAACGACATGACGATTTACCTCGACAACGCCGCGACCACCTTTCCCAAACCTGAATCGGTTTACCGCGCCGTGGATCGGACTTTGCGCAGTGTCGGCGCCAACCCCGGCCGGGGCGGGCATCTGATGGGACTGGAGGCGAGTCGGCTGATTTTCGAGGCCCGGGAAGTGCTGGCAGGGTTCTTTGGCATCCGTGACAGCGCCCGGATTGCTTTCACCGCCAATGCCACCGAGGCCATCAATCTGGCCTTGTTCGGTCTGTTGCGGCCGGGCGACCGGGTCGTGACCTCGACCATGGAACACAATGCGGTCACCCGTCCGCTGCAGGTGCTGAAGGAGCGGGGGGTCGCGGTCGTCAAGGTTCCGGCGGATCGGCAAGGGCGGATTGATCCGGCCGCTATCCGTGCGGCCTGTGTGGAAAAAACCCGCTTGGTGGTTCTGACCCACTGTTCCAATGTAAGCGGCACGCTGCAGCCGGTGGAGGAAATTGGCCCCTGGTGCCGGCATCAAGGGATCCTGTTTTTACTCGACGCCGCCCAGAGCTCCGGTATTTTTCCCATTGATGTCGAAGCGATGGCTATTGATTTGTTGGCGGTGCCCGGGCACAAGGGTCTGATGGGACCGCAGGGAACCGGCCTGTTGTATGTTCGCGAAGGTTTGCAGCTCAGCCCGCTGATTTACGGCGGCACCGGCAATAATTCGCATTCGGAGCGGCCGCCCGAGCAGATGCCCGAGCGATACGAGGCGGGTACTCTCAATACCCCGGGGATTGCCGGATTGCGGGCCGCCGTCGATTTTATCGGCGAAACCGGAATCGATCGAATCAGGGCTCGCGAGGCCGAACTGCTCGTCCACCTGATCGATGGCTTGAAGAGGATGTCGGGGGTTGAAATATACGGGCCCCTTGCCCCGGGCGGGCATGGCGGGGCGCTCTCCATCAATCTGGAGGGAAAAGATCCCGCCCATGTCGGATTCGCCCTGGACCGCGACCACGGCATCGTCTGTCGGGTGGGGCTGCATTGCGCGCCGGACGCCCACCGGACCATCGGCACCTTCCCCCGCGGAACGGTGCGGATCAGTCCCGGATATTTCACCACGCACGAAGAAATCGATGGCCTGCTCACCGCTGTATCCACCCTGCTCAAGCAAGCGACGGTTTGAATCGCCATACCGCCGATCAAGGAGTGACGAGATGATGAGAACGTTTGCCGCGATTCTTCTGCCGATGCTTGTGGCCTGCTCGTTGCCCCCTGAAAGACCGGTAACTCGTAACGAATTGATGCGAACCCCGGTGTACCAGAAGTACGTCATTCAGGAATCTCCCGAAGAAGTGGTCAATGCCCTGAACCGGGATGGCGAAGTGATTCTGGAAAGCAAGCGCAACATCCCCGGCAAGAACATTCCCGTCCACGTCAAGATTCTGGCGACATCCGAAGGTCTTGAAGTTCTGGAATACGAACGCTAACTGGCGGCGTTTGCCCGATCACCGCCCACACTCCCCACAGAAGGTCGGCCATGAAAAAAACGTTTGTTCTCGATACCAATGTTCTGCTCCATGATCCCCAGGCCATGTTCCGGTTTGAAGATAACGATCTGGTCATCCCGATTACCGTCATCGAGGAAATCGATCGGTTCAAAAAAGACATGAACGAAAAAGGGCGCAACGCTCGCCAGGTTTCCCGGATCCTTGACGGTTTCAGGGCCAAAAACAAGCTGATCGAGGGCGTCCCCTTGGAAAAGGGCGGTCTGCTTAAGGTACAACTCTATACCGAAGAAGCCATGAGGGGACTCCCCCCGGAACTTCAGGTTGATCGGGGCGACAACCGCATTCTTGCCGTGGCCGTCGAGCTGCAGAAACATAGCGTTTGTCCGGTCATCTTCGTCACCAAGGATACCAACCTGAGGATCAAGGCCGATGCCGTCGGCCTGGAGGCTTCGGATTACGAATCGGACAAGGTGTCCATCGACGAACTCTATTCCGGCGCCGTCGAGGTGCAAATGGATAAGGATGAGGTCGACCGTTTCTACGGGCAGGGCTATCTTCCCCTGCAGGGGGACTATTATCCGAACCAGTGCGTCACCCTGATCGAATCCGCCAATCCCTCTCATTCGGCGATTGGCCGCTACAACTATGCCATGCAGCGGGTGACCCCGCTGATCCGTTCTCCCAAGGAAGGGCTCTGGGGGATTCATCCACGGAACCGCGAACAGCAGTTTGCTCTCAATCTACTGCTTGACGACAATATCCAGCTGGTGACCCTGGTCGGCAAGGCCGGCACCGGCAAAACCCTGCTGGCCATCGCAGCCGGGTTGCATCTGGTGGCCGATCAGGGGAATTTCAGTCGACTCCTGGTCTCCCGGCCGGTTTTTCCGATGGGACGGGATCTCGGTTTTCTCCCCGGCGATATCGAAGAGAAACTAGCCCCCTGGATGCAGCCGATCTTCGACAACGTCGAATTGCTGCTGGGCGCGGTCGAGGAGCGGGGCGGCAAGCACAAGCGGGGCTACAAGGAACTGGTCGACATGGGAATCCTCGAAATCGAACCGCTCACCTATATTCGCGGCCGGTCGATTCCCAAGCAGTACATGATCGTCGACGAAGCCCAGAATCTGACCCCGCACGAGGTGAAGACGATTATCACCCGGGCCGGGGAGGGGACCAAGATCGTCCTGACCGGCGATCCCTACCAAATCGACAACCCCTACGTGGATGCCTCCAGCAACGGTCTGACCTACACCGTCGAGAAATTCAAGGGACAGGAAATCGCCGGACATGTCACACTGACCAAGGGCGAACGCTCCTCCCTGGCTGAACTGGCCGCAAACCTGCTGTAAAGGCAGTTATTAGCGATCAGTGGTTGGTGATTGGTTTTTCGGCGAGTCGTTTGCCGATGCCTTCCTGCCAATCACCAATTACCAATTACCAATCACTGGTTCTGAATGCTTTTACTTGCAATTGAATCTTCCTGCGATGAAACCGCCGCCGCCGTGGTTCGGGACGGCAGACATCCGCTTTCCAACGTCATCGCTTCCCAGGTTGACGTTCATGCACGCTTCGGCGGCGTTGTACCCGAACTGGCGTCACGCAAGCACCTTGAAGCGATTTCGGTGGTGGTCGACGAAGCGCTTGAAAATGCCGCTGTCGGGCTGGACGATATCGACGGCTTGGTGGTGACCCGCGGCCCCGGGCTGGTGGGGGCCTTGCTGGTCGGACTGTCGCTGGCCAAGGCGGTGGCCTTCGCCCGCGACCTGCCCCTGGTCGGTGTGCATCATATCGAAGGGCACATCCTGGCGCCGCTGCTCGAACACGAGGTGAGGTTTCCCTATCTCGCCCTCGCGGTTTCCGGTGGCCACACCCATCTGTACCGGGTTGATGGGATCGGTCGCTACCGGACCCTGGGGCGGACACTCGACGATGCCGCCGGCGAAGCTTTCGACAAGGTCGCCAAGTTGCTTGGCCTCGGCTATCCGGGCGGGGTTCAGATCGACCGCTTGGCTGCGGGCGGCAACCCGCAAGCCATCGATTTTCCCCGCCCCCTGCTGCACAAAAAAAACCTCGATTTCAGTTTCAGCGGCATCAAGACGGCGGTGCTCAATTACGTCAACCGCCAGGAAGGCCCGATCGAAGGCTCAGCCCTGCAGAATCTGGCCGCCAGCTTTCAGGCCGCCGTGGTCGAAGTGCTCTGCAAAAAAACCTTGCGGGCCGCCGAAGACGAAGGCTTGGCGCGGATCGTCGTGGCCGGGGGCGTGGCTTGCAACAGCGGTCTGCGTTCGGCGATGAGAGAACTTTGTCGGGTTCAGGACCGAGAGGTTTTTTTCCCGTCGTCCCTGCTCTGCGCGGACAATGCGGCCATGCTGGCGGTGGCCGGGGATTATTATCTTTCGGCGGGACTGTGCGACCCGCTCGACCTCAACGCGTTGGCAAGTTGGCCCCTTGACCGGGCCGGCCGGCTGGTATAACGGGCAGGGAGTATGTGGCGACGGTTCGGTCTGATTCGACAACTTAAGCTGAATCTGCTGAAATTCATCCGGCTGCGAGGGGCGCCCGATGAAATCGCCAAGGGCACGGCCCTGGGGATTTTCATTGGCATGACCCCGACGATGGGGTTCCAGATGCCCATCGCCATTTTTTTTGCCTTTCTGCTCAAGGAAAACAAACTGGCGGCGGCCCTGGGCGTCTGGATCACCAACCCGGTGACGGCGCCGGTCATCTACGGTCTTCAGTACGAAGCGGGAAGGCTGCTGCTAGGCTTGCCTCGGGTCGGACTGCCGGAACTTACCTTCGAGTCGTTGAAAGCGATGGGCGGAGAAGTTCTCCTCCCCCTGTGCCTGGGCAGTCTGATTTTCGGCGTGGTTTGCGGCGCTCTGGCCTATGCCCTGACCTTGCGGGCGGTTCCCCTGTTCAAGGTTTGGAACATACCCCGCTGGCCCCGCCCCAGAAACCGCGTGTAGTTCACGGCCTGGCCGCAAAGGATTGGCCATTTTTGTCATCGCAAGGATTCATGGACCATCGCCCTAAAAAACGTTTCGGCCAGAATTTTCTGCGCGATCGCACGGTGGTGGATCGCATCCTCGGCGCCGCCGACCTGCGGAAAACCGATCAGGTTCTGGAAATCGGCCCCGGCCTCGGAGCGTTGACCGATCGCATGCTGCCGCTGGTTGACCAGCTTCATGTGATGGAGGTGGACCGCGACCTGATCGACGGGCTCAATGCCCGCCAGGCCCCTAATCTTACCGTGCATGCCGGAGATGCCCTGCGCATGGACTGGGACGCGGTGCTCGGCGCCGGGCCGGTTAAGCTGGTGGCTAACCTCCCTTACAACATCTCCAGCCAGGTCCTGTTCAAAATCCTCGATCATCGTCAACTCTTCTCCCGTGCCGTCCTCATGTTCCAAAAAGAAGTCGGCGACCGCATCTGCGCTCCTCCCGATTGCCGGGATTACGGCATCCTTTCGGTTTTTTGCCAGCTCTGGTTCGATGTGCGCCGGGTTGTCATCGTGCCGCCCGGGGCCTTTTAT
>MHXM01000106.1:0-1373 GCA_001825565.1 Desulfuromonadaceae bacterium GWC2_58_13
TGGTAGTCAATTTTGTCATTGTCCCCATTTTTTATTCGGCGATCCAAGAGTATTACTTCCAGTCGGGGAGCCTGGATCCTTACTGGCGCGACATATTTCGTGGTTTTTATCATACCATCGAAACCGATCTGAAGCGCCTGCCTGTCGACCAGTGGGAACCTGCCGTTAAGGACTTGCAGCCCCATTTTGCTTATCCCATCCAAATAACGCCCATGGCTTCCTTGCCGTTGCCCGCATCGGAAGTTTTGGCGTTGAACAAAGGGGAGATCGTCATACAAAGCGGTGGTGTAGTTTTGCGGCATCAGATCGATCAAAGCGGCATGCTGCTGTGCATGGGTCCGGTGCCGGAAATCGGTGACATGCCGGATTTACAATCCATCCAAAAATATATCCAGCTCCTTTTCTTTGCTGTTTTCGGTGTGTTGGGCCTTTTTTTCGCGCTTATCTGGGCCCTGCCCCTGGCAAGAAATCTCAAGCGCATCGGCACGGCCGCGGCGGCTTTTGGCCAGGGCGTTCTCGAAGCACGGGCTACGATTTCCAAACGTTCTTCGCTGGCTCCTCTGGCCCGGGCCTTTAACAGCATGGCCGATCGGATTCAGGAACTGATCACTTCCCATAGAGAACTGACCCATACGGTATCCCATGAACTGCGCACCCCTCTCGCGCGCATTCGTTTCGATATGGAGATGATGGCCTCGGCCCGGGAAAGTGCTCAACGGGAGCGGCATCATGAAGCGATCCGGCGTAACGTGGATGAACTGGAAATGCTGATCTCCGAGCTGCTCACCTACGCCCGATTCGATCACCATAACTTCCATCTCCAGACAGAGCTGTTGGATCTGGCGCCTTGGCTGATCGAGTTGATCGCCGCTGCGAATCATGAAAACGGGCGAATCCGAATCGATTGTCGGATCGATGGCACCGATCCCAACGTGCCCTCACACGTCAATCCTCGCTTTTTGGCGCGCGCCGTTGGCAATCTGCTGCAAAACGCCGCACGCCACAGCCGGCAGCACATTCATGTGACCCTGGCCACGGAAGACCAATTCCGTATAATCCATGTCGATGACGACGGACCGGGTGTCGCCGAAGCGGACCGCCAAAGGATCTTCGAGCCTTTTGTTCGGCTCGAAGATCCAGATTCGGACGATGCCGACGGTTACGGCCTGGGACTCGCCATAGTACGGCGCGTGGCCGAGTGGCATGGCGGCCAGGCGACCGTAGCAGATGCGCCTATCGGCGGGGCGAGATTCACTTTACGCTGGCCAAATCCCTAAGGACATCGCTCCCAACCCCCACTCCCCTCGCCAATATCCCAACCTCGGTAAATGGGAAGAAAACGTGAATGAAACCCGGGGTGGATCCCCTCATGG
>MHXM01000106.1:1404-3237 GCA_001825565.1 Desulfuromonadaceae bacterium GWC2_58_13
TTAATCCCCCTCGGGCAGTCCTCCTGGTCACACTGTCCAAATTCCTGGGCCCACCTCTCGATCCGATGGCCGGGATTTTTCGAATCCGGGGGGTGGCGTTATTTCGTGTCTTCTTTAATATCCCGAGAGGGGCTGACAAAGGCCCGTCCCTGGCTTCCAACCATCACACATTCGATAATGGGTGCATTAACCTCTTTGGCGGCGCGCCAACGAACGATGAAATTGGCGCCGACTCCTCCCTCCTGGTCACGATCGGAAAGATAGAGATAGACTGTTTCCAATGGAGCCAATTTAACGGGCTGAGGATAAAACTTTTTCAGAAGGATACCCTTCGTATCATAGTAATTCGCTGCCAATACTTGAATTTCATTATGGATGTCGGTATTTCTGATGATCAGGGTATTGGAGAGATGAATGGGGACTTCTCTTGGTCCGGCAATGACGTTGGAGTAGACCGGAACATACACGGTCTGCCCTTGGGACAGGGCTATTTCGGCGGCCTCAAGCAACCCCGGATAGAAGTTCGCAAACAGCAGGGTCAGGGTGATGATGGCAACCCAATGATTCAATCTTTTCGGTGCGTCCATGATAACTCCTGGAAAGAAATCCGATGTCATGTCCCTAAATAATCTCTTATTTCCACGATGGTCCATTGGGATTTTAGCACAATCGACTTTTCTTGCCATTACAGCTTTCGCCATAACCGAAAAGGCTGTTTACCCCCGGGCGTTACGGTTATCCGCGGAATGATCAGCCCTTCGTCCTTGAATCTCAGGGATGGCGGGGCCTTTTCCGGAAAAAACCTCAGGGAGATGTCCCGGCCCGGACCCGCGCCGGTTTTGCTCGCATCCGGCCATTTTCTTGCTAGAATGTAAACTCCTTTTTGCAGAGACCGATCACCTCAGGAGAGACCATGCAAAACTACGAAAAGCTTTACATCAATGGCCGGTGGGCGCCCTGTGGGGGGGAGCGTATCGATGTCGTCAACGCCTCGACCGAAGAGGTCATGGGACGGATTCCCGCCGGCAGCGCCGAGGATGCCGGGACGGCGGTCGCCGCCGCTCGCCGCGCCTTTGACGGCTGGGCCGCCACTCCCGTCGAGCAGCGGGCCCAGCACCTCGAAGCCCTGCACCGGGGGCTGACCGCCCGCGGCGACGAGCTGGCCCGCACCATTACCGGCGAACTCGGCATGCCGCTCAAGATGTCCCAACGCATTCAGGTCGGACTCCCCTGCGCGGTGCTGGAGAGCATCATCAAATTGCTGCGGGAATACGCTTTCGAAGAGCCGGTCGGCAATTCGCTGGTGGTGCGCGAGCCGGTCGGCGTGGTGGCTTGCATCACTCCCTGGAACTATCCGCTGCACCAGATCGTCGCCAAAATCGTCCCGGCCCTGGCGGCCGGTTGCACGGTGATTCTCAAGCCGAGCGAAGTCGCTCCGCTGAACGCCTTCATGCTGGCCGAACTGATCGAAGAAGCCGGTTTTCCCGCCGGGGTTTTCAACCTGGTCAGCGGCTTCGGACCCGTAGTGGGCGAAGCGCTGGCCCGTCACCCCGAGGTCGACATGGTCTCATTCACCGGCTCGACCCGGGCCGGCAAACGGGTCTCCGAACTCGCCGCGCAGACGGTCAAGCGGGTGGCGTTGGAGCTGGGAGGCAAATCGGCGGCGATCTTTCTCGACGATGCCGACCTGAACACCGCGATTAAAGGAACGGTCAACGCCTGTTTTCTCAACTCCGGCCAGACCTGTTCGGCCCACACCCGAATGCTGGTCCCGCAAACCCACTACGACGAGGCCGTCAAAATCGCGGTGGAAGTCGCTCGCGGCTTCACCGT
>MHXM01000106.1:3257-14162 GCA_001825565.1 Desulfuromonadaceae bacterium GWC2_58_13
AGGCCAAGCTCGGCCCGCTGGTTTCGGCGGCGCAACGGCAAAGGGTGCGGGATTATATCCAAAAGGGAATCGACGAAGGTGCCCAGCTGCTGCTCGGCGGACCGCTGCCGCCGGAAGGGCTGACTCGGGGCTACTACGTTCAGCCGACGGTTTTCGGCCGGGTCGCGCCAGACATGACCATCGCCCGCGAGGAGATCTTCGGCCCGGTCCTTTCCATCCTGACCTACCGGGACGAGGAGGAAGCCATCCGCATCGCCAACGACTCGATCTACGGCCTGGCGGGTGCCGTCTGGTCCGCCGACGTCGAACGGGCCAAGCGGGTCGCCCGCCGCATCCGCACCGGCCAGATCGACATCAATGGCGGCCGCTTCAACCTGCTGGCCCCCTTCGGCGGCTACAAGCAGTCGGGCCACGGCCGTGAATTCGGCAAATACGGCCTGGAGGAATTCCTCGAAATCAAATCGCTCCAGCTTTGAAACAGAGCCGGGAACGGGCACCAACAAATAAATCCGTTTTCAGCCTTTTCTGGCGAAAACTCCCTCTCCCTCGATGGGAGAGGGCTGGGGTGAGGGTGATGCGCTCCGTCAAGCCCCCCCTCCCCTTAATCCCCTCCCACAAGGGGCTGGGAAAAACCAATGCATTGTCCGCAAAACGTTAAAGGGCCGAACCGGAATGCCGGTTCGGCCCTTTAACGTTAGAAACCGCCTGAAACTAAATCGTTGCCTGAGGTGCCGTCGGCTGAAGTTTCCAGATATCCCGGTTGTATTCCTGCATGGTGCGGTCGGTGGAAAACTTGCCGCTGGAAGCGACATTGAGGATGCTCATCCGCACCCAGCCTTCCTGGTCGCGATAGGCTGCTGCGGCCTTATGCTGGGCATCGATGTAATTGCGGAAGTCGGCGGCGACCAGCCAGGGGTCGTGGGGATTGCGAACCGCGCCGATCACCGGGTCGAAGATTCCCGGATCGAACTGGTTGAAATGGCCGCTTTCCAGCAGCCGCATGACTCGGGCCAGATCCTCGTCGCCCTCGATGATGGAGTGAGGATCGTAATGGCCGCGCAGCTCTTCGACCTCTTCGGCGGTGAGGCCGAAGAGGAAGAAATTGTCGGCGCCGACCTCTTCGCGAATCTCGATATTGGCGCCGTCAAGAGTGCCGATGGTCACCGCCCCGTTCATCATGAATTTCATGTTGCCGGTTCCCGAAGCCTCTTTGCCGGCGGTGGAAATCTGCTCCGAGAGGTCTGTTCCGGGGGCGATGATTTCCATCTTCGACACCCCGTAGTTGGGCAGAAACGCCACCTTGAGCTTGTCGCCGATGGCGGGGTCGCTATTAACCACCTCGGCCACGTTGTTGACCAGCTTGATGATGCACTTGGCCATGACATAGCCGGGAGCCGCCTTGCCGCCGATGAGTACGCAACGCGGTGTCCAGTCGCCGTCGTCGCCGCGCTTGATGCGGTCGTACAGGTGAATGACATGCAGGATGTTGAGCAACTGCCGCTTGTATTCATGGATGCGCTTGACCTGCACGTCGAACATCGCTTCGGGGTTGAACTCGACCCCGCACTTGCGCTGGATCAAATCGGCCAGGCGGTCCTTGTTGGCCTGCTTGACCTGCCGCCAGCGGGCCCGGAAAGCAGCGTCGTCGGCCGACAGCACCAGCCTTGACAGCAGTTGCAGGTCGGTGACCCAGGCATCGCCGCCGAGGGTTTGGGTAATCAACAGGGCCAGTTCGGGATTGCACTTGGCCAGCCAGCGGCGAGGGGTAACGCCGTTGGTCTTGTTGTTGAACTTTTCCGGCCAGAAATCGTAGAAGTCGCTGAACAGCCCCTGCTGCAGCAGGCGGGAATGGAGTTCGGCCACTCCGTTTACCGAAAAGCTGCCGACGATGGCCAGATAGGCCATGCGCACCTGGGGCTCCGGGCCTTCCTCGATGATCGACATGCGCCGCAGCCGACCGAGATCCGCCGGCCAGCAGCGAGCCACCTCGGCCAGAAAACGGGCGTTGATTTCGTAGATGATGTCGAGCAGTCGCGGCAGCAGCCGCTTGAACAACGATACCGGCCAACGCTCCAGGGCTTCGGGCAGCAGGGTGTGGTTGGTATAGGCCATGGTTTTCGAGGTAATTCCCCAGGCTACGTCCCAACTGAGCCCATGAACATCCATCAACAGGCGCATCAACTCGGGAACCGCGCAGCTCGGGTGGGTATCGTTGAGCTGAAAACAGTTCTTTTCGGCAAACAGGGACAAGTCGCTGCCGAGACGGCCGACCCAGCGTTGCAGCACATCCTGCAAACTTGCCGAGGCCAGAAAATATTGTTGACGCAGCCGCAGATCCTTGCCGTTTTCGCTCGAATCGTTGGGATAAAGAACCATGGTAATGTTCTCGGCGGCGTTCTTGTCGGAAACCGACTCGGGATACAGGCCGGAATTGAACTCGCCGAGGTCGAACTCGTCGGTCGCCGCCGCCTTCCACAACCGCAGGGTGTTCACCGTGCCGTTGTGATAGCCGGGCACCGGGATATCGTAGGGAACCGCCAGCACGTCGTTGGTGTCGACCCAGCGGACCCGCTGTTCGCCGGTGCCGCTGCGGTAGAATTCGGAGCGTCCGCCGAAATGGATGCGCATGGTGTATTCGGGCCGTTCCAGTTCCCAGGGGTTGCCGTCCCGCAGCCAGTGGTCCGGCTCCTCGGACTGGTAGCCGTTGACGATGTTCTGGCGGAACATGCCGTACTCGTAGCGGATGCCGTAACCGACCACCGGCAGTTGCAGCGTCGCGCAGCTGTCGAGAAAACAGGCCGCCAGGCGTCCCAGACCACCGTTGCCGAGCCCGGCGTCATGCTCGTTTTCGACCAGGGTTTCCAGCTCCTGGCCGAGGCACTGCATGGCCAGGGCGGTGTTCTCGTTGAGATCGAGGTTGAGCATGGCGTTGCCCAAGGCCCGGCCCATGAGAAATTCGAGGGACAGGTAATAGACTTGGCGGATGTTATTCCCCTCGTAGGCGTAGCGGGTGGCTTTCCAGCGCTCCATCAGGCGATCGCGAAGGGTTAGCACCAGGGCTTGATAGGCGTAATGAGGCGAGCGGCTGTGACGATCCCGCCCGAGGGTATAGGTGTAATAGCGACGAAAATCCCCGACCAGGTCGAACACGTCGGTGCCCAGGGGAGGAAGTTCGGTCAGGGTCTCACTGAGGCTGTTGAGATTCTCGGTCTGTGGACACATTATGGCAACTCCTGTCAGCGAAGGGGAAAATAAACATAGGATTTATCAATATATGCAAACATTCAGCCAGTCGAGCGAATCGACCCTCTGCGTTTTCACAAAAATTGCAAGATCAGAAGGTTGGCAAAGCCGATCAGAAAACCGAGCAGGGCCCCGAACAGGTTGATGTACTTGAACTGCTCCTGCATGATTCCCATCAACAGACCTTCGACCTTGAGGATGTCGAGGGAATTGACCTTTTCTTCAACAATCTTCCTGACATTAAGGGTTTCCACCAGCGGCGGAACCTCTTTCTTCAGCAGCTCGGCCAACTGGCGGAACAACCCGGCTTCCAACTCTTCGCGCAAATCGGCGGGAAGCCGCGCCGAGAGCCTTCCCAGGGGTTTGCGAAACAGCCAGTGGTCGAACTTTTCGGCCAGGAGTTTCTCCAAAGCCTCCCGCGCCGCCGGAGCCCGCAGGGCGGATAACAGCCGGTCGGCCAGCAGCTCCCGGCCCTTGTCGAGCCCCTTTTCCGGCAAAACCCGCTGCAGCAGCGAAGCGAAGGAACGATCCTTGAGCCGGTCCACCCCCCGCTCGACCAGGGTCATTACCGTGTCGGCGGCCCGCCGGCTCTGTATCGTGGCTACCGCCCGTTCGCGGATGAACCGGCGAACCCCGGCGACCTTCTCGTAGGGAACCTTTTCCAGGTACGAAGCCACCGGGCGATCGAGAAAAACGTCGAGACGGTCGCGAATGGCCGCCGCCACCTGCTCCTGGGTCTTCTCCTCGCGCAGCCAGCGGGAAATTTCTTCGCCGGCCTTGTCGAGAAACTCGGGAATGCGCGAATAAACCTTGTCCATATCGAAGAAACCGGCCAGGATCGCCGACAGCCCCCCCAGGGAATCGAGAAAACCCTCGATCGCCTCGCGGGCCTTCTTCACCAGTCGCCCGCGAAACGCGGGGTCGTAGAGCATGCCGCCGAATTTCTCCAGCACCGGCGGCACTTCTTTTTCGAGCTGCGCCAAAATCACCTCGACCAGCCCGGCCGGAAGCACCTCGCGCAGGGAGCGTTGCGAAGTCACCCATTGTTCGGTCCGGATGTCGATGAAATTCGCCACCGCGCGGCCAACGCCGTCGGAACGGAGAAAACCCGAAATCCGGTCGTCAAGGTGGCTCTGCACCGCCTGGTAACGTTGCGGGGTGAGAAAGTTTTCCAGGTCTTTCGATAACAGCTCGTTGCTCTTGCGCTCCAGGTAACCGCGCAGTTGCTTTTCGAATTCGGCGCTGTCGAGATACTCGGAAACCGCCTTGACCGCCTTCCAGCGCAGCAGTTCGACCAGTTCGGCAAAACGGCCGCGAAACTCGGCCGGCACCAGGGAAGCCACCGGCCCCAGATCGCGATCAAGAAAATGACCGAGCTTGTCCGCCATCGCCCCTTGCAGTTCGCGACGGAAGCCCTCTTTTTCAAGGGCCCGGCCGACATCCTCCGAGGTCAACAGGTGACTGCCGACCATATCCCCCATTTTTTCGGCCAGTTCGCCACGCTTGGACGGGATGATTCCCGGCGTCAACGGCAGGCGCAGCCCGAAAATCCGCCACGGGTGCAAAGGCCGAAACAGCATGCGAATGGCAATATAATTGGTGACATAGCCGATCAACGCCCCCAGCAGGGGGGGGATGGCGTACGGGAGGATCTGTTCAAAAGATAATGCAGGCAAAATAGGCATCTCCAGGTATTTGACGATTTTTGCATCATAACTGCAAAAGCTCGGTATAACAAGCTGTCACAAGGCGGAAAGCTCTGCTATATTTCCTTCGTACCCAATCCAATCGCGAGGTTTTTTCATGACATCCGAGCCACATCCGCAAGAAGAAGATCTACGCATTCGCGAGATGAGCATCGACGACTTTCCCGTGGTCTTTCACATCGGTGAAAATCTGTTCACTTCCGACTATTCCTCCAGCATGTACCGAACCTGGGACGAATACGAAATCATCACTCTTTACAACTCGGACTGCGAGCTCTGCCTGGTCGCCGAATTCAACAACGAAATCCTTGGCTTCGCCCTCGGCACCACCGTCGAAAAAAGCAAATCCTCCTGGAAATACGGCTACCTGGTCTGGCTCGGAGTAAAACCGGGAATTCAGAAGGGAGGCATCGGGGGCGCCCTGTTCAAGGAAATCAAACGGCGCATGCGCGAGCAGGGGGTGCGGATGATCATCATCGACACCGACGCCGATAACGAGGCGGGCATCCATTTTTTCAAAAAACAGGGTTTTGGCAACATCCAGCAACACGTCTACATGACCCTCAACCTGTCCCGTAAATCTCCCCGCAAACGGAGAAAACCCGCATGAGCGAACGCCTCGAACAGGTCTGGCACGCCATTGACCCCGAACGGTTGCGCAAAACCCTGATGGAGATGCTGGAGATTTACTCTCCCGCGGGCAAGGAAGAGGACATCCAGCTCTATCTCGAAGGACTTCTGCAGCAGGCCGGATTCATCGTCGAGCGCCAGGAGGTCGAGGAAGACCGCTACAATCTCCGGATAAACCTGGGCCAGGAACCTCCCAAACTCTACCTGGTCGGTCACGTCGACACGGTACCGGCCTGGGACCTGGAGGAATTCGAACCGCAAGAAGAATGGGGCGTGGTGCGCGGCCTCGGCAGCGCCGACATGAAAGGCGGCTGCGCCGCCATGATTGAGGCGTTTCTCGCCCTCGCCACCCTGCCCGTGGAACAACGGCCGCCGGTCGGACTGCTGCTGGTGGTCGGCGAAGAAGAAAACGGCGATGGCAGCGCCACCTTTCTCACCGGCGAAAAGCCGCCCTGGGTGGTGATCGGCGAGCCGACATCGCTGGCTCCCTGCTTCAACCATTACGGCTACATCGAGGCCGGGCTGGTCACCCGCGGCCGGCGCATCCACTCATCGCTCCCCGAACTGGGGCACAACGCCATCGAATCGATGCTGCGCGTGCTGCTGAACCTCCACCGCCACCCCCTTTTCAGCGGGGAATCCCCGGAGCTGGTCTACTCGATCCGCGAACTCAGCTCCTCGCGGGCCGGCTTTGTCGTTCCCGACCGCTGCGAAGCCTGGATCGACCTCCATCTCCCCCCCGAAACCGATCCGGCCGCGGTCCGCCAGGGGATGGAAGAACAGGTCGAAGGGACTTCCGCCTTCGTCGACGACCTCGACATCGAAATGACCTTCACCTTCGATTCGCGCGGCTACCGGCTCGACACCGACAACTGGCTGGCCGACCTGATCGAAGATATCTATCCCCGGCTCAACCTGCCGCTGCAGTACGACGCCTTCCGCTCCCATTCGGACGGCAACCTCTTCTTCGAAGCCGGAGTCAGTCCGCTGATCCTCGGTCCCGGCTCGCTGGAAACCGCCCACACTCCCGACGAACAAACCTCCCTCGGCGAGGTCGAAGCCGCCGCCCGCATCTACGCCGCCCTCTGCCTGGCGGCCGGAGAAAAGCGGGGCGGGCAATGAAAAAAGCCGAGACTCTCATCGAGACCGATGATGTCCGGGTGCGGGTTCTCGAACTTTCGCCCGGCCAGATCACCCCCTGGCACTACCATACCAAGATCACCGACCACATGGTCGGGCTCTGCGGCGACCTGCTGATTCGCCTGCGCGACCCCGACGAAGAGATCGCCCTTGCTCCGGGGAGCCGCTGCGAGGTCGCCGCCGGCCGGGTTCACCAGGTGATCAACCGCAGCATCCTCGAACCGGCCCAATACCTGCTGGCGCAGGGGGTCGGCCGCTACGATTTCATTCAGGTCAAAAACTGACCGACTCTCCATGGGAGGATCCGTGCATTCCGCTCCTTTCGACAACCACGGCCTGCCGGCCGAAGTAGTCGACGCCCTGCGCCGGGGCGCCAAGATCGAAGCGATCAAGCTGCTGCGGCAGACCCGGCAGATCGACCTGAGAGAAGCCAAAGAACAGGTTGAAGCCTATCTGAACGGCCATTTTCCTGTCGCCGGTCCGGGGGACCAGACGCTACCCCTCGAAGTGGTCGAGGCCCTGGACCAAGGGTCCAGGATCGAGGCGATCAAGCGTTTGCGCCACATCCGGCGAATCGGCCTCAAAGAGGCCAAGGAGCAGGTCGAAACCTTTGTCGGCGACCATCCCGCCATCGCTGGCAAATCCGCGAAAACCAGCCTGCTGGCCCTGCTCATGGTGATAGTCGCCTTCGGCTGGGCCCTGGCAACCAGCGTCGATGCCATCAGCAGCCTGATCGTGCTGGCCCATCTCGACGGCTACCGCCCGGAGGTTTTCACCATCGACCGACTGCGCCACGACTCGGACGGCGAAGGGGGGCTGATCTGGGGCTTCGAAGGAAAAATCGCCGGACAAAACGCAAGGCTCTACGCCCCCCATCTCGCCGAAACCAAAAAACCCGGCTTCACCCAGCTGCAGAGACGTTTTCCAACCGGCGCCGAAATCGCCGTCTGGCGTAATCCCACGGTCACCGACACCCTGTTTCAAGGCCGCACCCTGCGAGTCATCCCCTACACCCCCGACCTGAAAAAGTCGGAATTGCAGCGTTTTCTCTGGTGGGTCAAGTACGCTCTGGCGCCACTGCTGCTGGCGCTGTTTTTAGGCAGGCACCTGAGCCCGCCCCGCCCCCTCGAACCTTAAAGATGTTTATCCTTGACTGTACCCTCCAGCCAGCGTACGCTAAAACGTACCAAATGAGGAGGTCATATGCCCACCATTACAGCAACCGAAGCCAGAAAGAGTCTCTATAAATTGCTGGATGAGGTTTCCGAATCGCATGAGCCGATCCAGATTACCGGCAAGCGAAGCAATGCAGTTTTGGTCTCTGAAGACGATTGGCGAGCTATCCAAGAGACGCTGTATCTCCATTCAGTCCCGGGTATGAATAAATCCATTATTGAAGGTCTGAATACCCCCATCGATGAGTGTGATGAGGAAATCGATTGGTGAGCTGGCGAATCGTTTATACCAAGCCGGCTCAGAAAGACGCCAAGAAGCTATCCGCATCGGGACTAAAGCCGAAAGCGGAAACACTACTTGGTCTCATTGCGCAGAACCCCTTTCAAACGCCGCCACCGGATGAAAAGCTCGTCGGCGATCTGGCCGGGGCCTATTCCCGCCGAATCAACATCCAGCATCGGCTGGTCTATCAGGTACTAGAGGACATCAGAACCGTGAAGGTACTTCGCATGTGGACCCATTACGAATAGATCCTGACGATCCCTTTCTTAAAATGCCCTTCCCATAGAACACCCATCGCCCTCGGATGAAAGGCTTTCAGGAGCTCCTCCGACTCTTCCCCGGTGTCGTCTTTTGTTCCTCCTCCCGGGCAAAAAACCAATCTTTTTCCTGACCTCCGCCGCCCGAGGACGTTCGCGAACACTCCTGGGATTTTCCCCCCAAAACAAGAAAAGCCACCAAAACCGCGTTATTTCACAATATTCCGGATATTAAATATGGTGGGCCAGAAACTGAACCTAAATTAATTTTTACCGGGTTGCGGAAACCATGACCGCTTGAATTCATCCGAAGCAACCAAAACGATTTTCACATCCAGTGCGTCGAAATCTTCAACCCGGCGGCAATAAATAACCAAACCATTTAATTCGAATGAATATTTCTCTTCTCCAACTGCGGCTCGACGTCCACAGAAAAACCGCCAGCCTCCCAAATAAATTAATAACAACTAAATAACCTTTTAAAATTGAAGGGTTTGCTCCTTCAGCAGAGAAAATTCCCGGGCATTTTTTTTGCTCGATACGGGACTTGACCATTTCGTGACGACCTTCAACCAAACATTTTTACCGGGGAAAGGAGGCTCCTCCGAATCAACGTCACGGCAATTCATAGCAACCTGCCATCGAGGCAAGACACGGACCGCAAAAGAAAAAAGGAGAGGTTTGGAATGAAAAAAAGCTTCTGCATCCTGGGAATTCTCACTCTGGCCCTGGCCGTCGGCAGCACGACGGCCTTTGCCTCGCGCTATGACCGCGACGAGGACGGCTACTCCCGCTGGAACGACTGCAACGACCTCGACGCCGCCATCAACCCAGGCGCCGCCGAGGTCTGCGGCGACGGCGTCGACCAGAATTGCGACGGCGTCGCCGATGAAGGCTGCGGCACCGCCGGCGGGACCGGCAGCCATGCCGGTCTGAGCTGGAGCGATTATCCGAGCGCCTGTATCGGCTGCCATGCCGACGAGGCCAACGACATGTTCAATTCGGCCCATTACAAATGGGTTGGCGAAGCGCCGGACATGACCAATCAGACGGGCGTCCTGCAGGGCAAGCTGACCAACGCCGTCAACAGCTACTGCATCAACGTCCTCGGCGACTGGAAACTCTGCGGCAAATGCCACGCCGGTCGCGGCCTGCGCCCGGACGATCCCCGGGCCGGCCTCGAAAACATCGACTGCCTGGTTTGCCACAACGCCGATTACCCCATGGTGCGCGACCGCCAGGCCGACGGCTCCATGGCTCCCCCGGCCGGAACCGCCCAGGCCACTCTCGACGGCTATGTGCGCAACATCTCCAAGCCAACCCGGAAAAACTGCCTGAAGTGCCACGCCAATGCCGGCGGCGGCGACGCGGTCAAACGCGGCGATCTGGCCATGGCCAACATCGGCAACAGCGACCCCGAATTCGACGTCCACATGAACACCGGCGGCACCGACTTCGCCTGCCAGACCTGCCACCTGTTCCAGAACCACAAGGTCATGGGCAAAGGCTCGGACCTGCGTCCCACCGATGACCTGAACCGCGGCGCGGAAATCAAGTGCGTCAGCTGCCATTCCGGCAAGGATCAGCCTTCCGGTCACTCGTCCAGAATCGGCCAGCACGTCGATCAGGTCGCCTGCCAGGTCTGCCACATCCCGACCTACGCCAAGGTCGCCACGGAAACCCACCGTGACTGGACCCACCATCACGACGGCAGCCCGGCCGACGGCAGCACCGGCCCGGGCCATCCCCGCACCGAAAAGGCCGCCGATCTGATCCCGGCATACAAATGGTGGAACCGCACCAGCAACAACGCCCTGCTCGGCGACAACGCTTACCTGACCTATGACGCCGCCAAGGGGACTTACCCCACATCCCGCCCCCAGGGGGCTTTCTATGACGGCGTGAGCAAGATCTACCCTTTCAAGTACAAAACCGCTAATCAGCCGATGGTTACCGCCGACGGCGCTCTCATCGCCCTGAATACCCTGGTGTACCTGGGGACCACCGGCAACATCGTCGAAGCCATTCAAGACGGCCTGGTCAACATGGGCTACAGCGCCGACGAACCCTATAATTGGGTGACGACCGACACTTATCAGCTTATCAACCACGGCGTCGAGCCCCGGGCCAACGCTCTGAATTGCTCCAGCTGCCACGACGGCTCGGGCCAAAGCAACCTGCGCCTGCCGTTCAACGAACTCGGCTACCACACCTGGCCGGCGAAGGTGAAAAACTGCACTCTGTGTCACGAACAAAAGAGCCTGAACTGGCAGAGCATGCATGACAAGCACGCCGAGAAGATGGGCAAAACCTGCGTCAGCTGCCATACCACCGAACCGACCGGATGGGTCGAGCCGCCCACCAGAAACGGCCTGTGCAACAACTGCCACTCCGGCCGTTCCTATGAAAACGCCGGTTCCCTGCACAAGGAACACGTCAAGTCCGAAGGCGGAAGCATGAAAGCCCGCTGC
>MHXM01000106.1:14171-17772 GCA_001825565.1 Desulfuromonadaceae bacterium GWC2_58_13
CATACCTTCTAATCGGCCGCGTTGTCGCCACGGTATTTCAAGGGCTGCCCCAAAAGGGCAGCCCTTTTTTTATTCCTCCGGAGGGCTATTGCGGAGACCTTTTCTCATTCCGGTGAACAGAGCAGGGATTTAGAAGTGATTTCGGTTATGGCGGATCGGCTGACAATCGGGCGATTTTCTCCCGGAGGCTTTCCGCCATGGCGGGTGAAGAAGTAAGAGCCAGGGCCCGGCGCAAGCTCCGCCGGGCGCCGTCGACATCGCCGAGGGCGGCCTGGATGTCGGCCAGGGTGTCGAGATAATTCGGCTCCTCCGGATCTAGAGCCAGTGCCCTCTGGGACCAAGCGAGGGCGCTTTGGAGCCGCCCCGACCGCAATTGGACCCAGGCGAGGTTGTTCATCCCTTCACTGCTGCCGGGATCGCGTTCGAGCGCGCGGGTCAGGCTTTTTTCCGCAGCCGTCCAGTCCCGGCGAAAGGCGAAGACGTTAGCGAGGTTGATCAGGGGCCGGGCCCATTTTCGATCGAGCTCGGCCGCCCGTTCGTATTCGCGAACCGCCAGATCCGATTCGCCGCGCGCTTCGTAGGCAACCCCCAGGTCGTTGTGCTGTCGGGCATTGAGGGAATCGTGCAAAACGATGAGGCGCGGCATCGTGCAGCCGAAGCCGGCAACGAAAATCAGCAGGAGCAGAAAGACGAGACGGGTCATGGCGATCAATCGAGGATCAGATAGAGCCGGCCCATCCGCTCCCAGCGGGGAAGCAGGTCGGCGGCGGCAATGAAGACCGTTCCCAGGCTGCCGGCATGCGCCAGATACCCTCCCTCGTCATAGCCGAAAACGACCAGGTAATGGGGGCTGGAGAAAGCCGAGAACCCGGTTTCGACCGGAATCAGCACGGGCTGGCCGGCATCGATCGACCGGCGCAGCAGGGCCTCTTCGCCGCGACCGGAACGGGTGGCGAAACCGAGCTGGCGGGCGTAGTTTTCCAGGTCCGGAAGCAGGCTGCCACCCAGGGCCGGGGTGTAAACGGCGGCGGCAATCGCCGCCTGCGAAACCTCTCGGCCCCGGAAGGCAAGCACCGAGGCCAGCGCCGCCGGTCCGCAGTCGTCCCGCGCCTGCTGGGCCCGGAAAGGCACCCCTGACACCAGGCGAAGGTCCGGCCGGTCGAGATCCGCCGGCACGCTCCGGAAGGGGGAGCAGGCAACCAGAGCGAGGGTGGACCAGAGCGCCATCAGCCGGAGCATTTTCAATGAATGGTGACTCGTTTGTCGGTAATTTTGAGGATCACGATCACCAGCAGGATGATCAGCAGCACCCCGATGACCAAACCGACGACCCCTCCTTCGGCGAGGCTGTCGGAGAGAGAGGCGAGCTGATGCAACTGATCGTCGCTGAATTCCGGCAGCTTGGCCGCCACCTGCTCCGGCGTCAGGCCGTAGTCGGCAAGGCGCTGAGCCACCATTTCATGCTCCAGCGCCTGACGAACCGTTTCCAGGTCGGCCCGACGTTCGACCGAGGTTCCGCCGTCGGCCAACTGGCTGACGACCAGAGCCGCCCGCCCCTGGGTTGGGACGAGGGCAAGGCAGGTAAAAGCAATCAGCACCAGACGGCAGATGCGAACATCGAGAATCCAAGAACGTTTCCGTTTCCCGTTCATAATGAACCTCCATGGTTGGATGAATCCTTCCTGAAATTATGATACCCGAAGGTTTTGAACAGGCAAGCCACCCGGAATAATGGATTCCGGGTGGCTTGCGGTAAGAGGTCATGGAAAAGTCAGCCCCGTGCCGGGAACAGGGTTTTCAGGCGCCGGCTAGTAGCTGAGCCGGAGGACCTGGCCGGGGGTCGCGACATTGACGTTCGAGAAAACCGTTTGATCGTCATATCCGTAGTAACTGTCCCACCAATCGATGGTCACGAAATACGGGATGGAGCCGACCAGAACGGTGATGTCATCGACGCCGTCCCAGTTGGGGCAGCCGCCGGAGCCCGATGCAACCACCGGGCCCGACCAGCTGCCTCTTTTGATGGTCCACGCCGCCGAGGCCTCGGGATCATCGGAGCAAAGCGATTCCGTCTCGTCGCTGTTGCCCCAGACCAGACGAATTTTGCCGGTGCCGCTGGTCACGGTAAAACTGACGCTGTTCTGGGTTTCGATGTTGCCCGCCCAGTCCTCGGACCAGAAAGCCAGGGTATAAGCGATAGTCCCACTGGTGGCGGGGAGCCCCACCCTCGTGCCGGATTGGATGGCGCCGTCGTTGAGGCGATAGTAGGTCTTTTTCACCCCCAGGGTACTGGCATCGGTCGCCGTCAGAGTGATCACCGCCCCCTGGTTGTAGGAGGGCTGGGCGTTCGAGGTTGTGGTTGGGGGGGTGGTGTCCGCAAGGATGTTGAAGAACACGTTGTTGGGCGCCGACTCGGTGTTGCCGGATTGGTCCATGGACCAGAACTCAAGTTCGTGGGGACCGGGGGCCGTGACGAACAGGTACTTGCCGGCGGCGGTAGCCGTGCCGCCGTCAAGCCGGTAGAAGATCCTTCCGACGCCCACCTTGCCGTTATCCTTGATCGAGAAGTCGATCTTGGCCGGACCAACATATTCGGCTTGGGTGGTCGAAGTCGAGACCGGCGGGGTGACGTCGCCGGACTTGTAGGCCGAATGGCAATTCAGGCACTGGGTCTGCGGCACCGACCAATACTGATTATGGCAGATATTACAGTCGCCTCCATGGTAGGGGTCTTCGAAATCCAGATGGGCGACGGTGGAATCCTGGTGGTAAAAAGGATGACAGCCGCCCTGCTGGCACCCTTTGCCCCAGATACCCAGCGTATCGTAGGGGGTGGGATGGCAGGTCGCGCAATCATTGCCGTGAACCGCGGGCAGATCGGTGTGGTGGCAGATATCGCAGTCGACGGTAATATCGAAGTAAGGCTTGCTGCCGACCCACCCGGCATCATCGTGATCGGTGTCGTCGAAGATGAGTACCGGACCACTACCGGGCGCCGCGGAGTGGTTGAAATCTCCGTGGATATCCTCAAGGTTGCCGTGGCAGGGAATGCAGGTGTCACACTCGCTTGCACTCGATGGGGCAACCCATGGGCCAACGACCAGCAAGGCCGTCAGAAAGACCAGGGTCAGGCAATTTTGCAGGGAACCAACGAGCGCAATCCTCGCGCTGCGGTGAAAAGTTTTATCGGAGTCCATCGTATTTCCTCCCAGAAGGGCCTCTTCCGAGGACCTTTATTATGAAACCGCATGATGAGACCGGAGCCGGAATGAACTCGACCTTCGTTGCCCCAGAACTCGGGAATCAGCCTTCAGCCAAGGGCTAATAGCTGAGCCGGACGACCTGGCCGGGGGTCGTGACATAGACCTTCGGGAAGTCCGTTTTCTTATAGTAGCCGGAGTAACTGTCCCACCAATTGATTCTCACGTAATACGGAGTGGTCCCGACCGGAACGGCGATGTCATCGACGCCGTCCCAGTTGGGACACCGACCCGACCCCGAGGCCACTATCGGTCCCGACCAGCTGCCTCGTTTGATGATCCACGCCGCCGAGGCTTCGGGATCACCGGCGCAAGGGGAACCGCTCAGGTCGCTTTCGCCC
>MHXM01000107.1:0-11342 GCA_001825565.1 Desulfuromonadaceae bacterium GWC2_58_13
AAACATAAACTCCGAGGATGACCGCCAATCCGAGAAGCATCTGGACGGCGCGGGTGCCCTTGATCAAAAGCATAATGCGGTAAATGATAAAGGCGACCAGGCCGATATCGAGCAGGTCAAGCAACCACCTGAAGTTTTTCAGCCCTTCGAACAACCCGCCCATCACCCACCGCTCAATTGAATTCGAGTCCTATTCGCTGCCTGCCGCCCGAACGGCCCAGGCCATCATCGCCGTGTCCCTTGCCGGGGCGACATCATGCACCCGGTGAATCATCACCCCCTGCCGCACCCCGAGAGCCACAGTGGCCAGCGTGCCGTAAAGACGCCTGGCGGGGTCCTGCTCTCCCAGTATTTTGCCGATAAAACCCTTGCGGGACGTCCCGAGAAGGATGGGACAGCCAAGGGAATGGAATTCGCCAATCCGCCGTAAAAGTTCGAGGTTTCCCTCGACACTTTTGCCAAAACCGATCCCCGGATCGACCGCCAGCCGGTCCCTGGGTACACCTGCCTGTTCGGCCATGGCAATGCTTCCGCGCAGATAATCGATCACTTCAGCGACCAGATCCTGGTAGCGGATATCGGCCTGCATGGTTTCCGGACGCCCGCGGGTATGCATCAGAAACAGCCCGGCGCCGCTCCTGGCGGCCACCTCCACCATCGCGGGATCAAATTGCAGTCCACTGATATCATTGATGAACTCGGCACCAGCGGCGATCGCCGCGGCAGCCACCGAACTTTTGGTGGTGTCGACCGACAGGGGACAGGAAACCTCGGCACTCAACGCCTCGATCACCGGAGCCACCCGGTCGATTTCTTCCTGGGTCGAAACCGGCAACGCGCCGGGACGAGTACTTTCACCGCCGACGTCGATAATATCGGCACCCTCCCGCGCCAACTCCAGACCTTTTTCCAGAGCCGCCTGCAGAGAAAAATAACAACCGCCATCGGAAAAGGAATCGGGAGTGACGTTCAAGATGCCCATGATTCGGGGCCGGTCGAGAGAGAGGCGACAGCTGCGACCGGCAAGGTAAGCCGGAAGCCGATCAAGCCTGGCTAAAAGCCCCCGCAATTCGCCGGCCAATTCCCGCAGTCCGAATGGCTGCAACTCAAGGCGCCCCCCGAGTTGCCGCAGCTGCTTCAGGTTACCGATCAGGATGACATCGGTTTCGGGAACCGAGCAGGCGACGCTGCCGCGAGCTACGGCAGCATCGCCTCCAACGGAAAGCATTTCTTGTTTGAGAATATTCGCCGCTCGGCAGGGGACCTGAACCAGCGCGACCAATCGGTTAACCATCTTGGCCGCCATGCGTTCGACTCCACCAGGGTCGGCACCGATGCGCAAAATTTCGCGACGAGCTTCGGCCTCGGTCTCAACATGAATCAGGCGTGGAGAAAACGGCATTATTCGGCTGGCGTGGCCGTATTTTCCAGACAGGGACCTGAGCCCGGGGCCACCGTGTCACCTTGGGATGCAACGGGAGTCGGGCCATCCGTGCCGAAAACCATTTTGCGGATTTCGGCGCCATCGAGATTTTCACGCTCGAGCAGAGCCTCGGCCACGGTGACCAGCGCAGACTTGTTATCCCTCAAGATCACCTGGGTTCGCTGGTAATTTTCCTTGACGATGCGGGTGATTTCGTTGTCGATCTCAATGGCGGTCGCCTCGCTGTAGTTCTTCATGTGCCCCATGTCGCGACCGAGAAAAACTTCACCTTCTTTTTCGCCAAAGGCCAGGGGGCCGAGCTTGTCGCTCATGCCCCACTCGCAAACCATCTTGCGGGCGATGGCGGTGGCTCGCTCGATGTCGTTGCTGGCGCCGCTGGTGATGCTTGAGAAGATGATCTCCTCGGCCACCCGTCCACCGAGCAGGGTGCAAATGCGGATGTGCAGACCGTCCCGGGTTTCATTGTACTTCTCCTCGGTGGGCAGATACATGGTCACGCCCATAGCACGCCCGCGGGGTATGATGGAAACCTTATGGACCGGGTCGGCGCCAGGAATGAAGAGCGCCACCAGGGCATGGCCGGCTTCGTGATAGGCCGTCACTTTCTTTTCTTCTTCGGTTATGACCATCGAGCGGCGCTCGGCACCCATCATGACTTTGTCCTTGGCCGCCTCAAGATCATCCCTGTCAACCTGGTTTTTGTTGCCCCGAGCCGCCAGCAAGGCCGCCTCGTTGATCAGGTTGGCCAGATCCGCGCCGGAGAAGCCAGGAGTTCCCTTGGCCAGTACTTCCATCTCCACATCGGGATTTAGCGGAATTTTACGGGCGTGGACATTGAGAATTTTCAGCCTGCCCTTGACATCGGGACGGGGCACCACCACCTGCCGGTCAAATCGACCCGGACGCAGCAGGGCCGGGTCGAGAACGTCCGGACGGTTGGTTGCAGCGATCAGGATAACTCCCTCGTTGGACTCGAAACCGTCCATTTCGACCAGCAACTGGTTCAGGGTCTGCTCCCGCTCGTCGTGCCCGCCGCCCAAACCGGCGCCGCGATGACGACCAACGGCGTCGATCTCGTCGATGAAGATGATGCAGGGGGCGTTCTTTTTCCCCTGAACAAACAGGTCGCGAACGCGACTGGCGCCGACGCCGACGAACATTTCAACGAAATCGGAACCCGAGATGGAGAAGAACGGCACCCCGGCCTCACCGGCGATGGCCCGAGCCAGCAGTGTCTTGCCGGTACCAGGAGCACCAACCAGGAGCACCCCCTTGGGAATGCGCCCACCGAGGCGGGAAAACTTTTTTGGTTCTTTCAGAAAAGAGACGATCTCCTCAAGTTCATCCTTGGCTTCGTCTATCCCGGCCACGTCCTTGAAGGTAACCTGGGCCTGGTTGTCGGTCAGCAACTTGGCCTTGCTCTTGCCGAAACTCATCGCCTTTCCGCCGCCCGACTGCATCTGGCGCATGAAAAAAACCCAAACCGCGATCAACAGCAGAATCGGCCCCCAGGAAACCATCAGGGTAAACCAGAAGCTGCGGTCCTCGGCCGGACGAGCCTGGATCACCACCCCCTTGGCTCGGAGTTGTTCAATCATCGAAGGATCATCGGGGGCAAAGCTCTTGAACAGGGTATCGTCCTGGTATTTACCCTCGATATTGGACCCCTGCACGGTTACTTCACGGACTCGCCCCTCATCAACGGCAGCAAGAAACGCCGTATAGGTAATTGGCTTCTGTTCCTGGTCTTTCTGCGTCATCATGTTGAAAAGCAGAATCATGACCAGGGAGATAACCAACCAGAGCGAAAGATTTTTATAGAACTGATTCACTGTACCCCCTAAGCATCCATTTATTTCAGTCAAAGCATCCAATGGAATGCGACTGAACTACGCCCAAAATATAAAGGGAAACTTACCATAAGACCTGCGATTTCACAACCCAATTGTCTAAATATACAAATCCGTATAGACGATGCGGACAATCCGTCGACAACCCGCCAAGGGCTGATATCCCTCACAGCGCCTGAGCCCCACCAACCAGAGGATTTCCGGCCCAACCAGAAGCGGTAAACATCGCCGCTCTTCAAGCTCGATCCGATTGTCAATGAAGAAATCCTTGAGCTTTTTTTCGCCGGAACCGCCGGCCGGGCGAAACCGGTCACCGGGCTGGAAACTCCTGACCAGCAGGGGAAACCCGATCGCGTCGCCGTCGAACTCCACAACCCCGGCCCCTCCCTGCCCCCGCTGTTGTTCCCGAGACACCGTCAGGCAACCGCCGGAAGGCAAATAAAAACGTCCGGGCCCGGCAATGTTGATCAAAAATGGCTCCGGCGTCACGGGAGTTGCCGAACACAGCCGCAGGCGCTCATAGCGACGGCCAACCCAGGCGCGGGGGAGATGCAATTCCCCCTGGGGACGCGCGCCGCACAACAGTGAATCAATGGCCATCAAGTGGTCGGAGTCAATCTCCAGGAGATCCCCACGCACTTGCTCGAGGGCCCGGCGCAGAACCCTTGCCCGCAGCGCCGGATGAATGTCCAAAAGCTTCGAACGGTCAAGAGTCAGGCCGTCGCCATCCGGGCGGGCCATTTCGGCAAGGGTGCGATTTTCCTGTTGCCGCCAAAAGTCTTCTTCCACGGCAAACCGGCGACTGAGAGCGGTCAGGTGTTCATCGATACGGGGGTTGAAAGAGCGCATCAGGGGGAGAAGGTGGTGACGGATCCGGTTGCGGGTGAATCGCGGGTCCCGGTTGCTTTCATCTTCCACATAAGGCAAACCGGCCTCATCTAAAAACTCCAGCAACCGATTCCGGCTGAATGGAAGCAACGGCCTGATAAAACGGTCGTTCCTCATGGCCATGGAGGCCAGTCCGGAAGCCCCCGTCCCACGCAGCAGTCGTTGCAGAAAAGTCTCCGCCTGGTCACCTCGGTGATGGCCCAGGGCAATAACCGCACAGTTCTGAGCGTCGGCGGTTTCCAGCAGAAAATGGCGGCGGGCCCTCCGGCCCGCCGCCTCCAGTCCCTCGCCGTCGGCGTGGGCCAGGGTGGGAACATCGGCCGCTCCGACGGTCAGGCCGACCCCCAGGTCGGCGCAGAGTCGATCGACAAACCGGGCATCAGCCTCGCTTTCCTGGCGTATCCGATGATCGAGATGGGCCACTGTGACAACAATTTCCAGCGCCGTCGCATTACGACACAACAAGCCCAGCAAAGCAACCGAGTCCGGGCCCCCGGATACAGCGACCAGAACCCTGTCCCCAGCGGCAAGCAGTCGGTTCTCTCGAACCACCCGGATAAATTCACGGTCCATCGACGCTCCCCAGTGCCACAAATGCAGAAACCCCCTCCACGAAATGAAGGGGGTTTCTTTGAAGATGGTGGCGGTGCAGAGATTCGAACTCCGGACACTGCGGATATGAGCCGCATGCTCTAACCAACTGAGCTACACCGCCGTGAAACTTATAAGAAACCTCCCACCTGGGGAGGTTTTTAGGTTTTGGTTGCGGGGGAAGGATTTGAACCTCCGACCTTCGGGTTATGAGCCCGACGAGCTACCAGACTGCTCCACCCCGCGTCACGGAATCGGGACTTTACCGAGATCACAGAAAGAAGTCAAGGAAAAAAATCCAACTTTTTCGACCCGTCCGCGGGCCGCGAAAGATCACTGTTTTTTTACGATTCCAGCCAACCTCTCTTCAATCTTCAAATGTTCAGCCGCCTGTCCAGCGGCCTCGCTCCCGGCGTAGGGGCCAACCATAACTCGATACCATACCCCCTTTTCGGCGAGGTTTGCTTCCTGGGTGAACACGGCGTAGCCGTTTTTCACCAGCCGGTCTCGCAGAGCGGTGGCATCCGGCAACTGCTTGAACGATGCCACCTGAATCACATACGCCCCCTGCGCGGCCATTTTGGGGACGGGCGGCGCCACAGCCTTGTCAGGCACAGCAGGGACCTCGGCCACCGGTGCGGTTACGCCAGGCGAACTCTCCGATTTTTCAGGGGTCTTGGATTCAGGTGGCAGATTAATGCCACTGCCGAGCGGCGGCTGTTCTCCCTTGGGCAGGGCGTCATAAAAGGTTAAAACTTCTTTTTTCGGCTCCGGTTCGGCAGCAACCAAGGGCTCTGCCTTCGGCGGCTCCGCCAGCACCGGGGAAACCGGCAGGGGCTTGGTAATGGTTTCAGTGTTAACCACGGCGGATGTCGTGCCGCTGCGACCAACCATGATCCCTAGAAAAAAGCTGACCAGCGATATGCCGAAAAGAAGGACAACCAGCAGAACTGCCTGCTTTTTCTCCATTCGACGCTGGGTACGTGATTTGACCTGTTGAACCATGAACCCTCCCCAAAGATGTATGAATACGCGGCGGCAAAACGCAGGATGAACAGAAACCGCCCACACCCGCCGCCGGCTGTTCCTAGCCAGTTAAATATAGCAGCCGGGACGACGTGCGCCAACTCGATTTCTTGCAATGAGAAACCGATGCGGGCCGATCCCGCGAAGGTCGCGAGGCGCCAGACGCCTCTCTGTCGTGGACAAGCAAGACGATTGCATCCTAGCCTCACAGGTTGGCGGCTGTCAAGAAATGCGCATATCCCTGAACCTGCCGGAGAGACGGGATGTTACAGAAAAGAAGCCAGCTATTTTTCGATGGGTCCGGAATCCGCTAAGGGTTGGCCGGGTTGTGCAGACTCGGTATCGATCGCTTGGGCAGGGACGCGGACAACGTTTCCGCTGGGTGATCTGAACTGGTAAACCAGTTCATCTTCCCGGACCATTCCCAACTCCTTGCGGGAAATGGCCTCGAGATAACGGGGATCGGAACGCAGAGATTCGATCTCCTTGCGCAGGCCCTGATTGACCAGTTCCAACGTGCGGACCTGCTGCTGCAACAGCTCTTTTTCCTGATTTGACTTAATCGCGCAAAGGATTCCCTTCTCCCCAAAAACCGCGGCGGCCAGAACCGCCAGCAAAAGCACGCCGGGAATAAGGGATAGCCAAATCGATTTGGGTGCCGACTCGGGCACTGACATTATGAGCTCCTGTGATTCATCTATTAGACCTGCCGTACCCGGACTGAGTTCGGGTACGGCAGGGAAAGAAATCAATTCGTTGAAACCAGCGGCCTGATCTTTTCCAGGGATTTTTCCCCGATCCCCTTAACCTCGACCAACTGGTCGACGGCAGAGAAGGGACCCCGTTCGTTGCGGTAGTCGATGATCCGCTGCGCCGACACCGCGCCGATCCCTGGAAGAGCTTCCAACTCCGCTAACGTTGCGGTGTTGATGTTGACCGATTGAACCGTCGCCACTTCCGGCTCAGCGGCCACCGCAATCTGGAGCGGAGCAGACAGGGCCAGAGACAATACGATCATACCGAGGCAAAACATTTTTTTCATCTTTTTTTCCCTCCATCAGCAAAATATTGGATTTCGACACGGCATTCCAGTGCGACTCGATCCCTCCTTCCTGTAAACGCATTGAATATTACCGTCCCGCCGCCGCTGAGCAGGACGGAGCACGATAAAACATTGGTTTAATTTTATTAACAGAAAATAATATTTTGTGTCAACAGCAAATTGACCGGGCCCAAAAAAAGCCGGCGGTTGCCGGCTTTAATAAACGCTGCGGGGTTCGAGTAACGCTATTCTTCGCCACTGTCTTTCGTTCCGATTTCGCCCCCCATCCGAAATACATTGCCGATACCGCTCAGGGCAAAGGTCAGCATGTACTCCTTGTCTTCGAGGCGGTCGCGCAAGGTCAGAAAAACGCTCCAGCACTGAGCCCGATATTCGAGGGCAAACAACTTTTCGAGGGTAATGCGATCGGTAAAATCGTAGCGGTGCTGATAACCGAGATAGATCGGCTCCAACCATGCCAGTTCGGCCGTTCCGGCGAAATACTCGTTGCTGTCCCTGACATAGCGATAATTCACGGATAGGCCATTGCCCTCTTCATCCTGCAAGCCGCTACGGGCATTGAAAGCCTGCAGGAATCCCCCGTGGGGATCGTAACGGACATCCAGGTCGAGATAGGTGACGCGGGTCGGTGAAAAAATCAGCTCGGCCCGGATATCGGAAAAGGGATCGCGCCCCGAAAGATCTTCCCGGTCGTGCCGCGACTGGCGGAAGTCAAAACTCTGGGACAGGCGCAGATAAAGAAATTCGAGGTATTCCGCCTCCCCCTGTTCCGGTTCGAGGCGCGCGGTAAACCGGTTGGTCAGGGAGTAGGTAACCTGGTTTTCCGGGGCGATCCGGTCGAGGGCATCGAACCGCGGCAGATGATCCTGATTCACATTGGGGAGGTAGGAATAATAGACCTCGGGGTCGATACTGTGGCGAATTTTCTTATAAGGGCCGAGATCCGAGGCGTAAACCCGGGAGAAACTGGTGCCGATGCGGGTGGAAAAATCGTAGATTCCTTCATCTTCGTAACCGGGACCGGCGTCCGAGGTCTGATAAAACCGTTCGCGGTAACCAATTTCGGGGACGACTTCGAGCCAGTCCAGCGGGGTGAAAAAGGTCGAAATCGCCGGGCGGACACTCAGGCGTTGCCCCTTGACCTTGTCATCGATGTCCGACCGATCATACACGGCCTCCTCCTGCCGCCAGAAATAGGTGTAGGAGGTTCCGAGGCTATAGAAAAAAGGGGTTTCGCCAATGCGCTGTCGTAGCGCATCGAAACGGATTTCGGGAAGACGTTGCAGGGTGGTGTCGTCATCCACCTCCAGATCCTTGGTGTAGTTCAGTTCCGCGGCCAGGGTGTAATTCTGCCAGGCGCGACTCAAAAAGACTTCCGACTCGGCCTGATCCTTGTTGTACTCCTCAGCCGACTCGCCGAATTCTTCAAAATAATCACGGTTGCTTACATATTCAACATCGGAACTAAGGCGCCAGTTCCCGGGGAGGGTCCCCAGATGATTCCATTCGACGGCGTAGCGATCGCTCTCGTCAAGGGTTCCTTCAAGCGAGGGGTCTTCCTTGATCTGGTCTCTCAGGTATTGATCGCGAACATTGTTGACGTAATACCCCTTGAAAGTCCCCTCGTTGTCTTCCCCGAAAATATAGCGGTACTCGATTCCCTGGCCGGTGCCGAAATCGGATAAATAATCGAAGAAGAAGGTGGCATCCTGGTTCCGGGCGATGACCTGGTAGTAAGCCAGCGACAATTCGACCCCACGCTTGTCCGAATAACCGTAGCGGGGCATCAGCAAACCGGATTCCCGCTCGGTCTTGGCGGGGAATATCACATAAGGAAGATACAGCACCGGGATGTCATGCAGGTAAAAAAGAACGTTGCGCGCAGTGGCATATTTGCCGAGGGTGACGTCGACCCGGCTGGCGCCGAATTTCCAAGACGGCACCTCCCCGTCGCAGGTGGTGAAGGTGCCGTCCTCAACCCGATAGGTCTGCTCGCCGAGTTTTTCGATTTCAGTGCCGACCAGATAAAAATTGTGGTCGGCCATGAACACCGTGCCGGAGGTAAAACGACCCAGACCGGAATCCAGGTTGTATTCAAGTTGTTCGGCCTTGACATAACCGGAAGGATCGGTCAGGTGAACGTTGCCGCTGGCCCTGGCCTCGGATGTCGAATCGTTAAAAAAAACCTGATCGGAAGTGAGCGTCAGCGCCCCCTTCCGCAATCGGACATCGCCAGTGGCCCGATAGGCCGAGGCGGCCTGATCGTAAATCAACTCATCCGCCTCAAGATTGACCGGCAGAGGCCCGCCCAAGTCGTCGATTCCCTCGCCAGCGCGGATAGCTGGTAGGGGCTTTGTTGGTTCGGCAGGTGGCCCTTCGCCCCCCGGTGGCGTGGCGGAAACCGGGGTCGACGGTTCATCGCGGGACTCCAGGGGCACCGCTTCGGCAAGGACCTGCAGGTCGGTCCGGGGGGAAGGCACCGGCGAAGCAACAGGTGACGGGGCCGGAAGAAGCGAAATGGGTGTCGGCACTTGGGAAACGGACGGGACCGGACGGGCGGTCAGGTCGACCGGCATGGCGACCTTGGCCCCCAGCAACCGGGCGATGCCGACTTCCGCCAGGATCTGGCGTCCCTCGGGATCGCCGCTCATGGCTGTCAGTACCACCTCAAGCCGGCTGCGGAGACCGCGACCGAGCCCCTGCCGGGCCATCACCAATTCGGAGGACGCTTCGGCGGCCCGGCCTTCGGGAACAACGGTGGCCAACAGCTGGAATTCCCCGGGTGACTGGTCACGCACGTAGTCGACCTTGAGCACGGCCATATCGACCACTCGGTACCGGTTCAGCCATTCGTGCAATTCGGCAGGCTGCTGAAAAACCCGGACATTGACTTCTTCGCCAAGACGTTTTTCGAGATAGGTAGCGAACCGCTGGGCTTGCGGCACGGTGGGAAAGAGTTCGGCGGCCTGGGGCACAATCCCGAAAGTAACCTTCGCCTGGGTCGGAGCAACCCAGCAAAACCACACCATCAGCAAGGCAATCAGCCTAAATCGCATCACAAAACAGATCCTTCCGACGAAGCGGGCGGTGGTCCGCCCTCAACCCTGCGCAGAGATAAGAGATTCGCCGTTCAGCAAATATTCACGAGCGGCGGCCACCAGAAACAACGAGCCGGCCACCAGCACGATTTCTTCCTCGCCGCAATCCACCAGAGCGGCGATCAGGGCCTCTCGGCACGAGGCGAAGACGCGAGCGGGGCGACCGGCCGACTCGGCCGTGGCGACCAGAATTGCCGGCGACACCGCGTCCTCAACCGGAGGAACGGTGCAATACAAGGCCGTCACCTTTGGGAGCAGCAGGGCGAGAATCGATTGGGGATCCTTGTCACCCTTGATCCCGACGACCCAGCGCACCCCTTTGTTTTCAAGGGTTTCGAGATAGGCCGCTAACACTGCGGCCCCCCCTTCATTGTGAGCCCCGTCGAGCAGAACCCGGGGGTGACCGGCCCACCACTCGAGCCGACCGGGCCAGAGAACTCCGGCAACCCCGGCGCGCATGGCGGAACAGGAAATGGGCACACCCTGTCGACGCAACTCTTCGGCGGCAGCCAAGGCCAGCGACAGGTTTTCGTGCTGATGCGCCCCGATTAAGCCGGGGCGCAGGTGGTCCAGTTGCACATCCATGCCCCTATAGGTAAAACCAGCCGGACCGGAATGGGGGCCGAAATCCCGTCCGCACAGACGCGCCGGCGCCTCTCGTTGCGTGGCCAGAGCCAGCAACACCTCCAGCGCCCGGGGTGATTGGCGGCCGATGACCAGCGGAATCCCGGACTTGATGATCCCGCCCTTCTCCGCCGCAATCTCCGAAAGTTCCGCGCCGAGGTGGGCCATATGGTCACGACAGACCGGGGTGATCACCGAAACCCGGGGCCGTTCAATGGCGTTGGTCGCATCGAGCCGTCCTCCCATCCCCACTTCGAGCACCACAAAATCGACCTTCTGGCGTTGAAAATGGAGCAGCGCCATGGCCGTTGTGAATTCGAAAAAGGTCGACGGAATCTCCCCTGACAGCATGCGCAGTTCATCGGTGTACAAAGCCACCTGCGCTTCGCTGATGGCCTCGCCGTCTATCTGGATGCGCTCGGTAAAGGAGTGCAGATGGGGCGAGGTATAGAGACCGACCCGGAAACCGGCCTCGCGCAGAATCCGGGCCAGACCGGCGCAGACCGAGCCCTTGCCGTTGGTCCCGCCGACATGGATGACGCCGTAACTACGCTCGGGATGGCCAAGGCGAGCCAGCAGCGCCCGGATGTTATCCAGGCCCAGCTTGATTCCAAATTTCTGGAGGCCGTACAGGTAATTGAGACTCTCATGAAAATCCACGATCAGTCCTTGGTGAAAATCCGCAGAATCTGGGAAAGGCGCTGTTTCATTTCCCGGCGGGGGACGATCATGTCCACCATGCCGTGCTCAAGCAGGTA
>MHXM01000107.1:11372-16914 GCA_001825565.1 Desulfuromonadaceae bacterium GWC2_58_13
CTGGCGGATGGTCTGTTCAATCACCCGCGGGCCGGCAAACCCGATCAGTGCCTTGGGCTCGGCCATGTTGATATCGCCGAGCATGGCAAAACTGGCGGTGACCCCACCGGTGGTCGGATCGGTCAGCACCGAGATGAACGGCAGACCGGCTTTTTTCAATTTGGCCAAGGCGGCGCTGGTCTTAGCCATCTGCATCAACGAGAGAATGCTCTCCTGCATGCGGGCGCCGCCGGAAGAGGAAAACACGATGACCGGGTAACGCTTGTCCAGACCCAACTCGATGGCGCGGGTGATTTTTTCGCCGACCACCGACCCCATGCTGCCGCCCATAAAGCCGAAATCGAACACGGCGACCGCCACCGGCATTCCCTCGATGGTCCCTTTACCACAAATCACCGCATCGCCGGCGCTCTTTTTCACCGCCGCCTTGATCCGGTCTTTGTAGCGTTTGGAATCCTTGAAATCGAGAAAGTCGACCGATTCCATGGTGCCGTCCATTTCGGCGAAGGTTCCCTGGTCAATGACCAGATTGATCCGCTCGCGGGCCGAGATGCGGAAATGGTAATCGCACTTGGGACAGACGTTGAGGTTACGTTCAACCTCTTTGGTATAGATAATTTCGTTGCAGTTCTTGCATTTGGTCCAGACGCCCTCAGGCATCTGCACTTTTTTCGTTTCTACTGCCGCAATCGGAGCTTTTGACCTTTTGAACCAGGACATATGTATACCTCGTGATGTTTTTATTCAGCGTTAAATAGGGTCAGAAAATGAATTCTTCTCCCCCGCGCAGGACCTGCAGATGAGGGTGGTCCAGCATTTCCAGATCGGCGACGATTTCTTCGACGAACTGCGGCTTCATGTGAAAGACGTTGATGGAGACATCGCTTCGCCCCAGCTTGACCAGTTCATTCGCCAGGAGCGCCGGGGTGAGGTGGCCACTTTCCCGGGCAATCCGCTGGAGTCGATTGGGTAAAGAGGTTTCCACGAAAACTGCAACCAGGTTCCGGCAGTCGCGACCAAGTTGCCAAAGGGGTTCGGTAACCGTGGTATCTCCCGAATAGAGCAACCCCGCCGTTTCGGTCGACAGACAGTAGCCGGCCGAAAAAACCGGATGCGTGGTGCGTGCCCAGCGCACCTCCAGCCCGGCAATCCGGCAAGGCACTCCCGGCGCCAACGGTTTCAGCTCAAGGATTGCCGGCCGGTTCTGCGGAATGCGGGTAAAATCGGGCCAGATCTCGTTATTGAACAGATGGTCGCGCAAGGACTTCAAGACCGGGGCCGGAGCCCAGACCCGCAAAGGTTTCTCGCGCAGAAAGCAGAGATTGTCGACGAGAAAGGCCAGTTCGACGATATGGTCAAGATGCGCGTGACTGAGCAGGACATCGTCGATGACCAACTGTTGTTCGAGAGACAGGGTCGAGGTGACCGCACCGGCATCCACCAGCAGAGATTCGTTAACCAGCAGACAACTGGTCAACAGGCCCGGGAACCTAGATCCGTAGCATCCCAAAACCCTGACTCTCATGACCCCTCGCTTCCGCGGATAAACCGGCCATCCACTGAATCGCTGCACCAGTCGCGGTCCATGGTCTTACCTTTGTGCCAGGGCAAACTGCCCTACATTAATCGAAGCGCCTGCCCTTTTCAACCGTTTTCTCCTGCCGCGAGGCGCCGAACCCGTTGCAGCAACTGCAGAAACATGGATTCGTCGATACGCCCCGTCTGGACATTATAGCGACTGGTGTGGTAACTAGCGACCAACGTCAGGCCGTTTTCAAGGGAATAACTCACTCCGTGTCCGAAGGGGAATGCCCCCAGAGAGGAGATCACCCCCTGGGCCTTGAACATCCGCAGACAACTGGTGAATGCCCCCTGGCCAAGCGCCAGCACTACTTTCAACCGCGGCAGGCCGGCCAGCTCCCGGGCCAGAAAAGGCCGGCAATGGGTAAACTCGGCGGCAGTCGGCTTATTCTCCGGCGGCACGCACTTGACCGCATTGCTGATGTAAAGACCGGTCAGTTGCAAACCATCGTCGGCATGAGACACCTGGGACTGGCTGGCATACCCCGCCCGGTGCAACAGGGGATACATGAAATCCCCGGCGCCATCGCCGGTAAAGGGCCGCCCGGTGCGATTGGCGCCGTGGGCGCCAGGGGCCAGACCTACCAGCAGAACCTGCGCCGACGGATCGCCGAACCCCGGCACCGGCCGGTTCCAGTACTCATCCCTGGTTCGCTTCCCCTTGGGCGGAAGGTTCCGCAGATAGTCGACCAGCCGGGGACATTCGCGGCAGCCGACCAAATTTCTGTTAAATTCAGCGTCCATCGAAGGACTCCTTTTTTGCACCGGGAAACTCGCTGATCCGGGCCCGTTCGTCAAGCCCGGCCAACAAACGCTGGTGATAGGCGGCAAAGGCTTCGCGCCCGGTAAATCGTGCCAGAAACGCCTGCGGACCACGCACCATCGATTCCACGGTAACCAACAGGGCACCGGGTTTCGGTTCAAGCCGCAGTCCCGTGCTGGCTCGGCTCCAGAGCACCCCTTCGCGACTGAAGGCCAGTTCGCGGCCGACCCGGCAACATTCGATCCGGGCCGGGCCGTCGGTGGGATTCCCTTTGAACACCAGCTCAAGCGGTTCGCCCACGGCCCAGGACGACCCGAGCCTGGCCTCTTCGACCCCGGGCCACCACTGGGACCAACGCTCCACATCCGCCAACACCTGCCAGACTCGCTCGGGGTCTTGGCCCATCAACAGGGAGTCCCGCGCCAGGAATGTTGACGAGCGGGTCGACGCCAACATTATCCCGAAGGAAATAACGAGGAATAGAACCAGGGTTGCGGTCTTTTTCAGCATCGCGGATTCACGGACGGCCCCCGGTCAATTCGGTGGGACATGACCCGGGGGACGATTAAGGCCGGCGTCGCCGGGGCGGCTTCTTGGTCTTGGCGCCGGTGACGGGTTTGGGATGGCCCGGCGCCTTTTTGCGGGGCGCGCTACGTTTGTAATCCCACACAAAATCGTCATCCTCGGGAAACCGGCTGGGAATTTTTCGCCCGATGTATTCCTCGATATCCGGCAAGTGAAAGACCAGGTCTTCGTCGGCGAAGCTGATCGCCTTGCCGTAGGCCCCGGCCCGCGCCGTACGACCGATGCGATGGACGTAATCTTCCGGGTCCTGGGGAAGATCGTAGTTGATGACGTGGGTCACTCCATCGATGTGAATCCCCCGGGAAGCCACGTCGGTGGCCACCAGAAAAGTCAGTTTCCCCTCCTTGAAATCCTTGAGAATACGCATCCGTTTGTTCTGGGCGATGTCCCCGGAAATCACCGCGGCCCGCAATTCATTGTCCTTGAGCCGGTCCGCCAGATATTCGGCCTCCCGTTTGGTGTTGACGAACACCAGCACCCGCTCGGCCCCCGGATCTTTTTTCAGCAATCCCAGCAACAGGGGAAACTTTTCTCGCCGGGAGGCGTGATAGAGGAGCTGGTCGATCTTCTCGACGGTCACCTGCTCGGGGAGGATTTCCACCCGTTCGGCCAAATCCATGAATTCATAAGCCAGCTCGGCCACCCGGGGGGACAGGGTCGCGGAAAAAAGCATGGTCTGGCGTTGTTCGAAAGGAGGCAGCTTGCGCAGGATATACCGCAGATCCTTGATAAAACCCATGTCGAACATACGATCGGCTTCATCGATAACCAGCGCCTCGATGCGATCGAACGAAAAGACCCGCTGCCGGGCATAATCGATCAGCCGTCCCGGGGTGGCGACAATGATGTCGACGCCGTCCTTCAAAGCCTGACGCTGCTTGTCGTAATCCATGCCCCCGAAAATCGCCTGAACCTTCAGATCGCAGAAAGCTCCGAGCCCCTTGGCATCTTCGCAGATCTGCACCACCAATTCCCGGGTTGGCGCGATAACCAAGGCCCGCGGGTTGTTGCTGGTCTGCTTGCCGCTGGCCAGCAGGCGGGTAAAAAGCGACAGGAGAAAGGCCGCGGTCTTGCCGGTGCCGGTCTGAGCCTGGGCCGCGACATCCTTGCCGGCCAGGGCGAGGGGGATGGTTTCTTCCTGTACCGGGGTAAGTTCGACGAACCCAACCTGTGCGATCCCCTTGAGGACCGACTCAGGCAGGTTCAGTTCGCTAAATTTCATGTTGTCCTTTCGTTATAGAGCGGCCCGGGCATTCCGAATGAAAGCCTCGACCCGCTCAGGATCCTTGCGCCCCGGAGCGCTTTCGACGCCGCTGGAAACATCGACTCCATAGGGATGTACCTGACCGATCGCCTCGGAGACATTTTCTGGGGTCAGTCCGCCGGCCAGAATCACCCGTCGCTCGGCAGCGACCCTCGCGGCCAGTTGCCAATCGCAAACATGGCCGGTACCACCATAGCTGTCCGGTCGCCAGGCATCGAGCAGTAGCGCCGACACTTGATAGCCATCCAGCCCGACCAGACTTTGCTCCCCCTGGACCCGTAACGCCTTGAGTACCCGACGCGGCGGATAGAGACACTGCTCCGGCCCCTCGTCGCCGTGCAACTGGATCACATCCAGGCCACAGGTTTCGACAATTTGGCGAATGTTTTCCGGAGACTCGTTGACGAACAGACCAACCGTGGTCACCAGCGGCGGGAGGGCGGCAACGATCCGTCGGGCCCGATCCGGGCTCACCGCCCGGGGGCTTTTGGCATAAAAAACCAAGCCCAGCGCGTCCGCCCCGCAAGCGGCGGCATGCAGGGCGTCTTCAATGCAAGTGATCCCACAGATTTTGATTCTAATCATGTATTAACCTGTCAGGGAGATCGTTGTGATCTCCCTGTTCGGAGCAATCGTCAGAATCGCTCTCACGATAATAGCAGGTCATCCAACTTTCGGCAGATGCGCCAACGATTCTTTGATCGCCTCTTCCGGATACTCGTAGTCATTCAACATACCGCCGAGGAAGTCGTCGTAGGCGGTCATGTCGACATGGCCGTGCCCGGAGAGATTGAAGAGAATGGTTTTTCCCTTCCCCTCTTCCTTGGCCAAAAGCGCTTCGTCGATGGCGCCGCGAATGGCGTGGCTCGACTCCGGTGCCGGGATGATCCCCTCGCTGCGCGCGAAGAGGACTGCCGCCTCGAAGCAGGCGAGCTGGTGCACCGACTTCGCTTCGACGACACCTTCGTGCACCAATTGCGAGACCAGCGGCGAAGCGCCGTGGTATCGCAAACCGCCGGCGTGGATACCGGGCGGCATGAAGTCGTGACCGAGGGTGTACATCTTTGCAACTGGTGCCATCTTGGCGGTGTCGCCGTAATCGAAAGCGTAGACGCCCCGCGTCAGGGTCGGACAACTGGCCGGTTCCACCGCCAACACCCGAACATTCTTGCCGTTGGCCTTATCGGCAACAAAAGGGAAGCCGATGCCGGCGAAGTTGGAACCGCCGCCGTGGCAGCCAATAACCACGTCGGGATAATCACCGGCAATGGCCATCTGTTCCTTGGCCTCGATACCGATGACCGTTTGATGCAGGCAGACGTGGTTAAGCACGCTGCCCAGGGCATAAC
>MHXM01000107.1:16931-17319 GCA_001825565.1 Desulfuromonadaceae bacterium GWC2_58_13
GCGGCATCCTCCACCGCCTCGCTGATGGCGAGCCCCAGCGAGCCGTTGCTGTCCGGATCCTTGGCGAGCATGGCACGGCCGGCCCGAGTCTGGTCCGATGGCGAGGGGATGACGTTTGCCCCCCAGAGCTGCATCATACTCTTGCGATAGGGTTTCTGCTGGTAAGAAACCTTAACCATGTAGACCGTGCACTCCAGGCCGAACATCTGGCAGGCGAGGGCGATCGAAGAACCCCACTGACCGGCGCCGGTTTCGCTGGCGATGCGTTTGGTACCGGCCATCTTATTGTAGTAGGCCTGGGGAACAGCGGTGTTCGGCTTGTGCGAACCGGCCGGGGACACCCCTTCGTATTTGTAGTAAATTTTGGCCGGGGTGCCGAGCGCCTTCT
>MHXM01000108.1 GCA_001825565.1 Desulfuromonadaceae bacterium GWC2_58_13
CCGATCATGTACGAGTGTTCGTTGTTTCCTGCCGGCTCAGCGATGCCGAGATGAAAGCGCTGCAGGAAATGACCCGGAACACCGAAAGCTCGATTTCCGACCTGTTGCGTCAGGGTCTTGAATGTCTGTGCCGGAATGCCGGGACGGATACTCTTCCCGGGCTCATCGCAAAAAACAGAATGGAGAAAAATCGGGAGAAGCGTCATCCCGTGACGGATAAAAAAATTGCCGGGAACGGGATTCCGTTCCGGCGCTCGATCATAAGGAAGTGAACACATGAAACACCTGACCCGTTTCGGAATCCTGCGGCTACAGTTTCTGCAAAGCTGCAAACCAGAACTGCTGCAGGAAATGCAACATGCCGGTGCCCTTGAGGATCATCTGGTTTCTTCGCAGCGCAGCGCGGAGTGGGAATTGGACCAGCTGATTTTCGCCGGCATGGAGGAGGAAGAAGCGGAGCTCTTCATCCTGAACGAATATATCATGGCCTGAGCGCGGAGAGAACGCTTGGCCCATTTCCTGAAAACATGAAAATCTTCCTGTTTCGAGCTATCCCCAACGCGTTTCTTTCGGCCGATTAATCCTCGCAGAAAATAATCAGCTCGGGTTGTAATCGTAAATTTCAAGGCTTAAACCCTCCCCGGCAGAAAATTCCAAGCAGCGCGGCAAGAAGCAAGGTTGCTTCGGAACCCATCCCGGGAACGGCGACGGGGGCGGGAATATCCAGCACCTCTTCCATGTCGAGCCGGGGCAGGGTTGCCCCGTTGCGGGGATCGGTGACCAGAGTCGTGGCGGACAGCAGACGGTTGTCGGTTTCAATCAGGGTTTCGGCGGGGTAGGCGCTACGCAGCACGGCCAGGACCCCGGCGACATGGGGGGCGGCTTGGGACGTGCCGGCCTTGGTTGCACCTGCCGCGGTGATCATCGCTCCGGGAGCCCACAGGCTCATGAAGTCAGCCGAGTTGGAGAAACAGGCAATCTGGTCGGCGGCGGTGGTTGCGTCGGTGCAGATTGAATAACCGATGCCGCCGACATTGGCGTCATAAACGGCGCCGACCGAGGTGACATCCGGGGTACAGGCGGGTCGGGACAGGGCGTCCGAATAGCCTTCATTGCCCGCCGCGGCTACCACCAGGATGCCTGCGGCGCGGGCATTGGCCACCGCCGTGACGTAAGGATTGGTAAGGCGGTTTTTGCAGGGCGCCGTATTGTAGCTGCCGTCGCCGAGGCTGAGATTGATCGTTACGATGTTGTAGTCCGCCTGGTGGGAGATCGCCCAGTTGATGCCGCCGAGTACCAAAGCATCGGAAGAGGCGGCGCCGTCGAATACGTCGATGGCGACCAGATCGGCTTCGGAGGCGACCACGGCGGCGATGGCGCCGACGTGGGTACCGTGACCGTTGTCGTCGAGGGAGCCGTCGTCGGTCGCGATATCCACCGCATCGACCACCCGGCAGGAATCCGGGTCGGCGAGGCCGACGCAATTGCCGAACTCGGAACGATTGAGGTAGTTGATGCCGGTATCGACGATCGCCATGGTGGTTCCCTGACCGCCGTAGCCGGCTGCCGACGGGACCAACTGGCGGATGAGCGGCAGACTCTCGGCGAGAAAAGGAAAAATCCGTCGATTGGGGTAAATCGCCAGGATTTTCGGATGCCGCTGTAACGCATTCATCACCCGGGGATTTCGGGTCTGCAGAACAGCCATGGGGAGATGGCTCAAACGGTGGGTCACGCTGAATTCCGCCGGCATGCCGGCCAAAATCCCATCTTTCAATTCATCCAAAGCCGGCACCTTCCGCCGGGCATTCAGGTTGGCCTGACCCTGGGTATCGAACAGGATCAGGTATTCGTCGTTGAAGGCCGGCGCAAGGTTTCGCGCCTCGGACGCGATCGTCATGGCAAAAAGAAATGCGAGGATTGTCAGTACCAGAATTAGGGAACGGATTCGTTTTCTCATAGGGACAGAGTCCTTTTTGTTTTTCTGAACCCGCGCCGGCGTCGGACCGGTGCAAGGAAAAAGCCCGGATTGAAAGCGTTGTGCCTTCAGTCCGGGCTTTCCGATCCTTGCGCTGGCGCAAATCGGCAAAGTACCCTCGGAGACTTGGTCGCACGCCTGGGATGGCTGAATCCAAGGCGCTTTGCGGTATGAAAATATGGGCTCGGACTGTTACTGAAAAATTAGCATCCGGTATGAAGGTTGTTAGCGAGATGTAATTTTCGCAATGGTCCTCGGAGATCTCCTTTCAGGTCATCCGCGATGTCCCTCCCGTCCCCGCACGCCTGCAAAACACACCAATTCCTAACGATTTTTTCATGTTCCCTGAAAGGAAGCCAGGCAGACTGCTGTCGTATGGAAAGACTATCCCCTCATCGGAAGGTCGAATCGCTATGAGTCTGCTTTGTCATGAGAATGACCCGTTCGGAATTCCTTCGCCGATTGCCCTCGTCTCGCGGATGTTGGAATCCTTGTCGGGGCTCTCCCGTTGTTCCCGGATCTACACAGAGATTGGGGAACAACGGGAAGGCCTGGATTTTTTCACAACCGTGCTGGAACACCTCGGGGTGACCTACGGGGTGGCCGACGAAGAGGCCGCCAGGATTCCTTTGTGCGGGCCGGCGGTTGTGGTAGCCAACCATCCCTTCGGGGGCATCGAAGGGCTGATGCTGCTCGATCTTCTCAAGCGCCTGCGGCCGGATGTAAAGGTCATCGCCAATGCGATTCTCTGCCGGATTCCCGAACTCAGGGACACGGTCATACCGGTCAATCCGTTCGGTTCCCGGGAAGCCGGCCGGACCAATATCGCGCCGATGCGGGAAGGGATTCGCTGGGTGAGGGGCGGCGGTTTGCTGGTGATCTTCCCCGCCGGAGAGGTTTCGCACCTGAACCTGCGGCGCCGGGAGATCTCCGATCCGAAGTGGAATGACAACCTGGCCCGCCTGGTCCGCAAATCGGAAGCCCCGGTGGTGCCGGTATTTTTCAAAGGGCACAACGGCCCCCTGTTTCAACTGGCCGGACTGCTTCATCCCCGATTGCGCACCGCTCTGCTGGTTCGCGAGCTGCTGAACAAGGCCGGCCGGCATTTCCCCATCCGGATCGGGAAGGCCATCCCCTGGAAGAAACTCAACGCCATGGCCAGAGACGATGAAATGGTCGGATACCTGCGGCTCAAAACCTACCTGCTCGGTTGTTCGGCAACGGCGGAGCGCTCGGAGCCGGGGAGCGTTCCCGTTGGCGACGAACCGGTCATTCCCGCCCGGCAGCCGGAAATCCTGGCTGGGGAAATCGGCCGTCTGCCGCAGTCCCAGCTGCTGGTGGATAGCGGAGAGATGCGGGTGTATCAGGCCCGGGCCGGCCAGATTCCCTACGCGCTGCTGGAAATCGGCCGCCTGCGGGAGCTGACCTTCCGCGAAGTCGGTGAGGGCACCGGCAAGCGGTACGACCTGGACGTCTTCGATCAGCACTACACGCACATTTTCATCTGGAACCGGGAAAAGTCCGAGATCGTCGGGGCCTACCGGGTGGGCAAGACCGATGAAATTCTGCGGCAGATGGGGAAGAAGGGGCTGTACACCCACACCCTGTTCCGCTTCCGCACCCGGGTGTTCGAACAGTTCGGCCCGGCCCTGGAGATGGGACGTTCGTTCGTGCGCGGCGAGTACCAGCGCAGCTATGCCCCCCTGCTGCTGCTCTGGAAGGGGATCGGCCAGTTCGTGGCGGAAAATCCCCGTTATCGGAAACTGTTCGGACCGGTCAGCATCACCCGCGACTACAGCGACCTGTCTCGGCAACTCATTGCCGGCACCCTTCAGGAGACCCTCTCCATTCCCGAAATGTCGCGCATGATCAAGCCGCGCATGCCGATGCACGTTCGACGGGTCAGAATTAAAGGTTGCGCCCGGGCCTCGACCAGGGCGGTGATGAGCGATATGGAGGAGTTGTCCTCGATGATCGCCGACATCGAGATCGATCGGAAGGGGATTCCGGTGCTGCTGCGGCATTATCTCAACCTCGGCGGGAAATTGCTGGCCTTCAACCTCGATCCCAACTTCGGCGATGTGCTCGACGGATTGATCCTGGTCGATCTGATGGAGACCGACGCCAAGACCCTCGGGCGCTACATGGGCAAGCAGGGGGTGGCCGCCTTCCGCGCCTATCACGAAAACCTCTCGGCGCAATCCCTGGCCGATTGCGCCTGAACCGGGCAACGGGCCCGAATGGGAGCATCGCCGGCTCCACCCAGGGAAACGACATTATTTCGGTGAGGCGTGCATGAATGATCATCTGAAAATCGCCATTGTCACGGAAACCTATTTTCCCCAGGTCAATGGGGTTTCCAGGACCCTCGATCGGTTGGTGGAACATCTTCTGGGGCAAAACCATCGGGTGCATCTGTTCATTCCGGATTACGGCGGCGGGGTGCAGGCTGCGCGGGCCGGGGTCGAGGTGACGGCTTTTGCCGGGTGGCGGCTACCCAACTACCCGGAAATCCTGCTCCCCCTGGTGCGTCCGGCCACCCTGAAACGCCACCTGCGGGCCGCCGCTCCCGACATCGTTCATGTCGCCACCGAAGGTCCCCTCGGCTGGGCGGCATTGCAAGCCGCCCGCGGGCTCGGGATCCCGGTGGTCAGCTCCTATCACACCAATTTCGCCCAGTACATGGAATCCTACCGGCTGAAATCCGCGGCAGGAGTCATCTGGACATATCTGCGATGGTTTCACAACCGCACCAGCAAAACCTTCTGTCCCACCCCATCGATCCGGGACATCCTGAAGGAGCGGAAATTCGAGCGGGTGACGGTCTGGAGCCGGGGGGTCGACAGCGGCTGGTTCAGTCCGCGCAAACGTTCGTGGCAGTTGCGGGAGCAACTCGGGTTCATCGACGACGAGGTCGTATTTCTCTACTGCGGCCGGCTGGCGGCGGAGAAGAACCTGCTCATGTTGCTGGAGGCGTTTTACCTGCTGGACGAGCCCAAGGCGAGGCTGCTGATGATCGGCGACGGCCCACTAAAAGACCGATTGCAATCGGAATGCGACTACCGGGTGATGTTCGCCGGGTACCGGCACGGCGAGGAACTGGCGCGATATTATGCCGCCGCCGATGTCATGACCTTTCCGTCGTTAAGTGAAACCTTCGGCAACGTCATCCTGGAGGCCATGGCCTCGGGACTGCCGGTGATCGGGTTCGATGTCCCCGGTCCCAAAGACATCATCCAGAACGGCAAGACCGGGGAAATCGTTACCACCGTTTCGTCCATGGCGCTGTCCGGCAGCATGAAGTCCCTGTTTGGACATGCCGGGTATCGCCGGTCGCTCGGTCAGGGCGCCCGCCTCTACGCGGAGCAGCAGAACTGGTCGAGCATCAATCGGGTGGTGAGCGACGTCTATATCGAATGTCTTGGGGGCGAAGATTCTGGCGCGGCGCGGCCGAATCTTCGCAAAGGGTTGCAGCCGTTGTTCTGAAGGCGACATTAACGAGGAGATGGCCTATGTCCGTATCGAGAAAAATACCATTTGCCGGAGGGGTGGTCGATTATTACTGCCAACACATCACCCCGTTCGAAGCCCAGGTCATGAAACGATTTTGCGGACTGCAACGTTTTTGCTGGCTGACGGTCTTTTTCAAGATCATGAGCCGGTTGGGGGATGGATCGCTCTGGGGTGCCCTGGCGTTGGTTTTGCTGGCCATGGATGCCCAGGCGTACAAATGGGCGATAGCCGCCATGGCATTGGCCATTGCCCTCACCGTCGTCATCTTCAAGGCGGTAAAAAACCTGGTGGGGCGGCCCAGGCCCTTCGAGACCTGGGACAGCCTCGCCTGCATCATGCTTCCCCCCGATCGTTTTTCTTTTCCCTCGGGGCACACCATGACGGCTTTCTCGGTGATCGGCGTGCTCTACGTTCTGGTTCCGGGAGCCTGGTTTCTTCTGTTGCCGGTGGCGGTGCTCATCGGTTTGTCCCGCGTCTACCTCGGATTGCATTATCCGACCGATGTGCTCATCGGCGCCCTGCTCGGATCGGCCATCGGGCTTCTCGTCGGCGGGCAGTTCATCGGCTTGGCCTGATCGGAGCCTTTCGCGAATCGTGTCAACGGCTGAATTTACGGGATGCATGGGGTTGATCGATGGGGATGGTTGAGGTTTTAATAAAAATTCTGCGCATTGCGTTCTTCGTGTCGCTTCTGGCGTGGGTGCTCGTCGCCGGAACGAGGGAGCTGCCCGCTTCGCCGGAATCCGCTACCGACATCGAGGTTCGGTTCGCGGCCGGCGATGATTGACGATTCCCGGCAGCGCCGAGACCGGCGAAGAGAACGCGGGACGATGAAATTCAAAAT